>JAZAFR010000024.1:0-43369 GCA_036121365.1 Pseudomonadota bacterium | reverse complement strand
GCTTGTGATCCAACGGCGGCATTGTCTTGTCCTGTACCCTGGTCTGGGGCTTCTTCTATATTGTCTGTGCCATTATCAGATGCCGCCAGATTTTCTGACTCATCATTCTGTGTTGATGCTTGCGATTCTGGCGTACTGCCTGCTTGTATCTCTTCTCCAGTAGAACCCTCTGCTGCTTGCTCTGTGTCTGGCTGATCTGCCTCCGCTTGTGACTCAACAACCGTATTGTCTTGGCCTAGACCCTGGTCTGGGCTTTCATCTACACTGACTGTGCCATCAGATGCCGTATCTTTTTGTCCATCACTCTGCGTTGATGCTTGTGCTTCCTGAGCACTGTCCGCTTGTGCCTCTCCTTTAGCTGTACCGGCTTCTGCTTCCTCTGCATCTGGCTGCTCTATCCCCGCTTGTGATCCAACGGCGGCATTGTCTTGTCCTGTACCCTGGTCTGGGGCTTCTTCTATATTGTCTGTGCCATTATCAGATGCCGCCAGATTTTCTGACTCATCATTCTGTGTTGATGCTTGCGATTCTGGGGTACTGCCTGCTTGTATCTCTTCTCTAGTAGAACCCTCTGCTGCTTGCTCTGTGTCTGGCTGCTCAGTGCTAGCTCGTGTCTTTACAGCAGTATTATCTTGTTCTGCACCCCGACCTGGGCGTTCACCTAAAAGACTGGCTTCCGACGCTTTGTCGTTATCAAGAATCAACTTCTCTCCTACGAATAAGTAGACATCCTGATTGTAATGAACAAATTTTATAATGTGGCTTGTCTTAACTGCACCTGGCTTTAAGACAATCACTTCCTGACCATTTGAGTCATATTCTTGTTCTTGCTTCAATATATCCTCTTTTTCTACATAAATTGATACATAAGCTGATTTTTCGGTCAGCCCCATTGAAGATACGGCATGCCTAGCACTTGACTCTTTCGTGTAAACTGGACGCCCAAAACTGCATGAAGGCAATGCTTTCAATGCTCTTTCCCATCCTGACATATCTCTTCCATTGACCTGATTGATTTGGATGAACACCTCTTGTGTCCCTTCTGGTATTTCTTGCATTGCTTTTTTTACCTTATTTATTGTCTCTTTACCAAAATTTTTAACTTGATTCTGCAGATCTTGTTTTGCCCCTTCCAATGAGCTAACAACTGATTCTAATTCTTTTTTCTTACGTTTAAGCCAAAAGCTACTTTGCCACACATCCTCTTTTAGCAATTTTTTGACTCTTTCAATATAGTCTGAAAACCTTTTAAAAAAAGTACCTCTGTCTTCCATAGTCAAAATTCCTCACTCTGTCACAGTGAGTATACCCAACCAAACAATAAAATCAACTCTGACTCCAAGCTCAAGGTCTATTTTCAGGAATCAACGCAAAGATGACCGCGCTGTCATACAAAAACTTCATCCAAAAAAATAGGAGCTCGACAATACTTAAACACCCTAACTGAATAATTTTATACGAAATTATGATTGCGAGGGCTTATCTTCATTGTACACTTGGCCACTCAGCTGATTGTAAAGATCTTCAGCCCCCGCTTCTATATCTTCTAGACTCTGTCTGAGCTCATCCAATGCACCTTGAGACTCTCCTTTAAACATCGACATCCCTTGCCCACTTCCCTCTGCATGTTTGCTCGCTTCATCAACGTGGGACTTTATCGCTAACACCTGATCTACTATGGTAACTAGACAGTTTACTACCGGCTCTGTATTGGCCCCTGAAGTCATACCCATACCACCATTATAATCAGGACTAGCTGGCTTCACTGCATCATCTGACTCTTTTCTAAATAAACTCATAGTCCCTCCTTATTAATGGCGAATGTCTTACACAAATTATAGCACATGTTTGCAATTTTGTCAATCATAAAGTAACTCATCTACATCTACCTTATTGTTTTTAGCCTTTTTTATTAGCTCCATCAAAACATCTGACACACACAGTAAAGATGTCAACTTCTTGCATTTATCAAGCTTAACCTCAACTCCTAGCATGGATTTCTCACTGTCCTTAAACTCAGAGCCTGTTTTACATCCAAATAATAATAGACTAATCTGATCCGCCCTTTTAATGATAGAAGGTAGAAGCCCAGTTGTCGAAAAAACTTTCTCATGCTCAATTTCTTTCGATTTGAGAACGTATGTTATCCCCATTCGATGAGTAATCTTATTGCATAACTTCAATACATCTTCCATTTACATCCACCACGGCGTTGCAAAGCGCCTTTGTCCAGCTAGTTTACTCTTTACATAGCGAATGAAGACAGGAACAGTAAATCCATAATATTCCAAAACTTGAAGCGCTACCGTGCACAAGATGGCAAAACAAATTGTCCATACTTTAATGTGGAATAGAGCGACGACAATGGGTGGCAGTGCACGGCAATTAAAGATCCATAATCTTGGCTGCCTTGCTGTATCTCTCCAACTCGCATTTGGATTGTACGTTAATCCCATCTCCCTTGTTCCATTTATCACTTACACATGAGTATAGACTCAATAACCCAATCCTGTAAATATTTTTTTATCTATTTCTGCAATCCGCCCACTCCCCCCACACATATCTTCATCACACAACCCTTTGAAAAACTCTTTTATACATCTGATTATATACACATTTAACCCAGGCTATTATGACTTTATTCACAGCCACCATTGAATCACAATTTGACTTATTCACCTGTGTATTGTATTATTGTCTCTCATAATCAGCAAAAACCCACTTATGACGATGAATAGAAATTTATTGTTGTCACGAAAATTTTTGCCATTATTTATATCGCAAACAAGCGCAATTTTTGTTGACAACCTGTACAGAAATGCATTTCTTTTACTGATATTTTACACATCTGCCTTGGCACAGTTTGATATCTCTGTAAAGTACAACTATGGTATCATCTCAGCATCCATGCTGACGTTGCCATTTTTTATATTCTCTTCAATTGCAGGGGACCTTTCTGACAAACTCAGTAAATCTAGACTGATTGTATTTTTTAAATTCTGCGAACTTGTTATTTTGATACTCGGCTGTTATGCGGTATTTACCAATAGTATCAACCTCATGCTTGCCAGTATTTTTCTTCTTGGCACTCACTCTGCTTTTTTAAGCCCTTTAAAACTATCTATTCTACCTGAATACATCAAAGACTCACAACTCATTACCGCTAACTCTTTTTTTGAAATAGGTATTTTTAGCGCGATCGTTCTTGGAGAGGTCTCAGCTAACTTACTTTTTACTCATGAGCGCTATGGTCTCTACATCCTGATGATTTGCATCTTCCTCATTTCTGCCGCTGGCTTTGCGGCCAGTCTCTACCTACCTCAAACCACTCCCAAAAACCCAAATCTAAAAATAAACCTTAACATCCTCAGCGGAAGCTGGAATATTGTTAAACAAACTCGCCACAACCGCGTTGTCTACCTGTGTGTGCTTGGTATATCTTGGTTTTGGATGGTCAGCAGCATAATTGTTAATGAAATCCCTATTTTGATCAAAGTTAGTATCAATGCCGCCCCTTCAGTCCTCACCCTTGTCCTTGTTATTTTTGGTTTTGGAATTTGCACTGGCTCTCTTTTCTGCTCTCGTCTCCTCAACCATAAAATAGTTGCAACATACGTCCCCTTAGCTGCTTTTGGAATTTCGCTCTTTCTATACGACTTGGCTTCTGTTGTACACGCCACATACAGCGCTGATTCTGCTCTGAGCCTTTTTTCCTTTCTTATGTCATTTTCACACTTAAGGATTTTATTTGATTTTTTCTGTATTGGCGTGCTTGGCGGACTCTACCATGTCCCCCTTTACTCACTCATGATCCATGAAAGCAACTCAAAATCTCGCGCTAGAACCATGGCATGCCATAATATTTTTTCAACAGCATTTATGATTGCAGGATCAGTGTTAAATTTCATCCTGTCTAAAGCATTTGGCGCCAATCCAGCACACACCCTTGCTTTTGTTTCATTGATATTTGTCTGGCTATCTCTATATATTTGCCAAATCATGCCCTATGACATCCTACAAATCATATTGAGACTCATCTTTAAACTACTCTACAGAACAAAGGTCAAAGGCGTTGAGAACTTCAACAAAGCAAAACATGAAAAGCTGATCATCATTGCCAACCATACCTCATGGATTGATGCACTCATCCTCTCTGCATTCCTCCCTCAAAGACTTACATTTGCTATTAACTCCTCCATGCAGCAACATTGGCTGATTCGCTTTTTCATCAAACTGAATAAGGTTTACATGATAGACCACACACAGCCCATGGCTCTTCGAGGCCTCATTGATGCTGTGAAAGATGGCGAAATTGTTGTGATATTTCCAGAGAATCTTCCTACACTGACAGGGGCATTGATGAAAATATATGAATCTCCCGCTCTTATTGCTATAAAAGCAGAGGCTAAAATCTTACCCATCTATATCTCTGGCTTACAACATTCTATTTTTAGCCGCATCAAACAGCGAAAACCCTACTCTTTCTTTCCGTCAGTCTCCATTAATATTTTTGAATCAAAAAGTCTTTCAAAAAATAAAAACAATAGAAAATCTCGAAAACTCTCAGGAGACATCCTCTATCAACTCATGACCGAAGCATGCTATGAATGCCATAAATACACAGGCAGCCTGTTAGACTCTCTGATTACCGTCTGCCGCAACCAGTGCCGAGGACCTCGATTTAATGACGTCAATCGGACCCCAATGTCTTACCAACAACTTCTAACAAAAACTTTTGTTCTCCGCTATGCCCTTGCAATCCCTCTCCAAGAAATAGATAAAATTGGACTACTTCTACCGACTGCCCTGCCTACAATTGTAAGCTTTTTTAGCATACAAGCACTGAAGAAAGTACCTGTTATGCTTAACTATACTCAAGGAGCATCTCAAATCATCAGCTGCTGCCAAACCACCGAATTGAAAACTGTACTCACAAGTAAACGCTTTATCAAAATGGCAAAATTAGAATCTGTTGAAGCAGAGCTTCTTTCTCATTCAATCCAACTGATTTATCTTGAAGACATTGGTAAAAACATCTCCCTGAAACAAAAAATCCAAGGCCTTATCTCTGCATACTTCCCCGCTTGGACCTTGAGATACTTAAATACCAATCCTCAACCGACTGACACTGCTGTCATATTATTCACCTCTGGCTCAGAAGGGAGACCCAAAGGTGTCGCGCTAAGCCACGACAATATTCATGCTAATATTTCACAGCTAACTTCCGTTATTGACCTCAACCAAAATGACCTTGTCTTTAACACCCTCCCTCTATTTCACTCTTTTGGACTGATGGGCGCCTTCCTCCTTCCTGTCTTGACAGGCGTCAAAGTTTTTCTTTATCCCAACCCTTTACAGTACCGAATTATCACTGAGCTGATCTACGATACCAATGCCACAATCCTATTTGGAACAGACTACACGCTCAACCTCTACTCAAACCATGCAAGCTCCTATGACTTTTACAGCTTGCGCTATGTTTTTGCAGGCGCAGAGAAACTCAAACCTGAAACTTTTGCAAATTGGTCTGAAAAATTTGGCATTCGCATTTTCGAAGGTTACGGCTTGACAGAAGCATCTCCAGCCCTGTGCAGCAACACTGCTATGCATTGCAAAAAAGGAACCGTTGGCCGTTTTCTTCCTAAAATTAACTATCAGCTAAAACCCGTCGAAGGCTTATTAGAAGGGGGACGCCTCTGGATAAAAGGCCCAAATGTAATGCAAGGCTATATTTTTCATGAAAAACCAAATCATATTGTACCCCCAAAAAACCATTGGCATGACACTGGCGACATCGTCAGTATCGATGCAGATGGTTACGTGTCTATCCTTGACCGAGCAAAACGGTTTTCTAAAATAGCAGGAGAAATGATATCACTGTCAGCTGTCGAAAAAATACTTACTACTGCTTTGCCTCGCTTCGGTCATGCTGTTGTCTCTTCACCCTGCAATAAAAAAGGAGAGCAACTCACACTCTACACTGAAGACAAAACCCTAACCAAGTCTGATCTTTTGAAAGTATTTAGGAATGCGCAGGTTTCTGATCTGTGGATTCCTAAAAACATCAAATACCGAGAAGTTCCTCGTCTGCCAACAGGCAAAGTCGATTACAAACAACTACAGTCCGACACCGATAGAGACACCTGATAATACTTTCTGCCTCTGCAAAAGTGAACACGAATCCTTTGAATTTTACATGGAAATATGTTAGTTTGTTTGCAGGTAACGAATCACTTACAACCATAAAAAATGGCAGACTTGAAGCATTGGAAAAAAGACAATATAAAATTTTGGAATGAAATTTCTGAATTCTATATAGCCCATGATATCAACGCCTGGCAAAACAAAGTCCCTTTTCATGTCACAAATAACCCCTTGATTGCTCAACGCCTCGCAAAATCAGTTTCTCATTATTTATTAGACTGCAAAAATCAAGGGTACACTGGAACGTTCACAATTATTGAAGCAGGCGCAGGCCTTGGAAAGTTTGCCTTCTTTTTTTTAGAACACCTGATCAAACAAATCAACTTACTACAATTGAGTCCCAGCTGTATTTCTTATATTATCTGTGACCGTTCGGATAAAACCATCTCATTCTGGAAAAGACACCCCCAGCTTAAACCCCATATACATTCAGGCATTCTCTCCTGCTGCCAGCTATATATAAATGGAGATCAAAACATCTCTTTTTCTGGTGATATTACACAGCTTAAGTCTAGCCGAGTGATCTTTCTGGCCAATTACTTTTTTGACTCCTTGTACCAAAGCCCTTTCTGTCTTGAAGATGACAAATATGTCCCTTGTAAAATCAGCAAAAGTAAATCCTTGTTCTCCAAAAACACTACCTTGCAGTTCTTGCCACTCCTATCTGAAAAACCACCCTACTCAACTTGCACAGTCTATAATGACATACTGGAGCAGCACAGGCTGCTTTTCTCTGCCTCCCATGTGTTGATGCCTGATGGCCCGATCAAGCTCATAGACTGGATTAATGATCATACAGATAACCCAGTGTTGTTCGTGATCACAGACAAAGGATTCACTTGCCCAAAATCAGAGTTCTACTGCAGAAATTTCAACATTATACAAACAGGTGCTTATGCATCATCTGTTAACTTCTATGCTTTGCACCAGTATATGCAGATTGCCTTAAATGGTAGTGGAATTCTTTTTCCAGGCAGTGAGTCTTCGTTTGGTACTTGTTTCCTACTTTCAAAAGATCAGTTGACCAACTACCCCAGCCTGACACTTGAGGCTCATAACACTGCACAGTATTCCAGTAGCTTATCCAGCAGCTACTGTCAAAAGCTGCTTAATCGACACTCTCAATACGATGCACTGTGGGATTTGTTTGGCTCTTTTTCAATCTTGAACTACGACTTAACTACTTTGGTCTTTTTATACGACTCCTTAAATGACTTAATTGCCAATACTGAAGACTTGTCAGAATATCCAATTGAAAAAACCTTGAACCGATTTAAAGAAAACTTTTTTTTCACACCCAATGAAGAATCAGAACAAGAGCTGATCTGCCTAATCCAGTTTTCACTCATTACAAAACAGTTTGAATTTTGTCAGTCTATTCTTGACATCTACCCTGATTTCTATGGTGAGAACTACCTGTTCTATTATCATTACGCCAACTTTTACTTTATGCAATCTGACTATGCTTCTGCTTCAGATCTGTTCACTGCAGCTCTCTCTGACAACCCTGAATGTGAACACTCAAAAAAATATCTTCAACATTGTCATTCCTTATTGCAATAAAGCATTAAATTTTTCTTCCCTATTCTTGACAATGTGCTCCCGTTGAGTTTAGATGTATATATACGTGTATGGTTTAAATCTTGATGTATTCAATATTGATAATCTTGTTTGCTTTTTCGCTATCTGGTTGTACGCCGACTGGAGGGTCCACCGAAGGCACTACTGATAACACGCCTGAGCTTTACACAGCACTGACTCAAGCTGCCAAATCTAGTCGATATGACGAAATAGATAGCAATGATAAATTATCGGAAGCTGCAGCTTCTGTTAGCCAGTCTCTTGCAGAGCTTGCCCAAATAGAACGCTCTGTTTATGAGGTGAAATCCTTCAAATCTGACCCTAATTTAGTCCGTATTAAAGCTGGTAAAGTAAGCATTGATTGGACTGGACCTGTTGAATCTCTTCTAGGAAAGATCTCACAGTCGACAAAGCTTCACTATCGAACAATAGGCAATAAACCGCCGTTGCCCATCATTGTATCCATCACAGCAAAAGATGTATATGTATCTGATCTCATTAGAGATATCTCCTACAAAGTTCAATCTCAGGCGGCCATTAGCCTCTCTAAGGACAACGTCTTAGAGTTACGCTATTATAAGTCATAACGAAGGATTTTATGAGAAGTTTTCGTATCTTATTAACACCGATTCTTTTGCTTATTTATGGATGTAGTGGAGGATCCTCTGCTGTCGACCAGGAATTTAAAGCACAAGCGCGTCAAGAAGTCGTCAAAACAGCTGCGATTACATATGCTACCAAATACGCCTTATATTGGGAAAGTGTCTCTATAAACAACCATATGGATACAGTTAGCCGCCAGCTTGATAATACTTTTAATTTTAGAGAGATCCTTTTGAAGAATGAGGTCATACCCCCCATCCTACAAGAAAGCACTGACAACGTTAGTATGGAAAACTCAAAGACCATACGTGTCTCTGACCGTATGATCAAAATTATCAAGCCTGCACGATTCTCTTCAGCGATACCCACATGGAGAAACTACTTGCATATGAACTTTAAAAAGCCAGATCTACCTCAAGACAAAATGCTCCCCCAAAACCCTGAAGAGAGAGAGGTTTGGGATAAAGGGTTAACTGAAGGCTGGACCATTGGTAGATGGCAAGCACGCAGTATTTTTGCTGCCAATATTGGTATGATGCAACGAGATATGATGGGAATGATTCTATATCACAAACTTCTCACGCAAGGTATGATATCACCAACGTACTCTTCAATTGCCAACCTCGGTATCACTGGGAATGGAAAATCCATGTACTTAAATGATCGATTGGTTAGAATTACTTCCGAATCTGAATTAAGACCCCACCAATCTTCAACTTGGAGACCAGCAATCCGACCAACTAAGGACTAGGCTGAATGACGAGCTCCTTAATGCCTTAGTCCACAGTTGTGTACGATGGACTATATTTTCTTTTAACACTCATCAGTCTTTGTATAATTTCTTTGTTAACATACCCTTCCAAATCTTCTGTCCGATTTTAGTTATGATTACTTCCACTTTTTTATATTCTTAAAACGATGATTTACCAGAGCTTTGTTTGCTGGACATCCAGCATCGAATGAGTAGACTTGGATAAAAACCTTAACACTTTTCTCCTCATATCCTATCATGATGTCGCTTATTCGCTATATTTTTATACTGTAGTGTCTCTCAATTAAAATTTTATATAAATTGTGTTTTTTTTAGATAACTAGTCTATACTGTTGTTTAATGAAATATCGAGCTTGCTTATGACTGAATCTTATTTAATGATAGACGAACCAAGAGATAGAATTGGTCCTGATGACTTAAATAGACATTTGGCCTTTCTTGTCAAAAATGATGCGTCGGACATCACACTGCAAACAGATGAGAAGATTTATGCAGAAATATATGGTATTCTTCACCAAACTACACGCCGAAAATTGTCGAAAACAGAAGTCTCATTTCTGCTCAATAGCATCTATGGACCTAATGGTACAACTCAGTTGGCTTCCGGTACAGATCTAGATACTTACTATGAATTTAGGCCCAATAGAGTAGAACGTTATCGTTTCCGTGTTAATGCAACGGCATGTCTAGTAGAAGGCTACACGGGCATTCAAATAACGCTTAGAGCCATCCCAACAACGCCACCACTGCTTTCTGATATGCATCTACCATCAGATATCACTGATAACCTGGCCCCTGACTCAGGTGCTGTTTATGTTACCGGTGCAACTGGCTCAGGTAAAAGCACATTATTGGCATCTATCATCCGTAATTTTGCTGAACACCCCAATTGTAATAGAAAAATATTGACCTATGAATCTCCAATTGAATTTGTCTATGATAGTATTGTTAAAACCTCCTGCATCGTTAGCCAAAGTGAAATCCCTCGTCATATTCCCTCTTTTGACGCAGGGGTTCGTAATGCTCTTAGACGTAAGCCTCGTTTGATTCTTGTCGGTGAGTGTCGTGATACAGTTACGATAGACGCCTTGCTGGAAGCATCTCTGACAGGACACCCAGTCTATACCACTGTCCACAGTAACGGGGTTGCTGAAACAGTTAGACGTCTAGTTAATAGCTTTCCTGAAGAAGAAAGAAATAGTAAAATTTTAGATATTGTTGAAACAATGCGTCTCATTATTTGGCAGCAGTTGGTACCGACTGTTGATAAAAAAAGAACTCCACTTCGCGAATATCTTATTTTTGATCAATGCTTGCGTAACCAATTATCCGTACTTCCCCCTGATGATGTGAGCATTAGAGTTAGGCAGATCGTTAAAGAAAAAGGACAAACCATGTATCATGATGCACTTGCTAAGCACAAAGATGGCATTATTTCTGATGAAACCCTAAATCATATCAAACGCTACTCTGAAGGACAGGATGCAGACTACAAAGCTAAAGCCTCTTAACAATCTAGTTTTGAGCATCTCATACAATCTTGTCATTTTTTGTCCGATTATTTCCGAAAACAAAGAGTTTGTTAGAGGCTGATGGTCTGTCTGAAGTGATACCTCTCAGTATTCAGATGCTCAATGGTATTATAATAACACGAAATAGTTTATTGTATCAGACCTAAGCGTCTGAATGTGTTATCTTTATTGTATCGTATTGCTACCCAATTGAGTAAATCATTCTGAATGATCAGGATCAGCTGCTGTGGGAGGGGTTGAGGGAGGTGGCGCCGGTGGCGGTACAGTTGGGGGTGCTGTTGGTGGTACAGTTGGGGATACCGGCGGTGTTTTTGTTTCTTCACTGATCTGCTGAAGCCTTGTAGTTGAAATTGGAACCCTATTGACGTTGAGATCATCCATACCTACTGGTTGGATTTTAAATGGGTGAGGAATTGATACTCCTGCGCCTAAATTAATCCTTTGTGGTGTAACTTTAAATCCTAATCTTTGAAGCTCCCTTACCGTACTACTTGAGGGGGCTACATTGTGGTTGTCTAATGCCCGTTGCGCAATCTGCTGCCTTTCCTGATTTACTTTACTCGTAAATCTTTCGTAACGTCCATTATCCTTTACTCCTGGCGTAAATGGTGTTGATGGCTTGGATCTTGCAATGTTTAATGCTCTGTTGAAATTTTCACGCGCTCCAAATAATCCTCTGGCGGATTCTTTCGCATCTCTATATGTTTTTTTCAAGCCTTTACTAAAGCCACCTTTGAATCGATCTTTCCAGAAATTGCCTTGTCTCTCTTCATCTCTCATACTCCTAGATTCATCGATCGCTTGTTTTGTTGCTCTCACTGTGGACACACCTCCCTCTACAAAATCTCCACCAAGCCTGTTTACAGCTTTTGAGATATCTGCTTTTGCAGCAATGGCGCCAGCGTCTCCCTCAAGCTTACTCTTAGTTTCTGCCATAATATCAATTGTTTCTGTAAAGTTACTATCACTGCCTGATGATACCCAGCTCAATATCGCATTGCTCATGCTGATCATTTTAATACAGCAAAATGATAGTATTTGCCACGCTGTGTATGCATAGATCATTGCCAATGCCAATATGATGGCAAGTACGCATTGCCAGTTGGAATGAAACTCATGAATTGCACTACCAAGAGTTGAGTCATTTCCTCCTGCAATATTTGCATACTGAGTTGCATAAGCAACATTGAACGTTAGAAAACTTAGATTAATAATAGAAACTGAAAGAAATATACCAAAAACTATTAATACTGGTCTTAAAAAAGTCTGAAATAAAATACCCATACCCATTTCTGCTTTACCCAGAAAATCACTCCCCTCAGGATGGCACAAACCAATTGCTACCATAGGCCCTGCAATTAAAGCTTCAACAACAGATACTATCCATCCGAATATGCCTACGATAAAAATTATTGTTGGGTAAAGCGGCAATAAAATTGCCAGAATTGCACCATAAGGTACGAATATAAACATAAATGCGCTGCCTATATTACTGTAAAAATCTATTCTATCTAGATCAATATTAACAAAAACACTTATGAACATCCGTGGAACTTCCTCTACAACGGTGGCCATCAAATGTCTACATGCACGAGTACACCACGGCGGGATGAATCTTGACGTAGTTAACTGAGCAGCCGACCCTGCAGTCATCAGTGGGATCTCGGCCCCACTTGCTACTCCCATCAATTCTGCATAAAGTTTAAATATGGCTTTGTTATTTTCAAACAAATAATAAGTTGATGCTGTCAAAATAGTCCGTCCAATATCAACGTAGTCTCCGATTGGATTATAGTTTTGAGCTGTGGTATCACTTGCATTGGCGTTGTACATTAATGCAATACTTCCAAGGAGTCCTCTTCCATTCATTAGGCAGCCTGCATCACTCAGTGCACTGAAGCACTGATCAATTTGATTGCCCATACAATTACTCTTGTAAGTGCTTTGACATCCTGTGTTGATTGAGGGACTATTATTGTCAGTTTGGCTTGTATACCAGTCTTTATCTAACGTTTTTCCTGATGGATAATAGTATACACCTACCAATCTTTGTAAAATCATCATGATAGAAGTTGTCAAGTTGTTTGCAGAAACGGCAAGATTTTCCCAAGTTAACATCTTCCCTGGAAAATAAACGAAGTCGACCGCATTGTCTCCAAAAAATGGTGCTAACATACTCTGGGTCAACAGATTTAAACTTGTTTCATTCATTCCTGAAGATACAGCCCCTGTACCTGTTGCATTGTCCACTTGACTGTCTTGATTTAATACTCCTGCATAGATTCCACTGACACTGGTTTTCTCCTGTAGTGCCCACTCCATCACCTTATAAGTTTGAGCTAAAAGTAGCAAATCACTGATATACTTTTGATTAAACTGGCTGTTACCCGTATCTATGATCCAATCTGTTGGATCAGTCATGTTAGAGTCAGCTGTATTTCCAAAACTATATGTATCGATTGTATCAAATGTGCTGCTACTACTGATGCCAGGAATGTTCGCACCTATTTGATCAATTAAACTTGCTGTGTACCCGGGAAGACAATCTTGACTACAACTTGCAGTCAGTGCAATCTTTTTCGAAATCCCTTCTGGGCTTGTCTGGTCAACAAAACCTGCTATGGTTTTAACTCGAGCATCCTGAAGAGACTTGTCATATTGGCATATAATGCCTTCTGGTCTGTATTTCATAACCCCTGACACTGATTGATAGCCTCGCATCAAACCTTCATACATTATGTTATTTCCCTGTAGACATTGATAATATTGTTCAGTTTCTGATAATACGTTATTGCCAGTTATGAAAAAATTTTTACTACCATATAAAGCACTTCCAGTGTTGTTAAACAAAGTTTGTAGCACTTTATATGTGTCAGAATTTGTATCTAAAACTTGGCCGCCACTCCATACAATAGCTCCACAGCTATTATCGCTGTTTGAACCGGAATAATTTCCAAATGATATTGTTGTTGCCCCACCTGAAATATCGATGTTGATTACCTCTTCTAAAGTAACTGCCTGTGACGAAGAAAAAAGACTGGTTATTGCATTATACGGTATGCTGGTATCATAATCTGAAAAGTTCTTAATTTTATCTTGCATTACGAGATAATACCCACAAGCCATTTTTTTCATGATGCTTGCATACTTCACCCCGGAAGGTGATGAGGATGTGTTGAATAAACTTTGAACGTTGGCCACTGTATAGTCATTTCCTTCAGATGGATTTGGGCTTGTACTGGCAGATGAGAAACTAAATACATACCCCTGGTTTAAAAAATAATACATCCCAGTTCGAAATGTTGAATCTGCAAACCCCACTCCTAATAATACCACATACATGATGAATGCCTGCATGGCTGAATATCCTATCCCTGGCATCGGCACTATGGTACCAACCGCTACTGTAATTCGAGTAAAAGTCATCATGGTGAAATTCTTTTGTAACATGTCTCCTTCAAACCCACCAATCAGGATGCCCTTACCAATCAGACCATATCCAACCATTAAACAGACAACTGAAAATAGACCAATATTAAAAATTCGCATTAAATTACTGACTGTTTGTGCGCTCCCGATATTGCCAGGTATGCCTGTGGTTGGATCTGTGTTGCTGCATGTGGGAGATCCCGATGCGTAAAATAAACCAGGCATCTCGCCAAAAATATTTTGTAACATACAGTAGCTATAGTCGCATCCAGATAACGTGAATAAATCACTCTTGTTTATATTTTCTATATCATCGGAGGTCATTGTACTGTTGGTATGAACGGCATTATATTCCTCCGTAGATGTCAAAAATGCTGTGTATAAAAAACCCGAATATGTCCATCCTTTGTTGATGGCCGTTTGATATATGTTTGCACTGCTACATGTGCCTTCTCCACCTATTATAGCATCTGTATGTAAAGAAAATGTGTTGTTCTCCGCGAGAGTTTCTGCTTTTACTCCCACCATGCAAATGCAAAGCAATAACCCTATCCACACTCTACTTAGCTTTCTTAATGAGGTTGATAATGATTGAATGAGTTTTTTATTTGTCATCTGACTTGCCTTTCCCCTTGACCCCAACCATATTACCCATATTGCCCCCACCTCTTGCTCTAGTCTGCTCACCTTTACTCATATCACCCTTGTATTGCTTCTTACCTTTTTCATACTGGCTAAATGAATCCATACCGCCGCCGGCTTGACTTGCTTCTCCCTGTTTTGCTGAAACCTGATTGCTCGCACTTGTCAACTGTCCTGTTAGATTATTGATTTCACCCGATAACTGCTGAACTATCTCTTCTTCTTTAGAGTTGGATACCTGTATCCCAATCCAACTCGATATGCTATTGGGTAATTTGTAGATTAAGCTGTAGGCGTTTAACAAGATATAGTAATATACCATTGTGAACATAATGAGTGCTATCATAGTCATGATTGCAACTATTGTTGGATCATTACTCTTTATAAAAGGCTGGTTTCCAACTGTAGTCAACATTGCATATCCCTTTGCCCACTGGCCAATCTGCAAATCTAATATTGGAATGACTATCTGGAAAAACATATATGTGGATATGCTGGCTATGAGATTTCCAAATATAAAGCCCATAACTATCCCAACTGGACGGACAAATAAGAGTGCCAGCAACATAATTGCTTTTTCCGCCTTACCTAAAAGAGGTGAGTGGCCTTCAGGATTTGCCATCCCCAATAGAATGATTGGCATCGCCAGTAAAGTTTCTACATATTGAGTTAGCCAAGTGATGACAGATAAGGTGTAAATGACAGTCGGATACATCGGCAGAAAAAATGCAAATAACGTGGCAAATGAAATCAATGGTACAGAGATTGCGAAGTATACAGGATTCCATTGTGAGGTGATGTAATTGTTTATTTGTAAAATCATCATTGCAGGGTTAAATAAATCAAATAGCGTACCCAGTATTGTTACGACCTGTACGACCCATCCTACACCAATCAAAATGGGACCTATGATATAGTTTACTATCAAAAGAAAAAAAGGCAGGGGTATTATAATTGGAAAAGGAAGAACCAAGGGCAATTTTGTATCCATCACTGCCTCCTCCCACAGTAAGAACACCCCAGGCGCATCAAATAAGACATCCATCCACCACCAACCATAATCTTGAGGCACTTTTGCATACCATTGCGCTAATAATATTGAAGCATCAATTAGGACCTGTCTCACTACCATATCTAGAGTCATTGATATGTTTGCTGTAAAAGTTCCAGTTCCAACATTCCAAATAAATGAAACTGTATATAGTAGTATTCTGAAGCCAAATGCACTCATTGCTTGCACTGGGAACATGAACAAATACCCCTGATTACTTGAAAATACGTCATACCATGCTTTCACTGTAAAGTATGTAAATGACTGTACACTAAAGGCCATAGGCTTAGGATACAGCTTGCTTGGATCGTCAGCTATCTCAGCAGCATCAGTAAAAGTATCGTAGAATGCAGATCCTGTTAATACCAAGAATGGCGTAAAGAAGACAGGTGATACTATTCTTGGCAAAAATGTTATTGCTGATGCAGCTGCTGCTATGGTTGTGGGATAGACGACAGCTGCCGTAGCAGGACTCATAAATAGACCATCATCTTTACATTCATTTAAGCTTGATGATGCAAAGGGAACATTACATAGTCTATTCATACTCTCTATCTGTGCAAATGTTTTAATGTCATTGAGATCATCAATTTGGCTTTTCCATCCTTTATAAAAGACTTGTACATAATCTTTAGCTGTCACTGACGTATTTCCATTTACAGTCTCTTTTGCCATTAAATATTGCTTGATATTTGCACACTGTGTAATGTCTTCTGCACATTCAAACATGGTGTTATCACTGCTACTGCTTGGATCCGTAGTGGTCGTACTTGAAGATAATGCTGCTGATACTGCTGTTGCCAGGTCCCCATTCCCAATGACATAGCCACAAAGTGTTGATGAAGGTGAGTTGTTGGCGTCTTTGCAAAAGCCACTAGAATTATCAATGGTGTTGACATCCGTATAACCAATTGGTGTTACATACAAATAATTGGCGTAATTGATATTTGTTGATGTTGCATTTGAAGCCTGACTATATATTTGTGATGTGAAGTGATAATAATTGTTTGCTGCCATAGCCCAACCACCGTCAACTAAATTGTCTATCCATGTTGTGTCATCGACGTTGCTTGAGTTCATTGCACTTTGTGTTTGATAGGTCTGTATTTCATTTGAAACCAAACTTGATGAAGCATTAATTAGAGAGTTTGCATATACCGTGCTATCTAGGCCGGCTATTGCTGCCGCATTACTTCCTTTGTCACTGTATGTTTGATATAGCTGAGTTGCTGTTGCATTCAGCGTCATCAGTAAATTTTTGATTAAGGTCGATGCCGGTCCACTATAATCACTACTCGTCACACTGAACTGTATTTTACCACAGCTTGGACTTTTATTTTTATAAATAGAATCCTCTGCATCATCTAGATTATCAAGATCGATGGTGTAGTAGTTACTGGAATCCACCATTGTACTGCTTATTTTATTGTTGAGCTGAGTATACGCGTTACTGATGCCACTGCCATCTGAATTGGCCGTAGCATATTTATCATAGAGGCAAAGAACCTGTGTGAACTGTCCCATGATCAAGGCGTCCCCTGTCACTAAATCTGTTACTTTTCCAGCATTCAAATATGTTTTTGTTTGTTGACTAACATAGTTTATGGCGTCCTTTTGAGCATCGACAACCACTTGATCTGCTGAAAACTGCTCACTCACGCTGGACAAAAGTGCTATGCCTAAAGGGCCTTTTAGAGTCCCGACAATGATTGCGACTGTCGTATACCAAGCCATATTGGCGAGCATGACCGAAGAGATGACGATATTGGTAATCAACATCTGCAATACTGAATAGCCACTAGACATTGGTAAATATAATCCCATTGCTGTTATGCTGCGAAATAATACAAAATATGTCTGCATTTTTCTGCCCATAAACTCACCTTCTGCCGTGGTATAGATTGTTCCTATGATTGTTGTATACGTGAATATGATCAGTGCTATTGAAAACATTCCCCTTGTGAAAATATCAACCACCTCTCTTCCTATAACCGCATATGGAGAGCTACCTGATAAGCAAGACAAACTATTCATTGTCCCAGAGATACTACTTAATAATGTCAATGAGTAATCACTGCCAGCTGTGTAAAATAAACTTGAAAACGTATCAGAGTCAATGTTAAAGGTGGCAAGTAATCTATCTACGTATGTGCTTGGAGTACTACAACTCTCTGCTAGGCCTGTTTGGTGCATAAAAATGAAAACAAAGACAATCAATATGCTTGTATAATTTGTACAGTTTACTCGCTTCATTTTCCCCATAGATTGTTTTTCCTATTCGCCTTCGCTTCTTTTACTAATTTATTCTGACAATCCTTTGTTTTTTTTTTAATGGCACTATTCCATGAGGTCCTGAATCTTGCACTGTCTGTTTTCATATGGCTTTTCCTCAATTTACGTTTTGAGCCTCTAATTCAACGAATCGATGCTCTATTTTTCAAGTCTGCATAACCAGACTCTTTGGAACAGTATCAGTCAACATCAGCTCCTCCATCTGCTTTTTTCGCGCCAGCAACCTGAATATTGCTTGCTGCGTTTTTAAGCTGGGGAGCCCGTTGTGTTTGACCTGCACCTTCCGCCCCTTTGCTGGCTGCGCCTGATGTATCCTGCTTAACCTTACCGGCCATTTGAGTTGCTTGACTTTGTTGCTCAGGCCCGCCTATCCATCTGAGAATTCGATCAGGTATTTGTGAAATCAATCCATAACACATCTCTAAAATTGAGTAACAAATATAGGTGTAAACCAATAGAAGGCCAAGAGTTGAGATGATCACCACTTTATTGTAAGTTGAGCCCACATTGCTTCCAGACCCGCCTACTGCCATTGTGTTATTATAGTAGTCGCTCACGACGTATAAAAAGCCAGAATTGACCAGTGTCATGATGGACTGAGAAATACTGATTGCAAAAACCATACCCACAATCATCGTGATCGGCCTGACGAACACACCCAATAATAACATCAATGCTTGCTCTGTTTGACCCAGTAGATCATGCCCCTCCGGATGAGTTAGCCCCATTGCAACCAATGACGATGCCACCATTGCTTCAATCACTGAAAAAAGCCAGCCGATAACACCAAAGGTGTAAATAATCATCGCTAGAAACGGAAGAAAAACACCGAGAACCACGCCTTGCACAAATAGTATGCCTGCAATGGCTGAACCAAGCGGTATAAACAACTCCAGCGCAAACTTGTCAAGCTGAAACATCATTTCAAATAGCCCTTCTACTGTTGCTGAGGCAGCAACCCATACGGGTTCAGTATTCCCCCCAGAGGCTGCATTCGCTAACGCAAAAGCCATCTTAAACCCTGCTACAATGCCTGTATATGCTAGGCTGATGTTGACCATTGCATCAAATAGTTGTTGTAATGTTGCTGTGTAATACAACACAGACGATGTGATCATGGTGACTCCCAAAGTTGTCAGATTAGAGAGAGGATCTGCAAATATCGAATAACTTTGATTTTGCAGCCAAACCATTCCAAACAGTCCTGCTCTAGATGGGTCGGTCACATCACTTTCTGTACTTATTGTATTACCGTATTTGCCCGCCATCCTTAAAGCGCCTTTGGCGTTGAGTTTATCTATAAACGAAGGGCCCACACCAGTAGTGCAGTCATATTTGGTGGTCAGATCCTCTGTAAAAATATTGTCAATTTGCTGACATTTAGGGCAAATCACCCCAGAGTTTGATGCATTCAAATAATCGCTCAAGCTGGTGATGGGCTTTGTGAATAAATCCATACCCGTTAATGAGTCTAGTACCATGTTCATTGATAAAATCATGTTTGTTGTTGCAAAATCTGTCTTGATACCATTGTTGGCGTTAGTATTATATGAGCTACTGTTAGATACACTTGAATATGAGTCTCCTCCTGCTATCTGCCAAGGCTGAACCACATTGGAACTTGTTAAATATGACGGCATGTCTTGAGCAAGGTCTGAATTGGCTGCTACGATATTCTCGGCGATATTACATGCAGCTACATTTTCGTTACTATAGGTAGTCGCGCTTACTCCTGCGGACCCCCCTCCTCCTGTTTCGTCTGCTGCGGACGCAGCTTCCTGTGCAACGGTTGCTGATGCTGCGAGTGCGTAGTATGCATATTTGCTTGTATCATCTGCACTACTTGAACTGGGTATGACTTGATCATATAAGTTTTGCAATGTGTAGTTAACACCGTCTGTATCTGAATAGCTCAAACAAAAACACCTTGTCATACACCTTGGAGAAGCATTTACCCCTACGTTTGAACTACATGAGTCAGTTCCTGTATTGCCACTTGTATTATAATTAGAAGTAGACAGTGATGTTAATGTCCCTCTATTGTTTAATACTGATGAGACATCAGTGCTCGAACTTGCAGTTGAGGTACCACATTCCGCTCCGTCACCGACACACCCGTTGGCTATACTGAGTGCAATTTTCTGGAAATATTGACCCGCTGTGGCCCACCCCGTCTTTACACTTTCATCAGTGCTTGCAGCACTACTGGACTCATCTGATGTGTTTATTGAGATTAAGCCATTCGCATATGCGCTTGCAACTTGCCCAATGTTATTTTGCAATTGACACGCACCAGTGGAGGTTAAGTAATCATCAGGCCAGTTGGGCGCGGGGTTAGATCCTGTCCATGCAGATGTAGATGAAGACCCTCCGTTAGCAATGGCTAGCTGAGGTATTGATGTGGCAACAGAACTACAGTCAAACTGGCTAATGCCAAAGTCATTAAGATCTGCCCCATCATCATAATATGTACTGGAGTCAAAGTACGATGCTGCATTTATTGCGGCTGAATTTGCCAGTGACATGGCAGTATTAACGGCTGTCGACGCAGCACTTTGCTTGGATGCATCAGCGAATGAAATACTCCCACAACTTGTTGCATAGTTACCTCCATTCGTTGTACCAAAGCATGTGTAATAACCATCGGTTGTATTACATACTTTTGTACTGTCCCCTGCTTTTTGATCATAACGATCATACGTAACGGTGTAGCCATTTTTCTTGGCTGCTTCATTTGACAAGCTCGTACACAATGCCATCGCGTAGATGTCTACTGCAGTCACGTAGACAGTAGAACCGGAACTACAACTGCTTGTGGTAGTAGTTACAGAGTAATTTGAGTCTGCTGTCGGACTCCATGTATTTGTTAATCCGGCGGGATACATTTCTGTCAAAAGCACCTCCTCCTCTCCCGGAGGGGCGATTTCGCCGGTCGCGATTTGATATGTCATTACCCAAGCATAATTGGCAAAAGCCACTCCATATACAATCACATTCATGACCATTACTTGAATTGCTGAATAGCCTGAAAATGAAGGTAACAGCATGGAAGACCCCACCACTATTCTAAGGGTCAAAAAGACTGATGACTGCTTTGACATTCCTTGATTGCCATCCTGGGAAATCGTGATGGCTTGAAATAAGATTGAATACACCACAAGCAACATCACCATGGTTAATACGCCTGTGTTAAATATTCTAAATAAATTTTGGGTAACTTCATTGTCTGCTGGAGTGATTATTGTCCCATCGCTTCCCGCCATCGTTAGGCTGTTGCCCACTGGACCAAACATCATTTGTAACATCTTGATGGATAGATCGTTTTCTGCGTATTGAATTGTAAAAATCTCATTAAAAGAATAAGCAGAGCCACTATCGGCGAATGCTGACATACTCAAGCCTGTCAACACACAGCACAATAAGAAAATTTTCATTGCCTTTGTTTTGCTCAGAGACCCTTTCAAACTTTTAACTCTCCTTTTAACTGATACGCACAGAGCCTGATTGTGGCACTACTTCATCCTCACTATGAACCGCACCCAATCTGATACGGTCATACCCAATCGACGATTCTTCACTTGCATATACCAAAAACTCTCCCTGAAAAAAAATCCAAACATCAAAAAGCTATAAGACAACCCCATGATGCCTGTGCCCCAACTGCTCCTCTTAAACAACAATGCGGAATATACCAGTCCAAAAATAAAGAAAACACCGTAGATACTGCTAGTCATTCTGTACTGTCGTTCTTTTTCTACAATATCTTTTGGTGCCAAATTTAAACGGACAATGGCCTGTGAAAATGTCTCTTTACGTGCAGATCTTTTGACTTCTGTCATTGCCCTGAACAGTCCTCTGATACCCTTGCCTGAGTTAATAAGAGACTGCCCCCCTGCCCACTGATATACGTTGAACGTCCTCGACATATAGGATCTTAAGCCTCTACCCTGATTCATGACTGCTTCCATTTAATAACACTTACACCACTAGAATAGTTCTTCCTGATTACTAAATCAAGCCCCAAGGCCATATAACTCCTATGATTTCACACTCTCTTTCTTTAATATTTATAGAATCTTAATTCTTTTACTACCTTCTTATTTTTTTTTTAAAATCATTAACACTGCCTTTATTTTATGCTAGTATTATGTCAAATAAATTCCAACATACTCATAGCCTATGACAGACAAGAATAAACTCATCAACGGATCAATGCTAGCAAAAAACATTATTGAAAACATTCAATTAAGATGGGCACACAATAAGTCGCAATCCTCACCACCATCTCTTGCCATTATTCAAGTTGGTAATGACCATGCTTCATCTGTTTATATCCGCCATAAAATGAGCGCCTGCAGACAAATCGGCTTTCTTGCCAACTGCTTTAATTTCCCAGACAACTGTACTCAATCTGAACTCACTGCAAAAATAACAGACCTCAACCAAGATATTGATACACATGGGATTTTACTACAATTGCCGCTACCTCCCCATCTTGATAAATTAGAGCTACTCAAATGCATAGATCCCAGTAAAGATGTTGATGCCATTGGACCAACACGCCTTGGCAACCTAATTAATGAACATGCTAATATCTTACCCTGCACCACAGCGGCAATACTCTACCTCATAAAACAAACAGGAATTTCACTTCCTGGAAAAAAAGTCACTATGATAGGTGCCTCCTCTCTCGTTGGCAAACCAACAGCCATAGAGCTCCTCAATCGTCACGCCACCGTCACTGTTTGCCATAGCCAAACCACTGACCTTGCCACACATGCAAAACAAGCTGATATTCTCATCGTTGCAATAGGCAATCCCCATGTCATTCAACCCAGCTGGATCAAAAAAAACAGTATTGTCATTGATGTTGGCATTAATCGCAGTGAAACTGGTAAAGTCATTGGAGATATTGACACTGCATCTGTCCTTGATACTGTTCAGTTTATTACACCAGTTCCTGGTGGCGTCGGCCCTCTGACAGTGGCCCACCTTGTAAAAAACCTGTACACTCTTTACTGTATTCAACAAACCAACTAAGCCTATGCGCCACCACTATACGCCCTCACAATCCGTGCTACTCCTATCAGACATCCACCTGACCTCTGATGAAGACTCCTTATTTAAGAGATTACAAGACAGCTTGAATGCCAATGACCATCTTCCATCTGCTATTTATATCCTGGGCGACTTATTTGACTTCTGGGCAGGCAACAGATGCCAAGATCGCTACTTACAAGTATTGAATTTTCTTCATACCACTTCAAAAAAGTGTCCAGTTTTTTTTATGCCCGGTAACCGTGATTTTCTTGTCTCATCTTCACTCTTACAAAAATACAATATTCAAAAAATCCCTGATCCAACTCTACTCCAATATGGACAGAAAACAATCCTTTTGACCCACGGGGACAGGTTGTGTGCACAAGACAAAGACTATCTCTTATTGCGGGCTTTTTTGCAAAACCCTTTGTCAAAGTTTCTAATCCACTCTCTTCCCTATGACTGGTGCTTGAACGCATCAAAACGTCTAAGACAAAAAAGCTCAACCATTACAAAAGCAAAAAAAAGAGAACACATGCAAGCTTGCACACATACAACCATTCGATGGCTTAATTATTATCGAGCGGATGCCATTATTTATGGACACGTCCACCATCTCGAACAAAAACAAATAATGAGCACCCCTCCAAAATACGCCTACATACTAGACTCTTGGGAGAACCAGTACAATTATTGCGTTATACACAAACACAATATTGAGCTGATTATTGCACCATCAACCTAATACCGCAACTCCCGTCATACGAGGAATCAGGGGAGGCCCATTGTCTGTAAAAAAAAGTGATCGACCATTGACTGTGGACTCAGAATCGCTGCCATCACTGCCATCCTCTTTTCTTAATTCTGACCTTGGAACATCTTGCACAACAGACACTGGAGAGGGCTGATCTGATATACTGATTTTCCTTGGAGGCGTTTCGCAACCTCCTCCATGCATATCATTATCCTCCCCCTGAACAGCCTTAATCAGACTGGTTACCTTTTTGTTATTAGATCCTGTTGACGGAGTCATTAATCTAGAAGCATCAGGACTCCCTCTTCTATGCGCTCCTCCCAAATCAGAAACAAACCAATTTGGATATAACCCCTTAAGGTCGAAATCGAAAAACTTTCGATTGTTCAATGCATGAAGAAAATCCCCACCTGTATCGACACATTTCCTATTGACTGCATTAAAAGTCAAAAATGCAGACGGAATCAATATGATTGTAAAAAAATAACCACATACATTAATTGCTGAAACGAAAAATACCAAAGTTTGAGCGAGTGCTACTGACGTAGCACATAACTTTGCCAACCTATACGCTGATTTTCTTCGAAAATCACAGTTTCTACTCATTCTACCATACAGACAAAAAGTTTTCTTTACTCCACTCGTTTGCTGAGTATAGCCTCTTTTAGGCTTAGGAACATGTTCCGCTGCATAATACTTTGCTGTATGGGCAGCAGCAAGAGCCTCACTACAAAAACAAAGAACCCAACACACCGGTATGAAAATTGGCCTCATCCATGGCATTGCAACCTCGAATAAGAATGCCAATACTTTCTCACCGCCAACTATAGAAGGATCCGATAACAACCGACTGATCCCAAATACTGTGAACACACAGTAAGACAGAGCCATTAAAATTGCTAGCCCAGTCCTTAAGATATTATCTTTACTTAAATACCATGTCTTCTTCTCTATCCCAAATTCATCTTCATCCCTCACAATTAGATACTTATACACATATTGACATACTTTCTCCCAAGATTTTTCCACATCTCTCTTTCTTGAGAAAAAATGATTGGCAGCTCCGCAAAACCAAAACCAGATGCATAATGAAGACTCACACCCTCTTCCTAACATGGCTATAATTCTTGTCACCGGTGAAGATGACAGCATACTAAATCCCCATGGCCCTAATGCAGTGCATAATAAAAATATAGGCATAATCCATCTCATTGACATAGAACTACTCAAATACGCATTTTTTATTTTTTTATTTTGGCGCTTTAAGTGCTGCTTTAACGTCCATCTAAAAGCCTTCTCTTTTCTTCTTTCACGATCCTGAATACTTAAGCTCAGCCAACTCTCATTTGCCTGCTCAACCAGATACTTGTCCTGCTCTTCGATATGTACTCTTGCAAAATAAGCAAACCTTTTCACTGAATATATGGCGATCATTTGGGAGACTTTATCTTCATCATTGACATACTCATCTCCTTTAAAATTAAACCCACTCTCATCTACTGCCACAGCACTGCTGATTGCCTTATCATATAGAGTTGATAACAATCCACTGTGTGATTCTCTGCTACTTGCCTGGTCTACAAGCTTATATATTTCTTCATATTTTTTTGCGATATCCCTAAATATCCGCCTCTGATTGAGATCTGGACTTGCAGATATTCGTGAATACATTGCAAATAATAACAACACTCTTAAATCACTTGGTATGGATTCAAGCTTTTTCCTGTCTAAAGAATACCCCACCTCTTGTATCTTGCGAATCTCAGAAAAAACCCATTTTTCATAGTTATAATAATGCATGTATTGCTTTATTGCCTCAGTTTTCTTATCTATGGGATCTGGCATATACGGGGAACGAAATAACTTTATTTCAACCATCCTCATTTTTTGATAACAAAACTTTATATTGCCCTCTGAACCAAAACAAATCTTATGAGCAACGGTAAACACATTTGATAGCGTACTCATCACTGCAATCCCTAATACAAACCCCGCTTGCACTAACCCATGTACACCAAATATCCCTAGACTATATACAGCAAACCCTGCTGTTGACACTGCTGCAAATATGGCTAGCATGACTTGAATAACGTCCAGAATATATATATACAATTTATCTTTTTTTATGCCTGCCCATATATTCTTTGTAAAGTTGACAACTTCTATGAACCATGGCCTTAACTCAGATTCTTCTTTTTTCTTTTCTTTATCTGTTCTTCCTATATCTCTCTTTATCTCGCGGAATAACGCTTTTTCTATATGAAAAATATATTCAATGTCACTCATGCAAATCCCCCTTACCTAATATGGATTCCTTTGCCATAGCGTCCTTTCAATAACCCTATAATTCATTAATACTCTTCTTTTTACTAATAAGCAATATGCATTGCCATTTTTTTATAATTCTACTCTAAGCCACAAAATATACTTGCGTTTATCAAAACGCTCGCTTCTCGTAATGATTCTATATCTCAAGCATCAGTCACTGCGGGCAAGATTTTTTTATCAGCTACCCTCTTTCTTCTTTAGGTTATGATTTTGTATCATATCGATTAGATTGTGCCTCTTCTACCCATCTCCGCTCTTATAGCGATTATTTCTTCACTTGTTGGATCTCTTTCTGATAACCTCTTGTCAGGATGTTGATCCTTGCTAACAGGTCCTGGCACGTCTTTACCGAATAACTTCCTCTTCGGCTGGTTGAACCAAGGCATTTCTTCTGAATATAGAAACTGAAAGGATAAGCCATTATATTTCCTGGTTGTTATTGTGACATCTTTTTTTTCATCCATTAACTGAGTTATTTTTTCGAACAACAAAGTATATTTTGCATACGAGACCAACCATACACAGCCCGATAAAAGCACACTCAGCATTATATTCGCAGTCATTTTTACCACAGTGACATAAATCGACAATGCCGCAGCTATGGCGGCAACGCATATGACCAAAGCAATTAGTGAGTGCCTAACCATATCAACTGTTTTGCCTTCTTGTTTCTGCCTGTTATGACTTCTTGACTCCCATTTCCACTGTATATACTTACTTAACCTTGCAAATACTTTGGTATCTTTATACTGATTTATCATGACTGACGACATTGTCAAAAACACCCATACTGGCATAATAATGGGCCAAATTTGCGGCAATAGCCATTTGGATAAAAAATTGATTAGTATATGGGCTCCAATATCTTCTGGCCTTTTTAACAAGCGCCTGATTGCAAATAAACCAAAATAACAAGATGACATTGCAGTTGACACTGATAAAAATAACCTAAAAATTGTCATCCTTTCTAATCTGACTCTTTTCTTGCCTTTTTTTTCACTTATTAGCCACTGATATCCTTTAGACAACTGCTTCTTCACGCTGTGAGTTGACAACCCAACCAACAGCCCAGAAAAATAAAACCACAAGCAAAGTAATGTCTCTGTATGCCCTCCCAAGCATTTAGAAAAAACACGAATTGGCGCCGATGCCAAAATGGTTAATGCGCTAGTTAATAGGCGATTGCCCCACACCAGTACTTGTGCTGTAAGCCCAATTTGTTTTGTTGTCGCTTTAATGGCTCCTTCTTTTTTGATTCGCTTCTCTTCAAATTTTGTCAAAGACCAGCGCATAGATTCTTCACGCTCACTCTCACTCAAGCGTCCTCCCCTATCAACTTCTTCAATGTAAGTCCTTACAAAATATGAAAATCTCAAACTCATATACAAAACAACCACATTTGGCATCTTTTCAGATGTATCTTTAATCTCAGCTATTACTGTTTGTAAATCTTTGATTTGCTTCTGTGATATGATGCCATTGAGTTTTTTTGACTGTCCTGCAATTTTGTATAATGTGCTTATCAAACTACAACTTTTATCGTTGACCATTCTTAGCATGGTCTTATGCCCCTCATACATATCATCTGCCACAGCCAACTGAGCGCCTCTTTGATCTGACGATATTTTTGCCTCTCTTGACATCATCCACCTAGCTCTGTGCTCTTCAGAATATGTACTTTTTTCTAATATAGAAGCATCATCCTCCTCCCGATTACTCTCATCTATTAATAGCTGTCTCACTTGCGATCTTATCGCCCTGTGACACAATGAATCCTCTAGAAAATCCTTGAAAATCTTTGGCCTTCTACCAAACTGCAATCTTACTCTTCTGATCTGAGGTGAAATGAGAAACCGATGCTCTAAGCCTATTTTTTTGCTCTCTGTATACTGTGTGGGACTATTTACATGCGCCACCAGCCAATCGACCATATTGGATAAAAAACTAGAAACCGCTACACTAAATGTCAGTATCCTATATATCCATATAGGCAAACACAGTAATGCTAAATTTAAAACGGCTGCATACCAGCCTGAAAGTGCCAATCCTAGATAAGCGAGCACCACCAACGTTTTTTCTATTATCTTGAATGCTTTCGTATTTGTCATCTTTTTTATTTGCAGCCCCATCAATTGATTTTTTTCTCTTTCTTTTTCTTTCGCTTCAATGTAGCTGTACTTATCCGTATTTATCTTCCTTCGAGCCCTCTCGATTGAGTTAAATATATTTGACGAGCGCCAATCACTCACAAGGACACCTCTGAGTTGTACCTATCAATATAGGTTTTCATCTTATGCTTTGATAAACATATTACTTTTAGCCTGCAACTTTTGATAGTATCACTTCTATCTGTGTTATGGCAATATTTTTATGGCAAATTTGTCAGTCTTGATATTTTAAAATATATGATCCTGATTGAGATACCGAAAAAATTATCTGGATTTTATGCCTCTAAACACTCTTGTCGTTGTGGATACAGGTTATTCGTATCAAGATGAAATTAAAGCGGTGAAGGTGATTTTTAAAAGTTCTTCTTCTCATTTATCAGAATGCAATTTTAATCCAATTCAGACCACTTTGTTGTCTATAATCGAAGTTTCGAGACCGTATTCTTGCCCCCTATTCGTAACAACACGACTGGATGAAGTTTTAGTTCGTGAAAAATCCAAAATCAATCATTTACTCTACTGCCTTTTTTCAATCTATATTGTTATTTAGTGCGGCAAACACTATCTTTATCTTAGAAAATATATTATAATAATCACATTATTACAACTACTTATTATTATGAAAAGAGAAAATAAACGAATAAAAAGAACTACTGGCTACAGTCCTGTCAGATCTTCTTACGTAAATACTGCTAACCCTCACTCACCTCCTGCGATTCCTCGTCAGAGAGTGCAGCACAAAACACCATGCTCATCAGCTGAATCTCTATCTGAAAAACCTGAAATAGTCGGTTTTTCACTATTTTATGGCTATGGTGTACCTGATTTTCCCCGCTCCTCAAGTTCTACTATGAGTGGTTCTAGTAGCGGTAATGCGAGTTCTAGTGAATCCGAATCTAATTTTTTGGGCATAAAATCTTGTTCTGATCTTGATTTATCTATTCCTGACCTCTCTGAATCCCAAGGACATGAAGGACATAGGAAAGCAATGCAAGACTTCCTCGCTTCAACAGACCTTATTAATCTAGGTCCGCGCAACGGTCAAGGCAATAGCTCAGTAGCGAGTGTGGATGAGGATGAGGATGACTTACTACGCGAGTTTTCTAACCGGGGATACACGGACTATTCTAAAGTGTGCGAGGCCTATGATGCAGAAAGGAAAAAAGAAATGCAAGAATTCAAAAGACAGGGGCCCTGCGAGCACTAAAACCAGTTTTTAATTGGACTGTCTCTGCTTGATTATTAGAATAAACTGGTTCTTTATTGCTCTGGACTGCGCCAGTCCAGGGATAAAGACCACAAGATAAATCCATAACCCAGTAATGCAACAACCATAGCGTCTGCCAGATAAAATAGCTGAAGACTTGCACTCAAGTCTGCCCAGGTGCTGGCAGGTGGCACAATAAACACCCCCACCAAGGTAAACACACTGGCTGTGCAGACTTTAGCCAATTTTGTAAAATCCGACTGCTTGAATTGAAACATCTTCTTTTTGTGCAAAGACACACACAATAACCCTGCATTGGTATATGCCGATGCCACAACTGCATACGAAATTCCAACATGGGCTAAAAAGTAAGCACCTACACATCCTACCAATACATTCACGATCAACGCAACTGTTGCACACTGTACCGGCACCCATGTTTCCTGACGGGCATAAAATGCACCAGCAAACACCTTAATCCACATATATGCCGGTATGCCCAGAGAAAAAACCTGTAGCGCTGATGCGGTCTGAATCACATCATCCATACTAAATTTACCTCTGAAAAATAAAGTAATCACAATGGGCTTTGCCAATAGACATAGGCCGATTGCAGACGGAATGCCGATCATTCCTGCACTGACCACTCCCCATGCCACCTGCTTTTGAAATGCATCCTGATTGCCAGATTGGCTGCTTTTTGCCAAAGATGGCGACAATACCGTTGCAATCGACACTCCAAAAACACCCAATGGCAAATAGCTCAATCTCTCTGAATAATAAATCCACGAGATACTACCTGCTGCCAACGTTGACAAGATGATACTATCAATGGCCATACCAATTTGTGCGACTGACGCACCATACACACCTGCACACATCAGCTTGAACATTTTAAGCACCCCTGCATCAATTTTAAAAATTGATAGCTTAGGCATGCCGTAGAGACGACGATAGCCATACAGCATCAAACCCACCTGCAAAGCCCCTCCAATCATGACTGTTGCAGCTGCTCCATAAATGGGCACTGCCAAATATATACTTGATAAATACGCGCCCAATGTGAGAACAATGTTGAAGAATGAGGGTGCGAATGCTGCCATTGTGAAGCGTTTTTTAGACTGTAGTGCTGCTGTAAAAAAACCCGTGACTGTGATCAAAACCAAATAGGGAAATGTGATTTGTAATAGCCTAAAAAACAAATACGTTCTCTCATTCGTAGTCACCCACTCGAAACCCAAACGCAATACAACTTCACAGCCGAGACACACCACAGAGGACAAGAGAATTGTCACCCACATCAAGCAACTGAACACCGCATTCATGAATTCTTTTTTTTGCTCAGGCTTTTTTTCTTCATACTCAGCCAAAACCGGTATGAAGGCCTGACTGAATGCGCCTTCTGCAAAAATTCGGCGCATCATATTGGGAATTTTAAAGGCCAACAGAAATAAATCAAAACCCGACTTTGCTCCAAATGCCATAGCAAATACGGAATCTCTAAAAAAACCCAAAAATCGAGACAGCAAAGTAAACGCTGATACTTTTGATGCAAATTTCAGTAAACTCATTAACTTAACCCCATACAATCATATTATTATCTTATAATTTATGATAAAACACCAGCTTTTTTACCACTGACTGTGTTTTACTTCACTATTTTACCAAGATCAGACAGGCATCAATCAGCCTCTATGTCGTCAGGTCTTTCTTGCATCATTAATCAAGACAGACTATGCAGCCTGCCTCTGGACTTTATTGAACCTTTCTGATATCGATTATGACTGAAAAAACAATTTATTTTAGAGGCACTTAATCTACTGACACGTGGGCCCCACCCGTGAGTTTTTAAATGAAGAAAGATTTACGTTCTGCACTGATATTTTGCTGTTAATATGGGCAACATTCAGTGCTTTCACCTACTTGCATGCCTATCCTGCTCAATCACATTCGACACCTCCGACACGTCAAGACAATGCTTTGAATACACAAATGTCTTTACAGTAGTCTGTGCCACCACAGCTTTCCACGCAAGGGGTATAACTGTCTATGACCATTGCCATCGCCCCACTGTCTCCTTCTCGAAAAATGTCTTTGTGCAAATCACCCATTTTGAACTCAAATATGGCGTTTTTTTCACTGATTTCTAAACCACTTATCACGATGACCCCGTTTTTGTCCCCAACTGATAATACTGATGTTGGATTTCCCAGTGATACTTTCCCCCTATCTTTCCACGCCTTTGCCACATCTGAAAGATCCATTGTTTTCACAATTCTAATCGGCCCATCTGTGAATGCAACCACTTGACTTGAATGTACGGGCACTGTCAAAGTCAACACCTCGTCTCTGGCAGCGATTACTCCATTACTGTCATGCAGCAAAAACAACCACTTGACTGCCTGTTGAGTCTCTTCATTACCTTGACTTTGAGCAATGCTCACCCCACAGACCATGGTGACCATCACACAAATAGTCATGACCCGCTTCAATAACTTCAACATCTCCAATCCTTAATATTGTATCTCATTTAATTTAACATTCATTACTCATATGTCAATATAGTTCTACTTGCACCATTCAATACCCACTATTTTTCTAGGCCATATGTAATGATTCTTTTTGATTCGCATTTCCATTATCTCTGGAACCTTTGTCGCTCAATTAACTTTTATCAGACCTGATAAACCCTTTTCGTCAATATCAATTCAAAACAGGCAATTGCTCTTTTGCTTGGTTTCTTGTGCTTCTCTTGAATACATTCTATTATTTTATTATCAATATCAATTACTTGACTTGATAAATGTCTTTATTTACTGACAATTAGTTGCACCTATTATTCATATGTTGTATACTTTATACACATGAAACATTTACACATTATGAGCAAAGTATTTAACCGGATTAAAATCTTTAGAGTGGCCAAAGGCATTTCTCAACAAGAGCTCGCAGATCGTGTTGGAGCCAACAGACAAACTATTGGATTCTTGGAGCGTCAAGAATATAACCCAAGTATTGCCCTGGCTCTTAAAATTGCTTCTGTATTTGATGTTGATGTTCATAAGGTTTTTAGCCTTGACCCCTTTCCTGCGCTTGAAAAGCTGCTTTCAATTTAAAACTTAACTGAGGACTCTGAATAATGAAAAAACAAAATTCAACCCACCCATCTGCATCTGACTTTTACTCTATGGGAGCTTTCACATCGCCCATTGAATTTTTACTTCTCTACTTTTTAGGCAAAGATCGTTTTTTCAAGTTACGCGAAAGTTCCAATGCCTACTTTTCTGACAAATCCATATTGCGCAAATCATTACTGATTGTCTTGGTTCCGTCTTTTTTTGTTTTATTAATGACCTTTTTGTCAAGTGTGATCTTTAAGCGTGATTTGACTCAAACTATCACTGTTATCTCTACTCAACTCACAGAATCAATCCGTTATTTAACCCATTATTTCACGTCAACTGACAAACCAAACAATAACCTCTATGTTGTTTTTGCCTTTTATGGTGCCTATAGTTTAGTCTGCTCAACGATTTACTGGACCTCAGGTAGTACATTAACACCAACCGTATGGAGCCTAGGAAATTCAATAGACTCTAACCTTGACGAACGTGAACAGTCGATTAAAAATCACTACTACCGTAAATCTTATGAATATATGACATCTTGCATTTTGCCAATTGCAATACTCTCCCCGACTCTTGGTTATTTTTTATGGTTTTTTTCACTTCTCTTACCTTGCATCATTGCTTGCTGGCACCATGAAAAATCACCATCCTAACCCGTTCACATGGCTACTGGAGTTGTAAAATCCCAATAGCATAATTCTATACCTACTGTGATAAACATTACTTCTATTTTGCCACCAATCCTAGACATTTCATGTCAAATCCTTTACGATTCGTAGTGACTATTTTCTTTTAATTTAAGGATGCACAACCATGAAACTTTCCACATCTGTTGATTTTGCAAGCTTTATGCAAAAACTTGAACTCAGAAACCCCGGGCAACCAGAATACATTCAAGCTGTGTATGAAGTATTGACCGATGTCATTCCTTGGATTCAAGAGAACCCAGAATATGCAAGGGATAGCTTGCTTGAACGCATATGTGAGCCAGACCGTATCATTAAATTCAAGGTCACTTGGGATGATGATCACGGCAATGTGCATGTCAACCGAGGATACAGAGTACAGGGCAATAACGCAATCGGCCCCTATAAGGGTGGACTGCGCTTTCACCCAACCGTGAATGAAAGTGTGTTGAAGTTTCTCGCCTTCGAACAAACATTTAAAAATAGCCTTACTGGCTTGCCACTTGGTAGTGGAAAAGGCGGCAGTGATTTTGACCCAAAGGGCAAGTCAGAAACTGAAATAAAGCGCTTTTGCCAAGCCTTTATCACCTCCTTATTGCCTTTCATAGGCAAAGATAAAGACGTTCCTGCTGGTGATATCGGGGTTGGAAGCCGAGAAATCAGCTATATGTTTGGACAAATGAAACGCATAGCCACCATTGCACCAGGCTCGCTGACTGGTAAGTCTGTCTCTTTTGGTGGTAGTAATGTGCGGCTTGAAGCAACGGGATACGGCACTGTTTACTTCTTAGACCGCATTCTTAAACACCAAAATGACTCACTAGAAGGCAAGAAAGCACTCATTTCTGGATCTGGTAATGTGGCCCTATTCGCAGCAGAAAAACTCTTGGATCTTGGTGCCACAGTGCTCACCCTTTCTGATTCTAAAGGTCTGCTTTATATCCCCAGTGGCCTTGAAAGAACAATGCTTGAATCCATTAAAGTACTGCGCTTTGATAAACACCAGCCTTTGGCAAATATCCTCAAACAATACCCTGATCTACAATTTTTTCCTGGAAAAACGCCCTGGAATATGCCAGCAGATATTGCGCTTCCTTGTGCCACTGAAAATGAAATTGACGCTGATGATGCCAAAGCACTGTGTGCAGGCAATGTAAAAGCGGTTGCTGAAGGTGCCAATATGCCTGTCTCTCCTGCAGCCATCAAAATCTTTAAGGACAATGGCGTTGTCTACGCCCCAGGCAAAGCAGCCAATGCAGGCGGCGTTGCCGTTTCAGGATTGGAAATGTCTCAAAATGCTATGGGTTACTTCTGGACTCACAAAGAAGTGGACGAGAAACTACAAATGATCATGAGCGATATTCACGACCAGTGCCTGCTTTATGCCAACAGCAAAAAAGGCCAAATCATCAATTATGCACGCGGCGCCAATATTTTTGGATTCAAAAGAGTGGCTGAAGCAATGCTCGCTTTTGGGGTCTGATTACCATAGGCCTCCTAATATCAGCAAGGGCATTGACTTCCTTGTCTTATGATACTTTTATTCAAATGATCATGAACAATACTTATGATCATTGTCTGCTTTGCGCTAACAGAGAACAAGGTCAAATCGTCAATCATGTGCGTGGCGCTAAAATTTTTGGATTTAAGCGAGTGGACGTAGATTTTTTTTCATTTCTAATGTCTTAATCATATCAATTGAACTTTTATAAAGGTTTTTTTTAGTAAAATTCAATATATGTGCTATAAAAAATTAATCTAATAAGGATTTAGTTTTATGCGAATGTATCTTCTGGGTTTTCTCACAGCCCTACTGACTGCAGCCTCAGCAAATACCCTCTATAGACATCCTCACCACTTGAGAGGATCATCGCTCAACAACACCACCTCTCAAAATAATGACTCTTTCTACCAAGAAGTTGTCCGCGCCTCAGGAATGCCGAAGCTTGGAAATAGGATTGAACGTCAACTTATTATCTTAAAAGAAAATCCGAATACTGAAAAAGCCTTACGAGAACTTGCTCGTGATGTCGTCCAAAGAACCAAAGAAGCACTAAAAAACCCACATACACTGCAAAATACATTCAAAGATGAATTGCTTCTTGCAAATATCGCCATTGCGTCTTTGTATGACAAAGATGCCCAATCTATATTTCCATTTCTTAAAACCCTAATCTCTTCTGATCAACCAATCTCTCCCCATCCTATTTTTGGCAGTCCAGACATGTCAAATTTCAGAATCAATCGCGTTTCCCTTAGCGCCCTTAATCTCTGGCTTACAACAAAAGGAAAGCAACAGCAATCCCTCAAAGCGATTTGTGAGAAACGGGGATGCAACTCTCCTTCTAAAATGGCTAAGATTCTTGATTCCGCTATTGACCCACTGGATACTAAAACGCTTTCAAGAAGAAATCCGGTAAAATCCATTAAAGAACTTATTAAAAGAGGCCTGCCTCATCAAAACAAATCTAAAAAACCTCGATAGCTATGCATGGCCTCTCTCTGGCGTGCCTTTTAGAATGGATGAACCTTTTCGCAGTTATACCTGACTCCACTCCCAGTTACGTGGTCAGCGCTTTCTTTTTTTTCATGTTTTTTATTCGAATAATGAGCCATTCCTTTGCATAATATCCAAGTACCACCACTGCCAATATCACACTCATTCCCCAAACCCCACTGGATACATGACAACACAATAAATACCCGCTTGCACAAACATAAGCCACCACTGTTGACCACAATACTGACACCCCTGCCCAGCGCCATCCCACCTGCTTTGCCTGTGCATACAATGTACTGATACAAGGAAAATATAGCAAAGTGAAAATCAAATACCCCATCACTGCACTGGCTGAAATGTGATTGGCATTTAAATATGGCATCCATGTTGGCACATCCACATCAAAAAATGGCAAAAAATAAGCATATCCTTGGCCTAGATTCCCCAAAACTTCGACCCAGCACTCACTCCACAACTCAGAAATACTCTGCGCCACTGCAGTGGAACTCACCTCCATTTGCACATAAAATATACTCAAGGTACTGATGACAACCTCTTTTGCCAATAATCCCATGATCAGGGACACTACCATAGGCCAGTGGTGAGCCTTTAAACCAATGGGATAGAACAATATACTCAGTATCTTACCAATGCTTGCTAAAATACTCTGATCTCCTGGATGCTGCAAAATTTGCCCATCTATGCTGATGTGGTTTAATATTGCCAAAACCACACAGACTGGCATAATCACACCCAGTGCCCGCCAAACAAAACGCTGGCTGCGTCTAACCGCCTGTTTTAGCGCCATTGTCATAGATGGCCACTGGTACTGCGGCAATTCTAATAAATACGTCTGTGCCTTTTTCTCGCCAACCAAACCTGTATACTTAATCAATAATCCAGTGCCAAACGCCACTCCCACACCCAGCACGTACAAGAAGAATAAGACTTGAGCTGCTTTTTCAGGGAAAAACACCGAGGAAAATACTGCAAAAATTGATAATCGCGCTCCGCATGACATAAACGGCATCATCAATGCGGTGATGATTTTGTCTCCCTTTGATGGAATGTGACGTGTCGCCAAAATCCCTGGAACATTGCAGCCCAAGCCCAGAACCAATGCCACCATAGACTCTCCTGGCAAGTCCAAATAACGCATCAACCGATCCATCACAATAGCCGCGCGCGTCATATAACCACTTTCTTCCAATAAGTTCAACGCGAAAAACATCACAAATAGTATGGGAAAGAAACTCAAAGCGGTCACAAAAGACAAGCCAATCCCCTGAGAAAGAAAAACATCCACATAAAACGGTAAAGCATATTTTTGTACAAATACTTTTGGTATATTCACAAATAATAAAGTCAGAACTGGCTCTAAAATCCCCTGCAATAACTGTCCAAAACCCATGCTTAACCAAAAAACTAAAAACATCATCATAAAGAAAATAGGCATGCCATATAGATTATGCAAAGCCCACTTGTCTACCGCTTTATCTGTGTCTTTCCTGCTCTTAGAGTACTCTTTGACCACCTGATTGGCCCAACGCCCAATTGCTTCATGACGCGTCAAAGCCATGGCATCTGTCATCGTTTGATAAACACTCATCACTTTTGCCACATTTTTGTCAAAATGCCAAGCAGGTGGATTGTCTTGATAGTCCCCTGCAATGATCTTTTTCCAAGCATCAAAGCGCGTTTGTCCTGGTGTGGATACTTTCTTCAACAAGATTTCTATCTCTGTGGGATAGCGTACTGGATAAGATCTCTGCGTATGAGACTCTTTTTTCAAACACTCTGAAATCATTGATTGCAATGAGTTCACCCCCAAACCAAGCTTTGCAGATACCTTAATGACCGGAACATCCAAAAAATCCCCAAGCGCCTTTATGTCTATCTCTTTTTTTAGATTGGGCAATAAATCAATACGATTTAATACTAAAATCACATTTTGGTTGGCCTCTAACAACTGCACTGTTAGATATAGCTGCTGTTCAAGCTTACCTGCATCCAATACGTTCAACCACAAGTCAACTCTGTTTTCTGAGATAATATCATCCACTTCTCTCTGGCTTGTATGATTGCCTTGCTGATCTCTAAACTCTCGTAGACGATGACAGCCTGGTAGATCTAGAATGGTTGAAGCACTCTTATCAGATATTTTGGCCTTGCATGCAGTTGACGTGACCCCAGCCCAATTGCCAACACAACCCTCACAAGAGGTCAATCGATTGAACAAATAGGTCTTGCCGACATTTGGATTTCCAATAATTCCTATTGTTTTTGTCATTGTGCTGTTTCCTCAAGGTCTAGCAAATCCCACATCTCCCTCTTTACCGCAAATTTTTGGCCTTCTACTCTCACAATAAGCCTATCTCCTTGGGGACTTAACTGCATAACTTCAATCTTTTTGCCTGGCAAAACGCCCTTTACATACAATGCTTCTCTTTGAGAAAAATGAAAACGAGTCATACCTGTGATCAAAAAATGCTTTCCAGGTGCTTGCTTTATTACATCATCATCCATCTTCTCATCTGCTTATTATTGATTTTTCAAACCCATATCTTGCCATAGTAACGCCTTATCTGTCAATAATTCATCATTTCTTGCTCTGAGTGTAAACAATAAATATCCATACTGAAAGCGTGTTTGCCGCATTCTTTCTTGAGAGAAGGGCACAGCCTTTGTCTCAAAAGCATACTGCAACATCCATAGTTCCTTGATGGCCTCTTGCAACTTTTTTGGAATGGCGACATAACGACTTTCAAACTTTAAAACCCGATGTACTATTTTTTTATAGTGAAAAAGATTGAGACTTTTTTGCTTTTTCTTGTGCATTTCTAAAATTGGCCATAACAATACTGAAAATAGAAAACTACTGCTCAAGCGCTTTTTTTGGTGATACTGCTGATCAATGTGATTCAATGCCAACGCGAAAAATGACATATAATGACCCAAATTAATCCCCAAGCGATCATAGCCTAAAAACAAAATCTGCAAACATCCAAACTCCTTTAATACCTGGAATGACTTCTTGCTGTGTCCTTGACTGAATAATTTGACAACCTCCAATAATAATCTGTCCTTGGACACCTCTCTCAATAATCCTTTTTTCTTCTGAATTTGATCTTTTGCCTCTTGATCAAGCACGAAACCTGTTTTGGCCGTAAACCTCAAAGCACGTAATATTCGGACAGGGTCATCTTTAAATCGTTTTTCTGGCTTACCAATGATGCACAGTCTCTTGGCTTTTATGTCCGCTATACCGCCTGTGAAGTCAACTACCTCTCCTTTTTTAACATCATAATACAGCGCATTACAACTGAAATCTCGCCGCCAAGCGTCTTGCTCTATCCCCCCATAAATATTGTTTTTATATCGAGTTCCACGCCAATTGGCAAACCAAGAACTTCTTCCTCGAAACGTACTGACCTCAACAATGTCTCTCCCTGCAGGCACATGCACAATCCTAAACCGCTTGCCGATGATTCGGCTGCGTGGAAATGCCTTTTTTACCTGATCTGGCAATGCCGATGTGACCACATCAAAGTCTTTTGGCTTGATCTTGGGTTTGCTCAGCAAGTCTCTAAGACACCCCCCAACAATGTAGGCCTCGTAGCCTTTTTCTTGCAAGGATAGCGCAATTTTCAATATATCTGTGCTGAAATCTCTTGTGGACAATCCCAACGATTTGATTGTATGGCGCGATGGCGCAGACCAAAGGCCAAAATAGACTCCTGTGTAAAAAATGCCACAGTATATCTGGTTACGTAGATACCGCAACTCTTTCCCCTTTCAACTGAATTTCTATCATTAAAACCCTATTGTACCGCATCTTTATCAAAATCTCAATTTTTGTTTTGATCTTTGCCGCTTACCCCTGCAACTTCCTTTGGACGAATTTTCATTTTTTTCATCTGAGCCTTCTTTAGTGTGCTACTGTCATGTTACATCGTTAGTTAGGACTCAATCCCTCGCTACAAAAACTCTTTTCATCAGATGCATTATTTAGATCTTATACTTTACCTTGTAGCACTGAATGTAGTTCTTGAATGCTCACTCAAGACTTCACGACACTCGTCCTGTTCTTGTTTCTGTATTTGCTCATAGGTGATATGCTCTTGCCAGGTTCTGTAATCATGGAAGAGTTGAAACTTATCATATTTTGTAGCCATACTATTATTTTGAAAAGAATCACTGGACACAGAAACTTCTTTAGCGCACCTAAAAAAGTTGAGTTTTGAAATAGCTAATTTCATCCCCGCAATTCCAATAATTGTACATTCGAATATTTTAAAATAGCTATAAATCGTCAAAGAAAATAATACAATAGGATGTATAAAAGATGATACTGTTGCCCGAAAATATAGTGTCAGAGCAATTGTACAAATAAGCCATATAGAAGAAATAATCTGCCCTATTCTGGTTTTTTCAGTGAAGGGTGTTGTTGCAAAAATTCTTTGCAAAATCAACCCAGTCTTTTCTAGAATCAAAAGACCGGTTGTTATCATTTTATCCCAAACTGTCTTTTCTTCTCCTCCTGTGGATCTATTTTTGGTTCTCCTTTTTTTCTTTTGACCAGTGCTAGCTGACTTCAGAGAATCATAATTTGTTATTCCAAGATATTCCTGCACGATACTGGCCACGTTTATATCAGATAAGCTTCGACTGGTTTGCTCAGTATATTTATCCTTAGATTGACCTATAATCCGACCAATTGAAGATTGGAATAAAGGGCTTTCTTTTTCATTACCCACCAAGAATATGTACTCTTTCAATTCAACGCAATTCATATATAGCTTATTAATATTTTTCTCACAAACTCCCTCTGTACCCTTCAGTTCAGGATACTTGGCACAAATCCAACCTGCCAAAGAGTCTGTCACAATCAATTGATGCTCTTTCATTTTTTCTAAAATTTCTATCAATTTATCAATTTTTTGAGGAACTTCATTTTCCCAGTATAAGGAAAACATTTTTTTACAAATGGATAAATGCCTTTCAGGAATGTGTTCAAGAACTTTTTGGCATCGACTAAACATTCTCTCTAGCTCATCATCTGAAATTTGCTTATGACTTGTATTTACATTGCCAGTTTTTAACCTTTCTTTGACTGCATTAAAGTCATTCGTTCCTTTATCTGCGTGTAGGGAAAACATTTTATTGAGCAAATGACCTGGAAATCTGCCAAATTCATCTTCGAATTTTTCCATTCTTATTACCCACTCTAGGCAAACTTTTTCAGTTTTTAATCTCTCTGGAACACTGCTTATTTCCTCCGGCCACGTTCTTATAGCTTTTGAACATATCTCTTCGTCAAGAATACCACGGGGAAAATAATGAAATGGTGAATTTGATGCTGGATAAGGATTATTATCAGTCCACACCGAAAGTTTATCTAGCGCAAATAGACATATCTCTTTTGTTATCATCTTTCTGGGAATAAAACGTAATACTCTACTCGCACGGATTTTTTCTATTGCCAGCTTTATTAATGGTACTGACAGTTTGTGAACTGGAACAAATAGTAACGCCTCTTCATTCCGAGAGACTGCCATTTCAATCATCGCATCTGTTACTTCTTTTTCAGGGATACAATCCAATATACTTTGCATTCCTGTATCCTGTTCTAGTATTTTCAAGAATACTTCTTCTCTGTTTTCTATTTTCCAAAAATTCATTGCCCAAGCAAATACTACTTTTAAGCAGGTTTTCCCGTTAAATGGACCCCTTCTAGCATACTCACTCCTATATTGACTATGTAACATTTCAAGCGTGGTGGCGTTTCTCTCTTCTCGGGGAATTAACCTTCGTATTTTAAGTAAAAATCCCACGTAGTCGTCACGTGTAGGGGTGCCGTTGAAGCATTCATTGATGACTTTTGTGACTGTATTTTCCAAAGATACTTTTTTAACCATTTAACACCATCGTAATATACTTTTCATTTTTCACAGTGTCAATACCTCTTACAGTGGAGTAGATGTTCGCTATAGATCATTGTGATACGCAGAAACAGCAGATTCTATCAATGCCCCTACTGGAGCTAAGCAATTGCTGATGTGAATAAACAATCCAGAATTTTTAAAGATGCGGGTAGTGATAATTGTGAGGTTCAGGCAGCAAGGCTGGTGTAGGCTTTACAAGGCAAAGATATTTCTAAAGTGAAGATGAAAAATAGAGGTATTGAATACACACTTCCAGGTAATACAAATCCTTGGGGTCATTTACACGACAGTGAGCTGGTTGAGGAAAATTATGAGGGCCTGGTTCATGTGACAGAGTTTTTAGAGATTGATGATGATAGTGTTGTTTCAGATATGAGTCATGAAACATGCGTAACTGATGTGATTCAAGGTGACGAAATTGATGTTTTTTTTGAAACAATGCGATGTCAAAAAACAGGCCAATTTGATGAAAAGCATGGATATTGTTGGGGGTTGATGGGTTTAGAGCTTGGAGATGTTTGGCATCAGGTGGTATGGATAGAAAGAGAGGATGATATTGTGATTTGTGATCCTAACCGTCAGGGTGAAAAGTTATTGAAGTATGATCAACTCAAATCATCATATGCTAATTTAGCAAGGGTATCCATATTGCAGTTTACTAAAGGTTACAGTCCATTGGGTAGTCATGTTATGAATGAGAAAATGCAAGTTTTAGTTGATGTCAAAGAGGAAAATATCCAGAACAGTCAGCGTATGGGTATTTAGATTTAACAGATTTTTCAGCGCTTTGAAACCTTTAATATTGTATAGTTTAATGATGGGTGATATAGTTGTTACCAATTGAATTAATCAGATAAATCATGAAAAGAAAAGTTAGTATTGATAATTTAGAGCCGATGGTACCTTCGTCAAAAAAGCAAAAAAAAGTAGACCCAGAAACAGGAGAGCCAAGTTCTGCTTCTGATGCTATTTCAATAGCTACTTTTAGAGCTAGAAAAACAGTAGATCCTGTAACAGGAGAGCTAAGTTCTGCTTCAAATGCTATTTCAAGAAATACCTATTATAATAGACAAAAAGTAGACCCAGAAACAGGAGAGCTAAGTTCAGCTCCGGGTGCTATTTCAAGAGCTGCTTTTAAGAGTAGAAAAAAAGTAGACCCAGAAACAGGAGAGGTAAGTTCTGCTCCGGGTTCTATTTCAAGAGCTATCTATTATCGTAGAAAAAAAGTAGACCCAGTAACAGGGGAGCTAAGTTCTGCTCCGGGTGCTATTTCAATAGCTACTTTTAGAGCTAGAAAAACAGTAGATCCTGTAACAGGAGAGCTAAGTTCGGCTTTAAATGCCATTTCAAGAAATACCTATTATAATAGGCAAAAAGTAGACCCAGTAACAGGAGAGCTAAGTTCAGCTCCGGGTGCTATTTCAAGAGCTGCTTTTAAGAGTAGAAAAAAAGTAGACCCAGAAACAGGAGAGGTAAGTTCTGCTCCGGGTTCTATTTCAAGAGCTAT
>JAZAFR010000023.1:0-68090 GCA_036121365.1 Pseudomonadota bacterium | reverse complement strand
TATTTCTTCTTCTGACACATCTTCTTCCTCTTGTTCATCCTCTTCTTCGCCTTTCTCCTCCTCATCCTCTTCTTCGCCTTCCTCTTCTTCGTCTTCTTCGCCTTCCTCTTCTTCGTCTTCCTCTTCGTCCTCTTCTTCGTCTTCTTCGCCTTCCTCTTCGTCTTTTTCTTCGTCTTCTTCGTCTTCCTCTTCTTCGTTCTTGTCTTCATTTTTTTTCTTCAATTCAATTTCATTCTCATCTTTCTCGCTATCCATCGATGGATGATATGCAGTCTCACCTTCTGCTCCACTACCTATATATTCTATTTCTTTTGCTGCAAGCCCTAACGCGATTGTAAACTTTAATGATTTTATAGAATAATGATGCGCAATTTTTTGTAACACTGCACTTTCTGTTCGATACCCTCGATTTTTTGCAACGGAAGCTAAAGTCAATAAAAATAATTTTACAATTCCTCTCACATAGTAACCTCATCAAAGCGACATAAACTGTATAGAACAATATTATCTATCCTACATAAAAAATATAAAAATAATTGATGGATTCTATCTGAGCACAAGCATTAACCAACATTAAAAAGACTCTGATGTTAAGATAACTTTACTCGTTTCTTCTATGTTTTTACTTATGCTTGATATACTCTAATAATTTTAATTGCATATTTTAATGCGACTGTTTTAAATAGATATCATCACATTTGAGAACAGCCCCTGTTGCTTTCTAACAAATAGCACGGTGAAATGAAAATCTTCTGACTCTAAACGTTCTTGCCCACTCGTTTGATTCGATTCGAATAGCTATTGCGCTGGCTCTACTTCCTTTTCTTTAACCTGTGCCTGAAGGGCTTGACCATATTCACTACCTATTACACTGACTGCCGTCTCTATTGCTGTCTTTATGCCTAACATGTCTGCACTGCCGTGACTTTTTATCACTATGCCATTCAGACCAAGTACCAACCCGCCGTTTCTTAGGGATGGGTTTAACTTGGGCGCCCTACTTTTTATCACATTTTTAAATAGGCTGCCTATTATTTTGGAGAACGAATCCGTTGAGCATGCCTCCCTTATTGTATTCATCACAAAATTTGCCGTTCCTTCACAGGACTTCAACACACAATTTCCGACAAAGCCATCACATATTACAATGTCTGCCAATCCCTTAAATATATCGTGACCTTCTATTGAACCCACAAAATTCAACTGTGTATCCTGCTCGAATAAACGTATCGCCTGTTTTACAAGAATATTTCCCTTTACTGCTTCTGTTCCCATATTCAATATGGCAACACGGGGTCGACTCTCTTCATTATTAATTTTCAACATGGCAGTTGTCATTCTTGCTTGGCACAGTAAATCCTCTGCCGTTGAATCATAACTTGCACCAACATCACAGATATACACATCTTCATTTTCGTTGTACGTTGGGAAACTTCCGACCATTGCGAGTTTTTCTACTCCGCTAATTCTTTTAAGCTTATACCGGCTTATCGCCATCAATGATCCGGTATTGGCGCAGCTGACTACTGCTTGAGCATATCCTTGTTGTACTAGGTCAACGGCCAAATGTGTTGATGATCCTCTCTTATGTTTTAATGCCCATACAGGATCATCACTGTGCAATATGCCGATCTCCGTGTGATGTATCTGTAGATTAAGCTCTCTCCAATAGTTTCTATACGAAGACTCTAGAACCTCTTCTATCAGCAATCGATTTCCCGTCATGTGTATAAATAAATTTTTGTCGTTTTTTAACACCACAATGATGGCATCGATGACCGACTTAATTCCCTCTTCTGCTGTCATTACATCGACTGCAATTGACCTAAGCTTTTTTTGAATGCTCATTTGTCTCCACTAACCATAAACCAAACATATTATATTACAGTGTTTCAGTAGAGGCAACAGTTATGATACTTTTATGAATTTCTTTTTATTTAGGAAAACTATTCACTTTCTTCTTTGACTTTTTTCACTATTACTTGCTTGCCCCTGTAGTAACCATGCTTTGTAATGTGATGGCGCCTATGGACCTCACCAGTCATACTGTCTTCAGATAAAGGGTTTGTCTTTAGGTGAAAGTGAGCTCTCCCCATCCCTCTCTTTGATCTAGATTTCTTACTTTTTTGTACAGCCATTTTTTTCCTGCAGTTTCAGTTGATTTAATCTTAACATTATTTACCTCGCTTATCAATGTTTAATTTAAATATTCTCTCATAATAGTCTTACTTCTTTAACTATTCTTCACTTATGATATTAGCGCCTGTTTCCTGTGTTCAATCTTCATCCATTTATTAATACAGTCAAACCTATCGGAATATGTCACTTCGGCGCGACTTGACAACCTCATTTCCCTGTAATATATTTCATACACTTTAAAAGTTGATTAGCAATAAAGGGTGATTAGCAATGTCAATATCAGAAATAGGAAGTTCACTGGCCAGCTTTTTTAGTAGTGCGTGGAGCAAAATAAAGTCTGCTTTCTCAATTAGGAGAAGCGCTAAATACACAGAAGTCTCCCAATCCTCACAGCAGTGGATTGACTCCGAGGGCAGAATCACAGATGTGGGACTTAGGCAAGCACAGCCTGATTCACACACTGACCCAGAACTTGAATTAAACGACACCCTAGGCTCATCAGAGACAAAAAGCCCATTCCATTAGAGACCTACACAATAAACTTAAATCTTTTTGACCTGTATTGACAGACTGTGACTTTGTGCTACTATTGTAAGATGGCAAAAGGAGAAGATCATGCGAAGCAGCAAAAATGGCGAACAGGCCGTAAACAGCACAGAACTTAAACCACGTGCAGCACAAATACCGACCATAGCTCCGTCTAGTTGTGGTAGCGAACCTATTTCAGAGCAAGCACCACTCTCTCCTAACCACATGGCCGTTAAGAATGTCTTTAATGGAAATGGTAATGCTGCCGCCTTACTTCATATCTTTGCGTGTTGTGAGATAGTTGCAGCACAAAAACATGACAGATCAAGTACTCAAAACCACGGAATTTCCTCCTAACACATTCACTCATCTAATAGAGAAAGGCATCATACAGTCTATACAGGTGTTAGCTTGAGCAGAAGCTCGAGCTACCGCACACAATAACACTAGATAGATTACTTAACTTATTTTCTATTTGACATGACAATAAATTTGACCAAAAAATAATGCACTCTGCCTGATCTGCACACATAGCCTGCACAGCTTCATTTGTAGGAAAAACGTGCTGACTATTTATTTTTGAGCCCTAATAACTTTAAGACCATATTAAAATCTTTACTTATTTCGGCAATGCAAAAGACGCCATCTTTTTTATCAATCTTTAGCGAACGAGCATGTAACATAAGCCTCCCTTCTCCATTGTTTTTGACGAATGACTTATTCTCACTAAAATTACCATATTTACAATCACCTACTATTGGCATGCCACTTTCCGATAAATGCCTTCTAATCTGATGCTTTCTTCCGGTTTTAAGACTGACCTCAAGCAAGGCATATCCCGAACAAACCTCGAGAACTTCTATTTCACTTCTGGCATTTTGCATCTTTCCATTTTCAGATTTTAGACTTAAATTGATGTCAAACACATCACCCTCTTTTTTGTTTGTATTTGAATCTAAGAATACGAGCGCCCAGTATTTTTTTTCTACTTTATTGGTTCCCCATACTGCTTGTATCTCTTTTTTGGCTTCTCTATTTTTTGTCAACATTATACAGCCTGACACATCTTTATCCAACCTATGTGCTAAATATATTTCTTTTCCGTAAACACACTGAAACTTATCGATTAAACCGATTTTTATACCGCTCCCCTTGTGGACTGCCTCTCCGCTATTTTTATTAAAAATAATATATTGATCATCCTCGTATATGATCCTTGCTTTCATGTCATCTTTTTCTTTCTGGCCAATTATCAACTGAGCCTCATCACCATCATCGACAGCTTGCTGTATTGGAGGCACCCTAATGACATCACCCTCTATCAATTTGTATACTGCTTTTACTCTTTTACCATTTATTCTGACTTCGCCACCTCTTATCGCTCTGTACACTCTGGATTTTGGCACTCTCTTAAAATATTTAAATAGATAATTATCGATTCTTTGACCTTGATCAGCATTCCCTGCTTCTATCATTACAACTTTTGCACGCATGCCAAATCCTTTATTTTTTATAATTGTATCATATTATCACTGCTTTCACAAAAATATATGATGATAGAGTCAGTTGATTTTCTTTATGGCGTCAAGGAAGATGCCTGTGCTTGCTGATGCGCTTCTACTTGGCCAATCAAATATTCAGTCAGATAGTTAAACGAGTCGTTGATATACCCTCTGGGTCTAAAAAATGCACTTCCTTTATCAGAAAAATCCACTGCGCCAGACCACGCTCCTTTAGGCGAATACGCAGCCTCTGTGACAATGGAAAGTAATTGATCCCGATCTTTTTTATTATCCATATCAATTCTAATCACCTTTTCGAACTGAGGAGTTAAAATCGGGTTGTTATTTTCTATTCTTGTTCTTGATAAATCAGCCTCCGATTTAATGCTTAAAAATTCCATCCAAGCTTGCGCTTGTTGTTGATTTTCACAATATACAAATAAAGTAAACATATTTAATTTCCAATCTTTTCTTTTTATTTTAACACATATTCCATAAAAATCAATAGTCTAATATATCTCCACAGTAATGAATGAATTCATTTTTCAACCTGATTTAATCACCATCATCAGTCACTTAAAATTGAATGAATTTTCATAATAGACATCTTACCTCTGAAGTTTTGTTTTTTATTCACTGCACCATACTACTAATATTACATCAAAATGATTTAACTTTTTTCATCTTTGTCTTCTTACTCTAGATCAACAAGATCGGCTAGAATTCAATTGAAATCTATATTTTTTAAGTTACTGCATGCAACTAGAGTTCATTTGAATATTAAATTAACTGCAACTTGAATCATGATACTTTGTGCTTTTTAACATAAATTTGCAAGTTTTATTCGACTGTGTTGCCTTTGCTAATTTCTTTTGCGCACTTCCAGCATCACTGACATCGCACCTTCAAGCAGAATCTCTGGTATTAACCGGATAAACCTTCAGGCTACTTTGACTTGATTCTCTTTGCATTTAATGCCCACTTTTGATATAATATTATCTCATTTAACCCGTCAGAGTCATGATTAAAATAAGAGGAGCATCACTTTCATTTGGAGGAGAAACAATATTTGAAGATGTTGACTTCACGCTTAATTCTTCAGAAAAAATCGGCTTAATTGGCAGAAATGGCAGCGGAAAATCTAGCTTTATAAAAATGATTTTAGGCAGAATAGAGCCAGATGATGGCACAGTTGATGTCCCCAATTACTATTCAGTGGCCTGCCTTGAACAACATTTACAATTCAATTATGACAGCATAATAGAGGAGGTCGTCAGTGTATTGGATGATGAGCGCCAATATGAACAATGGAAAGGTGAGAAGATTTTAAGCGGCCTTGGTTTTTCTGATGAAGAGATGCTAGAAAACCCAAACCAATTTTCTGGCGGTTATCAGATCAAAATTAATCTTGCAAAGCTGCTACTACTAGAACCTAATTTACTTCTACTCGATGAGCCAACAAATTACTTGGATATTCACTCCACCAGATGGTTAAAAAAGTTCTTGAAAGAATGGCCTAACGAATTAATATTAATCACTCACGATAGAGCATTTATGGACAGCATTATCACACACACCTTGAATATCCACAGGGGCCGTTTTAGAAAAATACCCGGCACTACTCAAAAGATCAATGAACAGATTGCACTGGAAGAAGAAATTCATGAAAAAACTCGTATCAATCAGGATTTGAAGCGTAAAAAAACACAAGCCTGGATAGATCGATTCAAGTCTAAAGCCAGTATGGCCAGTCGTGCGCAGTCAAAAATAAAATCTCTAGAAAAGCAAGAGGTTTATGAAAAGCTAGACGAGATTGCAACGCTGTCTTTTTCCTTTAACTACCTTCCAACACATACAAAAGACTACTTACTCTCTGTTAAATCTCTATCATTCGGTTATGACACCCAAACGCCACTGATAAAAGGACTCTCCTTTAAAGTTGAAAAAGGCGACAAAGTCTGCGTAATTGGTAAAAACGGTAAAGGAAAGTCCACATTATTAAAACTTTTGGCAAAGGAGATACAACCTCAGTCTGGCTCTATATCTTGGCATAATAAACTGGTCTGCGGGTATTTTGGACAAATGAACATAGACAGACTAGACCCAAGCGTAACCATATGCGATGAAATACAAAGTGCTGATTCAACTGCTCGCTATGAAGAGGTTCGAAAGACCTGCTCCAAGATGATGTTTACGCACAGTGCCGCAAAAAAGAGAATTAGCGTATTGTCAGGTGGTGAAAAAAGTCGTGTCATGCTAGGAAAAATCTTATTAACACCAGTTAACTTCTTGCTGCTGGACGAACCCACCAACCATTTGGATATAGAGTCTGCAGAAGCATTAATGCATGCCATTTCAACGTTTCAAGGTGTCGTTGTTATGGTCACTCATGACGAATGCTACTTGAAAACGGTTGCCAATAAGCTCATCATTTATGATGATGGTAAAGTCTTTTTTTTCAATGGTGGTTATTCACAGTTTTTAAAGCAAGTCGGCTGGAACGACGTTTGATTATCATTTCTTATTACTCCATTACACTCAAAAAAATATTTTTTTTAATCTTTTTGCTGGTTATGCAGATATTATAAATGAATATTGCACGCCACCTCCAATCCCCAATCTCTTTGCATCCATATTTTCAATAGAAACACCTTTCTGCCTGAATTCATCTTGCATTTTTAACTTTCTTTCAATCAATAACACTCCACCTCCACAAAACACAGAAAGAAACTAACTAGACATGGAAACTAAATGACAATGATTTATATAAGATCCCCCCTGCCGTGGCTATACTCTTCTATCCACAATATAATTATTTCAAAATTGTAGTTGAGACACCTACCATTTCCCCTAATTACCAATCTTTATAGACAACATTAAAATTCACCATATTTTAACATCTTCTATATATTAGCTTGCAATGTTTTCTGTTTTCCGTTATAATTTTGAAGTCTGAGAATAAGCTATAATGGCCCCAAAGACAGGGCACATATGAATATGGCTTTAATACCAAGACCAAAATCTAAGCCGAGAAGGCTGATTGTTTTAAAGAAGAGCAGACATGTCTTGGAATTTAAAAATTAGCGTAATGCTAGGGTAATAGAATATGAAAGTTGTTAATAAGCGAATATTAATAGATCGTTCTGGTAGCAGAACAAGAGTAGCCGTCACCCAACAAGGTGAATTATTAGAATACGACATTGCATACGGACACGATTCTCCTCATGCACACAGCCATAGAAGAGCTAAGAATGCAATACACAATGCAGTCATAAAAAGTATACGACCAGAGCTCGGTGCATGCTTTGTTCAGTACACTGACAATGATTCCGGAAATGTAAAAGATGGCTTTTTACCTTTCTCAAACATCTCCTCCACATACTTTAACAAGCATAAGGCAGATCCGACTGAATCAGAAATAGCAAAGCTTGTAAAACCTGGACAGAAGATTCTTGTTCAAATTAAAAAAGACCAGCTTCATCATGAAACAAAAGGCGCTGCATTAACAACATTTATCTCATTGGCAGGGACATATCTTGTTTTATTACCATTGAATCAAAAGCAGGGCATTTCTAGAAAAGCAGATACGACTCAGCGAGACCTCATTAAAGAAACCATTAAGAAACTCAACGTCAGCGAAGAAATGGGTATTATCATACGAACAGCAGGGATATCTGCATCTCATGAAGAAATAGAATGGGATTATAGGGCTTTACTGCAACAATGGGACATGATTTTGCAAGCACACAAGAGCCTAGACAAGCCTTGCTTGATACATGAAGATGAAAATATAGTTACTCGGATAATTAGAGATAATATGTCCGGACAAACAGACAAAATTATTTGCAATTGCAGCGAGGCATATTCTGAAATTAAGAGGTACCTTGAGACCATACGCCCTGATTATCTAGACAAAGACATACTAGAGCTCTATGATCACGATATGATGTTTGAACACTATTCAATTGAAGACCAAGTTGAGTCGATATTTCAAGTTAGAGTCTCTCTGCCATCAGGCGGACAAATTGTGATGCATGGAACAGAGGCAGGATACATGATCGATGTCAACTCAAGCAAATCTACATACGGAAGTAGTATAGAAGAAAATGCTCTAAACACCAACAAAGAGGCTGCTGTTAAAATCGCTGACATGCTAAGACTCAGGGATGTAAGTGGTATTATTCATATTGATTTTATTGATATGAACGAGGAAAAAAATAGAGCATTGATTGAAAAAACATTTCAAGACAGAACATTGCTAGACAGAGCCAAAATAAAAACAGAAAACATAAGCTTGTTAACTGGCTGCATGTCAGTACTCAGGCAAGGCATGGGAACTGTATTTTTCAAGTCATCTCTTGAACAGATCAGTAATGATGAAACTGTCATCATTGGCAAAAGGCGCAGCGTGGTCTCGTACTCTAATCATATATTGAATGTTATAGAAAAAAGCGCCTCTCAAAAAACTGATATCATTCAAATCCAACTTCCTGTTGATGTGTCCACACTCATCACAAATGAGCTCAGAGCTCAAGTCCATGAAATTGAAAAAAAACACAATGTAACAATATACATTATTCCAAATGAGAACTTTCGATACCATCGATACATTTTAAAACGATTTCATAAAGATGGAGAGCTTGACCAAGAAAAAAGCTATGAAATATCCAATATTGACACTTCTGAAAAGAACTGGATTCAACCCTTAAAGCAAGACAAGCCCCAGATTTCAAGGAATAGGAACTCTCGCGTAGCAGCAAAACCAGGGGTTTTATTGAATATATGGAATAGTATATTTGGGGAACAGCCTTCTAAAAAAATAACAAAAAGCATTTCAAGAAAATCATCTGGACAAAGACACTCTATAAATAGATCCACTGGAACTAGAACCACTGGAACCACACATAAACAAAAGCGTCATGAACAGAGAGGCAATCATATTGAAGCCAGAAACTCAAAAACACGAGGAGACCTCAACAAAACAACCGACTTCAACCAGAAGCAGTTGACTGGCCAGAGAAGAGATGATGACTATAACTACAACACCATTTCTAACGAACCCAAACACACGAAGGAAAACAGAGGTGGAAATAGAGGTGGGAATGCGCATACGTCGCGAAGAAGAAACTCAAGTCAGCACAGAACGAGGAAACCACGTCCAAACTCATATAATACTGCTCACTCTGAGACGAATAAACACATTGGCCAATTTGACGATGACTGATTCCCTATTGCCGGTGCATTAAAGTCACAAAGCAGCAACCCTGTATTGACAGCTCATAATAAAATGTTAAACTAAGTTCAGTCTAACAAGAGAAGCTTATGAGACAAGTAAGGATCAATGAAGACTTTACTGCATATGTGTATGGGTTTGAAATCAAGTATGTCAGCCATTATGCAATGAGCGTGTTCAACGACATGATCTTTAATTCGGATGAGCACTGGTTTTCAAGTGACAGTCAAGAGCCTGTTATCATTGATGCAGGTTCCAATATTGGCTGTGTTGCTCTTTATATGAAGCACTATTTTCCGAGAGCACATATATTGTGTTTTGAGCCAGATGATTTTCTTTTCTCTATTTTGAAAAGGAACATTGTCAATAACAATCTTCAGAATGTTGAGTTACACAATTGCGCTCTTGGGGGTGAAGATGGAGAGTGTATACTTTACTCCAGTAATGACCGACACTTATCAGGCGGCCTTGGAAACTCAATAAAACCAGACTGGGGCATTCAAGAATCACCACATTTATACGATAACTCAAAGAAAGTACAAGTTAAGCGCCTATCGCCTTTCATTAACGGTAAGGTTGATTATTTGAAAATAGACGTAGAAAGCGCAGAATGTGATGTCATCTTTGAAATTCGTGAAAAATTACACCTAATCAAACAGCTCCATGTTGAAGTTCATTCTCTTGGTAGTAAAAACAGAGAAGAGGTCAAAAAAATCGCAAACATCTTAGAAGAAAATAACTTCCATTGTGAGATTGATGATTCTTCACCCTCATTACCTCCTTGGACAAAAAAATGGGCAAATCAATCACAACCTAATATCAGGACAGTAAGAGCTGTGAACCTCAGACACATTCAAAAATCACATATCAAGAAAAAGCTAGATAGCTTTAAATTAGTTAATGCGTATGTATAAGAATCATACTTTGCTTTTTAAATTTACTTTGGTATATTAAGACGATGGATAAAGAAGACACTATACAGGCACTTCAGCGAGAAATTGATAAGCAAGATGAACAAATTTTTAGCTTAAATTATTTGTTAGATAGCTTACCTGGTTGTATTTATTGGAAGGATTTAGATGGCAAGTATTTGGGATTGAATAGGTTTACACTTGATAGATTAAGAGAGGTTGATATTGACATGTCTCGAGAGGAGCTAATCAATAAAACTGATTATGATATTTTTGATAAGCAAACCGCAGATGCGTACAGAGCCAATGACTTACAAGTAATGAATCTCGACAAACAGATCGCCTATGAAGAGGCATTTAAAACTGATGGTAAAGTCGTACAACTTTCCACGAAAACACCACTAAAAGATAAAAAGGGTAATATCACAGGTATAATAGGCAACACGGTCGATATATCTGAAAAAGCTCACTTAATACATGAGTTAAAACGTGCAAAAAATGCTGCAGAGCAAGCAAATTTAGCAAAAACCTCTTTTTTAAGAAATATGGAACACGACATTCGAACCCCGCTTGTGGGCATGATAGGCATCTCAAAAATTTTAGCAGAGGATACCCAGTGTTCAGAAACCAAAGAGCTGATATCAGACATTAAAAACTGCTCTGAGCAGCTGTTAGACTATTGTAATAGAATTTTTGATTTGTCCAAACAAGAAAACATCAACATGCGGGTCACATATAAGAAGCTGTGCCTAAATGATCTAATCAAAGATACTTTGGAAATGTTTACACCCGTAATAAAAAACAAAAAGATAAAGATGGAGACATCGATAAAAAATATTCAACAACTTGATATTTTTGCGGACGACTATCGTATCTTTAGAATATTGATCAACCTAATTGGAAATGCCGTAAAATTTACACAAAATGGTGCTATCAAGGTATATCTTGTCATTAACAAAATTAATGACATAGATGGTACCATGGATATCATTGTAGAGGACACTGGTATCGGGATCCCCAATGATAAATTGGATTATATTTTTGAGCGCTTTTCAAAAGTCAATAACTCTAATAATGGACTATATGCGGGTATTGGCCTCGGCCTTGCTATCGTAAAAAGTTTTGTTTCTGATCTCGCTGGTAAAATCAGCGTGCAATCCAAACTCAACGAGGGAACGACGATTACCTGTACAATTGCAATAAGATTTAAGGAGGCAACTTATGAATGATCAACTACGTAATATTCTTCTGATTGAGGACTGCCCTGTTGCACAGAAGGTTGCTAAAATAGTATTTTCAAAGCTAAACTGTAAGCTTGATACGGCAACCAGTGGACATGATGGCATAAAAATGGCACTCTGTAAGCGCTATGATTGCTTGATTGTTGATGTTGGACTGCCTGATATCTCTGGAATGGAAACTGTACAACAACTATTATCTCAGACAGATGCATACCAAGGAAAAGTCCCTATCATCGCACTGACTGCTCATAACGATACAGAATACAGGAACCATTGTACTGAATTTGGGTTTACTTCATATTATTGCAAGCCACTGACGGTTGATACCGCTAAAACCATGCTTGAAATTAAGCCCTAGTTTATTTTTAAAAATATTTTATGGAGAATCAATATGCTAGAAAAACACTTCCCAAATTTAAAGCTCAAGAACCAATATGATGAAAATTTCGATATTAATACCATCAATAGTCAATTTATCTTGCTATATTTTTACCCAAAAGATATGACCCCTGGCTGCACAACTCAAGCCGTTGCCATACGTGATGCATGGCAAGACATCCTTGATTTAAACTGCAATGTCATTGGTGTTTCAAAAGACTCTCCAAAGAGGCACCTTTCTTTTGTTGAAAAATATGACTTACCCTTTACGCTACTCTCAGACCCTGAAGGAATTCTTTGTGATGAATTCGGTGTTTGGGTTGAAAAAAGTATGTTTGGAAAAAAGTACATGGGTATTGAGCGTTCTAGCTTTTTACTTGATGCAGAAAGACGGGTCATACAACAGTGGAAAAAAGTAAAACCAGCAAATCATATTTCTGATGTGATTGAGTTTCTTTCTAGCTAATCCATTTACTGATAATACTTCCATAATAATCCACTTTGTTATTCTACTTTAAACTGATTAATTTCTCGAGTGGATACGCTATTTTACTCCGTCTATTCCTTGCCTTATTTGCAGTATTCGCACAATTACTGTGTTCTTGTGATTTTTTAACTTTTGGTACATCTTTAAGTGCTTTATTTATAAATTTTTCTTCTAAATACAAAAAAAAAGCGCCGTAGTGGCGCTTTTTTTGCACGAGTCTTTCTACGCTTGCCAGTAATATGATACACCTACTGCCATGTCTCCGAATATTTTTACAATATTCGCGCCAGCAGTTGCAACATCTCCTGTCTCTTTTAGACCTAGGTTTTCGTAGCTCCAAACTTTAGTTCTTGCGAATACAGAAACGTAGTCTAGTGGCTCAAAACTTAGCTGTGTATAGAAACCAATATTGTATGGTGTTCTTTCAAGCCCTATTCCACCTTTGTACTCTGACCATCTGTCAACCATTAGAATGTCTGTAGATAGACCAGAGCTTAATGCCAACTGTGGTTTCAGCATTTTTCTCAATCCAATGTAGTGCCCGAAACCAAACTGATTCCAAGATACATCCTCTCTGACAACTTCATCGTTTGTCAGTCTGTTTGTCACAGTAATTTTATCGTCAAAATCACACATAGAACCAGACAACGTAAACCCATGCTCCCAATTTGACGCCTTATAGTCAAGTTGTAGTGAGCCTGAGTTGTACTGCGTGTCTGTATTCGCTACGAAACCAATACCCCAACCTGGTGCTTTTGCTGGTATCTTTTTAAGTGGACTTGCTGCTGTAGCAGATAAAGCACATGCTGCTGCAATGCAAAGAATTTTAAGTTTAGACATATAACTCCCATTAACAATTAGTAGATAGATAATATTTATCATACGGCATCTACAATTTCAAGCACTTTTAATATTTTCTTAAATATTATTGCAATATATTTTTTCACCTTTCTTCATCTCATTATTTTCTCTCAATTTTTTAAAATCATCATGTTTTGCCTGATTGAATTCTTTTTTTCATTTCACCTCAAATCAATCCTCTACTCATCGTTTAAAAGTTATCTCATTATATTCCTGTTCCACTACCTATATGGCATTACACTGACCTATTTTTATTTTTCTAGTATTTAATATCTCTGTTCTTACTTAGTTTATTGGAATTTAGACTTGGTCAAATTTCCTTTGAATCTTATATTCATTCATGCATCGTTCGCTCACTATTTTGAAATCGATAAGTACTATATGATCAACATTGCTTGATACTTTTTCATAAAAAACATGATTTTCTCCTGTTGCACTTGGAACGAAAGCCACCAGTTATTTTAATCTGTTACCTGATTTATGTTTTGCCACTTATGCTTTCTTCTTTACTTATCAGTATCTTTGTTTATTTTCATTGTCAAAATCCTGTCATTTTCTTTTTGATGCTTGATCTCAATCCATGCATCATAGCTTATCTCATCAGGCCAACCCTTTTCTGGCCACTCTACCAATAATTGTTCTTGAAGATAATCCTCTATGCCTATTTCAATGAGCTCATAAGGATGCGCTATTCTATACAAATCCATATGATGTATTGTGCCAACTTTTGTGTTTTCGTAGCTTTCTATTATTGAATAAGATGGGCTTTTTATCCTTCCTTTAACACCGGCTTTCTGTAACCATTTTCTGACAAATTCAGTCTTTCCTGCACCCATTTCACCAGACAGTAATATCACTCTTGCCTCCTTATGCAACTGCTCATACAATTGTGAGACCAATTCTTTGAACTGATCTAATCCTTTAACTTTGAATTCATATCTTTGCATCTGATTATCCCTCTTTTTTATTTTTCATCATGGGTATCATTTCTATCATTTCTGATGCCATCATACCTCTTCCTTGATTGATCTCCTGATAGTACATCCCAATTTCAACGTGTATCAATGCAGCTTCTAATAATGCTGTGCCATTGTCTACACCCTGTGCAATATAACCGCCAATCATCCCTGCTAGTACATCGCCACTACCTGCTACTGACATCCCGGGACATGCATGATTGATCACCTTGACCACATTCTCATCGACCTTTATCAACGTCCCTGCACCTTTCAATAACATTTTTGCCTCAAATTTCTGATATAGTTTGTCTATCGCCTCAAAACGATTTTTCCTCACATCTGCAGACCCTACTCCCAATAATACCCCAGCTTCTCCTTCATGCGGGGTCATCACCACTTTTTGACCAATATCTAAATCTTTCTGGACCATCATCTGTAACGCATCGGCATCCATCACCATACTTCCTTTATACTTTAAGGCCTTTTCCATGCACGCAAGCGCCCAGTCATCTCTTCCCAATCCTGGCCCAATGATAATGACTGTCACTTTCCCCGCTTGTATTATTCCATCAATCTCATCAATAGACACTGTAACAAAGTCAGGGTTTTCTATTGCCAATGCCGGGTTGTCTCTGGTTGCCATCATGACATAACCACACCCCATTTTTGCACATGCTTTTGCTGTTAATACACTTGCTCCCAGCATTCCATAATTGCCGCCAATTACCAAGGCTCTTCCGAACGAGTACTTGTGAGTGTTTTTTACTTCCCTTATCAAATCATGCCTTCGGTCTTTTATCTCAATTATCTCATATTGCTCTTGCTGATTTTGATACTGATGACCTAAATCGTCAAATAATAACTCCCCAACATGATCGAATGCATCTTTGGTATACAATCCCCTTTTTCGTATCAGTAATGATAGTGTTGTGGTCGCTCTGATGGCATCTTTAGCCGCAACCCCTGTGTCGGCGTTGACACCAGATGGCACATCAATGCTGATGATTTTGGCACCAGAACGATTCATTTTCTGTATGGTGACTGCGTTATGATCTTGTTTTGCCTCTCTATAGCCTATACCGTATATACCGTCTATCAGCACATCATAATCAGTTAAATCCTCTCCTTTTTCTTCAATAACTCCTACTCGAACTGCCTCACTGTGTGCTTGTTGGAATTCAATATTGCAGTCTACCATTCTATAACACATCATATAATAGACACGATATCCTGCCTTTTTTAACAAAGTTCCACATTTTATTGCGTCAACACCATTATATCCTTTTCCACAAACCACCAGTACTTTCTGATTTTTTTTAATTCTCTGAATACAGACTTTGAAAATTGCTTTGCTTGCAGATTCTAGAAGACCATTTATGCCGAATGACTCATCTTCAATGAGACTTTTTTCAAACTCTCTGATTTGCTTTACACTGTATGCGGCAGTCATATTTTCTCTCTTTCAATTCAATATAGATTAACATACACATCATATATCCACAATACTCTGATTTATCTGTATTTCTGTCATATTGCTCATTTGCATTTCTTGATACTATCACCACCAAAACTCTTAAATCTCAACTGGCGTCATTGGCACCATAACCGAACCATTTTCTTGTGTTTTATTGAATAACAATCATACTATTTTGATGGCTTCATCATAAACCCATCTATTCTGTCTATTTTATGTCTCTTTCTTATCAAATATTGTCTTTTGGTAGTACTTCAATTCTGCTATTGATTCCTTGATATCATCAAGCGCTCTGTGATTGTTCTTCTTTTTGTACCCCTCAAGCTCCTGACACCATGCACTGGATACAATCTTTATACTGCTCACATCTAAATTTCTATAATGTAAATGATCATTGATTCTGGGCATATATTTTTCTAGAAATAAGCGATCTGTACTGATAGAATTCCCACATAGTGGTGCCTCATTTTTTTTGATATGCTGACAAACAAAAGCGTAAGTTTCAGCCTCTGCCTTCTCTTGCGTAATCTTGCTCGCTTTAACAGCATCCAACAACCCTGATTCTCCATGATGCTTGATTATCCAGGGGTCTAAATTTTTCATATTTTCCTCAGGTTGCCAAATCACATAATTTGGACCTTCTGCAATAATATTGAGCTGACTGTCAGTAATGATGGTCGCTATTTCTATGATATGATGTTTCTCTGGATCTAATCCGGTCATCTCTAAATCACACCAAACCCATCTATCAAGCATAACGACTCCCATTTTTCTAAATTATTCTAATATTATCCAATTTATTACGAAATAACAACAGTTTTTGTCCTTTTATCTTGATTTACGCATATTCATTCCATTGACTTATCCGTCTGTTCTTTATATAATTAATTATATACACATAGAAAAACTGCCATGGAATTGCTAAACAGCATTGTTTGTACATTAGAAGACATGAAAGGGATTGATTTGGTATCTCTCGATGTTGGACAGCTGACATCCATCACAGATCATATGGTGATTGTATCTGGTAACACCTCTCGACATACACGCAGCATGATGAATGCGTTGCTTGATATGGCCGTTAAGCATAAGTTTGAAAAGCCGCGTGTTGAAGGTGATGAAGAGGGCCAGTGGATACTCGTCAATTTCGGCGATGTTATCTGTCATATCATGTTACCTGACATTAGACAATACTACGCATTAGAAAAACTATGGAGTACCTAAACAGGAACTGTTGTGAAACTCTCTATTCATTCGATTGGAAAACCGACAACACCCTGGCAAATTGAGGCTCTAAGCACATATAAGAAACGCATTGAGCATTTTGCTCACATTGAAGAATTCACCTCCAATACACCCAAACGCAACCGCAACACATCTACTGATAAACTCATGGAAAAAGAATATCACTTGCTGGCAGAGTCTATTCCAGAAAGTGCAGTGGTGATTCTTCTTGACGAGACAGGAAAATCATTGACTTCGCAACAGTTCTCTACACAATTTTCAAACTGGAGAACACAGTCACAACGGATTGCTTTTCTGATCGGAGGCCCTGATGGTCACCATCAAAAAACACGTCAACTTGCACACTATAGCCTTTCTCTTTCATCATTTACACTCCCACATATATTTGCTAGAATCGTATTGTACGAACAACTATACCGAGCCTTTACCTTATCAAACAACCATCCTTATCACAGATAATGAAAAATCATCTTCAAAACAACTATAGAAGCCAGCAGCACAGCCACTTTATCCGAACCATTTACTCATTGATTTTTTTTCTTCTTTTAACCTCATTGCTTGTCTATCGTTTATACATGCTCCAAATCACCTCTGGACAAAACCTCTATATAAAAAGCCTCAATAATCAATATACTTTTGCATCTTTACAACCTCAACGAGGGGAAATATTTGATAGAAATGGTGTAGTTCTTGCCAAGAATATTCCAAAATTTCATCTTGATCTGATTGTTGAGTCCAAGAAGCAATCCAAAGAAACTATGAACTTCATTGCCCAAAAACTCAATCTTGATCTTGATTTTGATAAGCTCAATAAAAAAATAGACACTGCAAAATTTCAAGACTCCATTCGACTTCTAAGCTATTTATCTCAGGAACAAATACAAACACTTTATTTTGAAAATTTACATCTTCATTCCATTCGAATCACACCTGAATTCATACGCCACTACCCTTGCAGAAGTGCGTGTGCTGCCGTTACTGGCTATGTTCTCGCTAAAAAAGTTGCCAAAGACATCAAGTCTGACAATCCAAATATTTTGGCCAATTATAGCGGCGCCGATGGCGTGGAAAAACATTATAATGACATACTTTCTGGGCAGTCAGGCCTCTTACAACTACAAAGGAATGCAAAAGGAAACATTCTAAAAAAAATTTCAAATATTCCTGCACAGAATGGATCTGATATCACTTTAACAATTGACTATCGTCTTCAAAAACTACTCGAGAAAACAATGGAAGGAAAAAATGGTGCTGTTATCATTTCCAACCCTAGAAATGGAGAAATCTTAGCACTTTATAGCTCTCCAAGCTATGACCCCAATGCTTTTTTAGACCCACTTTTAAAACACAAGATCGGTGAATACCTCACTTCAGAAACCAAGCCCTTGTTCAATCGAGCGCTCTCTGGCCATTTTCCGCCTGCCTCCACTGTCAAACCTTTTTTAACATTGCATGCACTTGACAACCGCATTATTGATCAAAATTTTACAATTTATGATACTGGATCATTCCAATATAAAGGAACTTCGAATATTTATAGAAACTGGCATAGACAAGGTCATGGATATGTCAACACGAGAAAAGCCATTATTGTTTCTAATGATACATTTTTTTATCACCTCTCTTTGAAACTTGGCATCGATACAATGAGTGAAATTTACAGGCAATACGGCTTTGGAATGCCAACCAATATCGACCTGCCTGGTGAAAAACCAGGATTATTACCCAACCGCGAATGGAAAAAATCACAAGGAAAGCCCTGGCTGATAGGTGACACCATCATCACTGGCATTGGCCAAGGTGCTCTTTTGGTCACCCCACTACAACTTTCTTTTGCCACTTCAATCTTTGCATCAAAGGGTAAAACGTTTTACCCGCATGTGCTGAAACACATTTCCACCTCTGAAAAACCCATAATTGAAACAAAAACACCCTTTCAATCTACTCATCACTATAATTCGGAAAATTGGGATTATATTGTCTCAGCCATGCAAAAAGTCGTTGAATACGGCACAGGTAAACGTTTTGGAAAATTACCAGTGCCCTTTGCTGCTAAGACAGGTACTGCACAATTGGTTAAGAACTCAGGACGCAGACATCACATCAAGTCTCTTTCAGATCATTCGTGGCTGATTGGTTTTGTTGCTAAAAAATCACCTGATTTTGCAATCACTGTCTTAGTTGAAAATGACAACTTGGCCATTTTAGTGGCCAAAGACATTATTGATGCTCACTTCTCAAAGGAGACTGAGTTCATCCCCATGGATTGACTATCTATTTCACTCGTCCTGTGTTTCCTGTTGCCCATTTGAATTAAACCTTATATTTTCCCTTCTAACTTATCTTTATTGATCCCTAAATTATTACATACGCAATCACTCAAGCAATTTAGCTTTTTAACATTTCATTAAACCTCATGGTCGATTGCATCAATGCTCATGCTAACACCTCTATTGTAATTGTACCGAGCTACAAACACTCGTTATTTTTCAGAGACTAATTGATGCCCTACGGAAGCACTGTACTCTATTTAATCGCCATTGGTAATTTACACCTTCTCAATTAAAGTCCATCCTATTCTACTGGAAAAGATGTCTAATTTTTGTTATTATTGTTTTTTTACTACCTTTCGTATGCTCTCATCCAAACAAGCCAGCTCTGAAACTGTGAGTTTAAATTTCCTTCTATTTATATACGTTTCTATGGGACTTTTATTACTACTCAGCGCCTGCGAAGGCAACTACTATATGGTCATAAAGCAGTCCATACATGTATTTTTGGCATTGGGCATTCTTATTGTGGTTCAAAGAACCAGTTGTGAGCAACTGCAGAAACTTGCGGTATTACTGTATATATTCACTATATTACTACTGGTACTGGTTTTATTATTTGGCCACACAGGTAAAGGGGCTCAACGTTGGCTTGATTTAAAATTCATTCGTTTTGAACCTTCAGAAATTATGAAGATAGTTCTTCCATTGACGCTGGCGAGCCGCATCCAAAACCAAGAATTGCCACTTTCAAACCAGGCACTTTTCGAAAACATTCTTCTGATCTTCCTACCTTTTCTTCTTGTTTTTAAACAACCTGACCTTGGCACTGCCAGCATTATTTTTGGGATTGGTCTTTTCACTTTAATCATGGCAGGATTGCCATTGAAGTTTTTGCGTTACGGTTTTTTTGCATTTGTGATTGGCTCACCGATTAGTTGGACGTTGCTGCATGATTACCAGAAACGTAGAATTTTAACACTCCTTATGCCGAAACGAGATATTGCTGGGAGTGGCTATCATATTTTACAGTCAAAGATTGCCATAGGATCTGGCGGCATTTTTGGCAAAGGGTGGTTTCAAGGAACTCAATCACATTTGCAGTTTTTGCCTGAGCATAATACTGATTTCATCTTTGCACTCTTGGCTGAAGAATTTGGTTTTGTTGGCTGCCTTGTTCTTTTGGGACTCTTTTTTTGGATATTAATAAAATGCTTCGGTTACAGCACTCAAGCTCAAAATCACTTTACTCGCCTGGCCAGCTCTGGAATTGCTTTTGCTTTTGGCATTTGTACCTTCATCAATATCGCAATGGTTTCTGGTATTATACCTGTGGTGGGCATTCCCCTCCCGATGATCAGCTATGGTGGCACCACGATGCTGATTACCTTTCTCGGTTTTGGTATTATTAATTCGTGTAAGGCTCAAAATAGGCTTTTTGATTCGTAGCCATATTATCCTAAAACTTATTCTTTATTCTTTAATTATCCAAAAAATACACTTCAACTTCATCTTAAAAATCTTTCTTCTACTCACATATTTTTTAAGCTTTTATTAATATGTGACACCCAATATTCATGCGCTATTTCTTCCTAATGCTATAGTCCATTAGTTGTATGTAATGCCATCTACATTTTAAATGTTTACTTTTTCCTTCAAACATTTATTTCCATATTTTCAACACCATTTTCAAAGTCGAAATCATCTATATTGCCATTATTTTCTCACAATGCTAATTTGTAATGAGACTATAAATGAATGGATTAAATGAAACGATTAATTTTAGCCTTTATGTTCACCGCTGGTATCTGTATGGCTGCTGTTAGCCTAGAACCAAGAAACAATCGAATGGTAAAACAAATGATTGCACATGCACACCAAAAGCACGCTATCCCAAAAGACTGGCTGGCCTCTCAATTTGAATCTTTGTCCATGAATGAATCATGCCTAAACCTCATGCAAAAACCGTTTGAAGCAAAACCTTGGATGACATATAAAAAAATGATGCTCAGCAAAAAACGAATAAACAACGGAAAACAGTTCATCTCTCAATACAAAAACACTTTTGATCTCTATGAATCACAATACAAGATACCCTCTTCTGTTGTTGCGGCGATTATTGGCATTGAGACCAGCTATGGCACCAATAAAGGCAATTTCCATGCTCTAGAAGCATTAACCACACTCGCTTTATACTACACGCCTAGAAGCCAATTTTTCTATGATGAGACCATTTCACTGCTTGACTATGCTTATCACAATCAACTGGATTTGGGTTCTATTAAAAGCTCTTATGCGGGTGCTGTTGGCATACCACAATTTATGCCAAGTAATATCAAGCTCTATGGAAGACATCACGGCGCAAAGGGTAGTCTCGATATCTATGATAACCACCATGATGCGATTGCCAGTGTTTTTAATTATCTGAAAAAAAATGGCAAATGGCAACCCAATCAACCTGTTATGAAAAAACTAACTTTGAATGCCAAAAAACAACAGGAAATTCTTAAACTTATGGGGTCTCAGCGTCTCTTTCCTGCGACACCTGAAGTTGAGAAGACGTTCAACCTTCGACCTGTAAAACATAGCTGGATAATCAAATTGCAGACTGCTGACGATCAGACCACTCTCTACCGAGTCTTTCCAAATTTTCGCAGTATCATGCGCTACAACAATAGCATACACTATAGCAGCGCTGTCTTTGCACTCTCTCAGCACCTAGCGTAGAAATTAATTTTGACTGGCTTTTTAGTTCGGCATGAAGTAATATGTACTTATTTTGAAGGTTGTATATGCTATCAGAGGCCAAGCTAGATACTAAAAATGAAAAACGCCTACAGCAAGCTTTAGATTATCAAAAAACCCATCAAGTAGATAAAGCTCTGACTTTGTATCAGATGATTCTACTAGATCATCCTAAACATGCCATGATTTTACATTTAATTGGCATTACATTCGCACAAATAGATAATCTTGAAAAAGCCATTGTGTATTTTGAAAACGCTTTGGACATCCATCCAAATCACCCTATTTATACTTCCAGCCTTGCTAATGCCCAACGCCGCCAAGGCAATACAGAGCAAGCAATCAAGACTTTTGAAAAAGCCATTGACATCAATCCTACTCTAATTTCTGCGCATAACAACTTGGCACTAATTTACTTTAAATCTAACCCTGAAAAAGCACTATCTCATCTCAATACAGCACTTGAGATTAATCCTGAGCACTTAGATGCCAACTATAATATGGGGATTTTCTTGCTGCCATCCAACCGACATAAAGCAAAAAAACACCTCCAACGTGCGTTGAACACTGACCCAGATTTTGTTCCTGCAATGTTTCAGTTGGCTCAAATTTACCATATTGAGAAAGCACACATTAACGCTCTTAATTTATATGATAAAATCTTAGATATTAACCCTACGCATCCAGAATGCCTGAATAAAATTGGCCTCATTCATCTTGAACAAGATAATATTGATGATGGCATTGAATTCCTCAAAAAAGCATTGTCAATTTCCTCAGAAATTACAGACATTCATCATAATCTTGCCTGCTGCTATCTACACAAAAAAGAGTATCAAAAAGCGCTCTCACACTGGATGACTCACCTAAAATCCAATAAAGATCTAGACACCTACTATAATATTGGCGTATGCTATTTATATCTTGGTCGCTACGACGATTGCACAGACTATTTGTTCCATGTCATTAAAAAAGATCCCACACACTATGAGTCTTTGATTAATCTTGGTGCCGCCTTTCTTCAAAAAGGCCATATTGAATCGGCGTGCGACTACTATCAGCGCGCACAGTCAATCAAACCCACCCCTTCAGTTCAGTATATCCTTAGTGCGCTTGAAAAAAAACGAGAAGTATCCACAGTTCCAGCTGAATATGTGATTGACCTTTTTAACAACTATGCCTTTCATTATGACAATCATCTCGTTGATGTATTGGATTACCAAGTCCCTAAACGCCTAAACTCAATCTTACCTGCCCTCCTCAATTTTTCTCCCAATAGTCTAAGTTGTCTTGACCTAGGCTGTGGTACTGGATTGGCTGCTGTTGCCATTGCTCCCTTTAAAAGTCATCTTACTGGTGTTGACCTTTCTCCTAATATGATTGAGCAAGCCAATAAAAAATCTATTTATGATCGCCTTATTTGCCAAGACATTCTTATTCCAATTTCTGAGTATTTGAATAAAACTGATCTTGTTTTGACTGCAGATACACTCCCATACTTTGGTGATCTTAATCCAGTTTTTTCTCTGGTTAGAACTTATCTTAAACCTCAAGGTCATTGGATTTTCACCATTGAAACCACCCGAGACGAATGTTATGTATTGAATCAGTCAGCACGTTTTTCGCACAATCCAAACACCATTAAGCAGCTTTCTAAATCACACGATTTTGATATTTTTCATTCAGAAAACATACAGCTCAGAACGCAGCAAAATCAATATATAGAAGGCATGATTTTTATTCTTTCTGCAGGGCTAGAAAAAACAAATTAACCTTTTCTCTTAATTATTTTTTTGGTCAGATCGATATTTTCTTCGAGTCTTTAAACATTACTACCCAAGATCCATACTGATAAATAAAAAGCCATTAATAATATCTTTTAAAAATTTTTGCCGTCATTAATGCCATCACTATTTTTTATCAACATAATCACAGTTAGACTGTTTGCTATTACTCATAAAATTTTTATCTTCTGGTCATACTATTTATACTGATTTCATCTCTATCATTTTCATATAAAGGAATTTCTACCATTTCCTCTTCCTCTGAACCCTCAATAACAAACTCTCCATTATCAGCAACATCTCTTCTACATAAATATTCTTCGTCTGCACTCATAATTGCACTACCCCTTCTGGATCTTGTGATTTGTTCGATCACACTCCCTCCCATTTGATTATCTCTATTTACCCGTGCATCGAAGAATCTACCTTGCTGACTATATTGCTCCGGCTGGACGGTGATGACTACACGTGGAGCTGAATTTTCTTCTATACCCTCTTCAAGACCTTCGCCTAGACCGTCCTCTTCACTGATTGATGTTTGTTTTCTACATCTCACCAATGAACAGAAATTTATTAAACCTTTTTTCATCCATACCACATATGAGTTTTGCCTTACCTCATCCTCTTCTTGAGCGTATGGGTTTTTAAAGTTTTTCATACATTCTTCAAAATGTGCTTTGATTGCCTTTGCATTTCGTATGTGCATCACCACCATTATCATTGTTGCTATTACTGCTATGGGGATGGCAATTGCCATACTAGCAGGGATCACTGTTCCTCCCACTCCAAAATTTATCAATCCTGCTACTTTTGTTAGTATGGCTGCTGGAAGTATTCTAGCAACACCCAGAGCAGCAATATAACTTATTCCAAGAATTGCAATGAATAGCAACACTCTATTGACTATTTTAAAACTTCTTCTCATTCCTTTTGTGGCATCCTTATAGTCTTTCCAAACGGCGTGGTAGTTTGCTATTTTTTCCGGAGTTAAACACTCAAATGGCATGTCTTCAATTGGCTTTTCATCATCCAGTGTATGCCATACTCCATCAGTGAATGATGAAGATTTTGCCGTAATAAACCTTTGTAACGATTTTTGTAATCCACTTCTTCCTGTTACTGTATTTTTTGTTTCGTTTTTCATGCTAACTGTGTACCATGTCATTAATCTCTGTTTCGCTGGCTCTTCCTGCATTATCCTTTCCATTTCAGTAGCAACAAGTCTTTTCCATACCTCCATCTTTTCATTTGATACACTTCGATGATTTTCTCTTTCTATGAATTTTTTCATTGTATGGTCCATTTTTACTAAATTAGAGAATACCTGCCCCATAACTTTACTCATGTATGATTTTGTTTGTGTATACTGCTGGCCACTTTTCTGAAATCTTCTTATCTCAGATTTTGTCGGCTTGCCATGCTCACCGGTTTTTGCTGGTGACATCATTTCTAACATGGCATCACCTAATTGATATAGCATTCCTGATTTTTCCTTCTCCTGGTCTGCTGCTCTTCCTCCTTCAGTTCCGATCTGAAGCATTTGGTCTTGTTCTGTCAATAGGGTATTAAATTCTACTTGCATATTCTCTAAAGTTGTTAATATTTGGTTTTTTACTGTTATTACTTCTCTATCAATCTCTCTTTCTTTTTCAAAACAACCTCTCATTGTGGCTGCTGTTTCCAGAAATTTTTCTTTAATACCTTCAAAGCTTTGACGCACTACTCTGTCCTTTTCATGCATCCAGTATACAGAAAACAGATTTTCAGTCTCTTGTCGTGTAGTTCGTGACTTCTTATATTTTTTTGTCAAATCATCTAGCTGTACTCCCATATCTTTTCTACTCTGAAAGTATGACTCGATTGTTATTTCTTCCTCTTGCATCCACTTCTTAATCATCAAAGAATAATGTATGACCGGCATCTCATATTCGATCATATAAAGTATTCTTAATAATTTAGCTGCTTTTTTCTGGTCATCCTCTTGAAAGGCACTGTCCAGGAATATTTTCTCCTTTGATCTCTCCCCAGGATCATTGGATTTCATCATTTTACTAGAGAACCTATAGGTGTCTACTGTCAGTTTTTTAACCGCTTGATCACTTTCTTCAGAATATAGTTTTAGCGTACTCTCTATATAATCTATTACAGTATTCAGATCATTAGATCTATCCTCTCTTCTGTATACAGCACATACTTCATCGACGCTTTTTTTCCAGTAGGCTAGATATTCATCAATCTCTTTATTTAGCTTATCCTCAATCTCAACACTCATATCTGCCCTCCTATTTCATCACTATTTTAAAATTTCTGCTACTGATGTTAATATCATATCAGATGCTATTGCTATAATTATCAGTCCGCATATTCTTGTTACTACCCCAATGACTGACTTTCTCCTCATAATTTTATGTACCATATTCATTGTCGTTGCGTATAGACAACCACCACACAGCAAACTAATTGCTAAAAGCACAACGACTAATTTTGTCAAATTCATCGCTCCAAATGTCATTTTATGTACAAAATGAATTACAGCAACCATAGAGCCAGGACCTGCAATTAATGGGATGGTTAATGGACATACTGCTAAGTTGCCAATAGATTCTGCATGTTCTTTTGGATTATAGTTAGACTTACCAGCTTCCCCTTGAAACATAGAAAACCCCACACTCATTAATATCAGTCCACCTCCAAAAGTAAATGCGTTCATACTTATCCCCAAGAAAGCCAGTATTGAAGGTCCGCATATTCCTGAAAACAAGAGTACTATAAATACAGATATTGTTGTTTTTTTTGCCAGTGCTATGAGATCTTTATCTGACACTCCTTGTGTCATTGATACAAATATCGCTGCGCTTCCGACTGGGTTTGTTAACGCCACTAATGTTGCCATCAAAGTAACTTCATCTAACATTTTTTACTCCTCAATTTCACTGGGGAGTGTATAGACTGTAAAATTATTCTTTGCAGAAATTATTTTGTGTTATTCATAAGTCATTGTTTTTATACGTATTAGATAATGTATTTAATTTCTTCGCACGCACTTAATTGTGTTTTTTAGCCTAGAATCTCAAGATCAATAGATTGTTGTAAAACATCTACTTTTGAAACTCTGACTTTTACCTTTTGCCCCATATGATAAGATATATCGCCGCCATCTGAAGTCAATGTCATATTTTCATCGTTATAGTCGTAATAGGCACCCAAAGTACTGATATGGCACATGCCATCAATGCAAAAGCAGTCAATACATATGAACATGCCAAAGCTTTTAATTGCTGCGATAGTTCCATCGTAGCATTTTCCTACCTTGTCTTGCATAAAATATGATTTTAGCCACATTATTGCTTTTTTTTGCGCCTCATCTGCATTTCTTTCTTTGATTGATGCATGCAGTGCTGCTTCTTTCATCGACAGCCCTTTCTGCAGTATGTCTGAGTTTGTATCTTGGCTTTCCTGAATTATCCTATCAAGACTTCTGTGAATGATTAAATCAGGGTAGCGTCTAATTGGCGATGTAAAATGCGTATAATGCTTATACGCTAACCCAAAATGCCCTTTATTATTATCTTCATAACAGGCCTGTGCCAATGTCGATAATATGATTGGTATGTAAATTTCACCATGTTCTTTTTTCATCAAATGGTAAATGGCTTGCTGAATTTTTTTAGGCGTTATCTGTTTGGCATTCTGAACCTCTCCAATTAAAGCGTTGACCCGAAGGAAGCTTCTTACTTTATTGATTTTTTCAATATCTGGACTGGCATGATTTCTATAGACGGCAGGTTGCCTTGTTTTGAGTAGATGACCAGCTGTGATCTCATTGGCCAGCAGCATTAGCTCTTCAATAATTTTATGTGTTACCAGGCGTCTTTCTTTCACAATACTTTCTATCTTATTGTTTTTATTAAATATCAGACTGGCGTACGGCAAGTCAATTTCGAGAGCCCCGCGTTTATAACGCTTTTTTTCCAAAATCTTATACACCTTTAACGATTCTAGTAGTCCCATTGTTAACCAATTTTCAACTTGCACTTGGTCATTGATGATCGCATAGGCTTCTGTATAGGTCAGCCTCATTCTTGAGCATATCACTGCCTTGCTGAACCGATACGATAACACCTCTCCTTTTTCTGAAAGATTTATTTTTAGGCACTTGACCAATCTATCTACGTTAGGATTGAGCGAGCACAAGCCATCACTCAGTATTGATGGTAGCATGGGGAGGACACTGTTTGGCAGATATACAGAAGTTGCCCTTTGATATGCCTCTTTATCCAAAGCACTCCCAGTCTTTATGTAATGAGATACATCACTGATGGCAACAAAAACATTCCAGCCTGCTCCTTCTTTTTCAACACAAATTGCATCATCAAAGTCCCGGGCATCAGCTCCATCAATTGTGAAAAAGTTCTTTTTTCTATAATCTTTCCTACCCTGCTCAATAAAAACACCTTTTTCGTCGATTGCATTGGCCTCTTCGATCGCCTCGCTGGAAAACTCTCCGTCCAAATTATACATGCTGATCATGACTTTTGTGATTAGCCTTGGATCTTCCATATCCCCCAAAATATCCTCAACTTCTACATACAGTGGCGTTCTTTCTGTAGGATACTGAACTATTTTTGCAACCACAAATTCTTCTTGTTTGGCTTTGTATTCATCATCTGCAACAACAATATCTGCCGCACATAAGCCATTCAGCGTTTCTATTTTTTTTAGTCCTTTATATTCTCTGACTTTCCCGACGATATTAGAGTGTGCACGCTGATTGATTTTGACTATAATCACAGGTGTCTTTTTAAACTTTTTCGCTTTAAAAGCACGCACAGTAATGATATCTCCACTCATAAGCTGCTGTGTTTGCTTTGGCGCCAAAAATAAAGAATATATTGGATCTAATGAATCTATCGCATCTAAAAGCACAGTCCTATTTTTGGTCATGCTAACTTTTGCCTTGACCAGTTTGCTGCCTTTTACTGCTCCCAAATGTTTATGTCTGTCTTCCAAAAGTTGCCCATCTCTGAGCATTGCTTTCACTCTACACTGCAACGCATACTCTAAATCGTCTCCAATCTTCAGTTTATTCGTCAATGCTTTTATTGTTATGTATTTTTTACTACCCCTGAGTATATGATAAATGTCTTCTCGACTCGTTATAGACTTTTTGTAAACAATCTCTTCTCTTTCCGCTGAAGAAGAACGACGCTTCCCTTTATCTGATGATTTTTTATCTACCATAAATTACTAACTCTGTGTGATGTTTCTGACAAGAATTTTACAGCTTTTCAACTCAAACAACTTGCATAGGATATACTCGACTGATAGTATAGCATTTTTACAACTGGATTGCCATGTTTAGAGCGAATACTTACAACTCCATCGATATAAAGACAGACTGTATAACCGTTTTATTTTTTAATAAATCCATTGATTGTATCAGTGATGCAGCACTTTGTGACACTTCTGTGATTAAACAATTGTCTTCGCATTTACAAATGCTATCGCATGCGAATACATTTCCTGTCGCGCTTTTGCCAGATTCAGCCAGTTCACACTACTATTTGTGTATTCAGATAGACAATCTAAAAGATCTAACACCGTACAAGCTACAAAGTATTGGAGCAAAAATAGGCAATCATGTTAGCAAAACTTCAGTTAAGAATTTAACATTCGTGTGGCCAAACGTAAATCACACTCCTGAACTGAGCACCACATCTTGTGGACAAATTTTTAAAGGACTTTTGTTAAGCGACTATGTTTTTGACGCATGTATTACCAAAAATCGAAACAAGAAAAGAGCGCCATTTCGCATTCAACATAAAACCTCAACCCCAGACGCACTCAAGCATGAATTTTCACACATTAGCGCAGTAGTTGACGGAGAGCATCTTTGTAAAGACCTCATGCACGAACCACCGAATCGCTTGACACCTTCGGAATTTTCAGCACGCATACAAGAACTAAGCTCACTTGGACTGACCATTGATATCCTGGATGAGAAACGCCTAAATGAAGAGAACATGCACGCACTACTTTCTGTTGGACAAGGCAGTCAACAGGAGTCAAGGCTGGCTTGTATCCGATGGCATGGTAAATCAGATGATTTAAAAGACCCAATATGTTTTGTTGGGAAAGGTGTTTGTTACGATAGTGGCGGCATTAACATTAAGCTTTCAAACCTTGTTGAGATGAAATATGATATGGGCGGCGCCGCTTGTGTAGTCGGGGCAATGAAATCCATTGCACTTCTTAAACTCCCTATCAATGTCGTGGGCATTGTAGCCCTAACTGAAAATATGCCCGGAGGTAATGCCTACCGGCCGAGTGACATCATTTCTTCGCGCTCGGGTATGCAAATAGAAGTTCTTAATACTGATGCAGAAGGACGACTCATACTTGCTGACGCATTGGATTATGCTGCTGATGTATATAAACCCAAAGCCATGTTAGACCTCGCGACTCTTACTGGTGCAATTATCGTCGGTTTGGGCCATGAGTACGCCGGTCTTTACTGCAATGATGACCAGTTACTAGCAGACTTGCAGGCCGCGGGAAAAAATAGCGGGTCAAAACTTTGGCATATGCCACTGGATCCTGCTTATGATAAACTCATGGATTCTCAAATTGCAGATGTTCAGAACCTCTCTGCAAGCCCCGGTGCCGGCTCCATCACAGCTGCACAATTTTTACAGAGGTTTAGTAAAAATACTCCTTGGGCACACATTGATATTGCAGGCACTGCATGGATAAACTCTCCGAACGATGTTCATGCCAAAGGCCCTACTGGCTATGGAGTTTCTTTATTAATTGAGTTAATAGCCGCGTATGCAAAGTAAAAATAAGTCAAAACAGTTAATACTTGTCAGGCATGGACAAAGTGAATATAACTTACAAAATAGATTTACCGGCACATTTGATTCTCCATTGACCCAACGAGGTATAGATGAAGCAAAACACTGTGCATCACTTTTGGGCGCCTTCATGATTGACCATTCTTTTTCATCTGGACTTTCGCGGAGTCAAGACACAGAAGAAATCATATTGTCGCAGCTGGCCTCTACCGCAGATCGTCATCATAGCGACTGTCTTAACGAGCGCGACTATGGACTTTTAACAGGAAGTAACAAACAATCAGCCGCTGAACTGCATGGGACTGAACAAGTCAAACTGTGGCGTCGTGGCTTCTATAACTGCCCACCACGAGGTGAGTCACTTGCAAATGTTAAATCTCGCGTCGTCCCCTATTATCATGAAAACATCAAACCATTGCTTGATCACGGCCTTAATGTCATGATTGTTTCGCATGGGAATACTTTGAGAGCTTTAGTAGGCCATCTCCTCGATTTCTCCCATGAGCAATATGAGAAAATTGAAGTATCTTGGTGCACACCTTGGGTTTTTGATTTCACAGGTAGCAAACTTGTTGCGCCTAAAATCATACCAAACCGTATGACTAAGGGGTCAAACGCACTTCCAGTATTGTAAGGCCATTCTTTTAAATTCATATCAAAGAATTTCAATATTCTTTAAATAGGTCTTGACATTTTCAATATTAAACTATAAAATCTTAATCATCTAGCGGGGCTATAGCTCAGCTGGTAGAGCACTTGCATGGCATGCAAGGGGTCGGCGGTTCGAGACCGCCTAGCTCCAAGACAGAAATGTCCCCATCGTCTAGAGGCCTAGGACACCGCCCTTTCACGGCGGTAACAGGGGTTCGAATCCCCTTGGGGATGATTTTATCTTTTTTTTGACATTTCTAAAAACTTGTTCTATATATACTGCACATGAAACATGGAGTATGCGGTGTATATTAAAAGTATATATGACATAGACATTTGTGACTGTGACGGCAAGATCATTCGAATGAGTCATTTTAGAGGCAAGTTTGTCATGATTGTCAATATAGCAAGTGATCCAGCATTTAATGATCAACTAGAGGAAATTGAACTTTGTTATCGCCTATTTAAAAATCATAAGTTTGTTGTCTTAGGCTTTCCAACAGACCAGTTCAACGAAGAACCTCTCGATGACGACGAACTTTCCATACAGCTTGAAAAAACATCTCCTGTTTCTTTTCCTCTATTCAAAAAAATATTGGTCAATGGCCATCATGCCCACCCACTTTTTCAATTCATCACCCATTCATTACCTGGTATTTTTGGCACTGAATCCATAAAATGGAATTTTACCAAGTTTATTATTGGCCCTGATGGATCTCCTCTAAAACGCTTTTCACCCATCACCAACATTCATGTGATCAATGAATACATAGCCGAACTAGTTGAGCCAAATCGCACCTAGCTTCCAATACAAACGTGTAAAGGACATCCTTTTGCTATACAAATCATTCACCTTCGACAACCTCACATCCCGACTCGATGACATCACTCAAAGCTTTTAATTTCAGTAACGCAACAGAAAACATAGAGAAATCCATTTTTGTTATTGCCTGCATTCTTTCCACAACATTCAGCCAGTCTTGATATTCCATTTTGTATCTACTTAAAATCTCTTCATACCCTTTGGAATATTGGCTTCGCCTATATGCTTTTAGCATAATGAATACATTTTTAGCCATCGACCTTTGATGTCGATCAATATCCTTGAGCATGGATGTTTTCGTTATTTGTGACCAAATTGAATCGATGGGCATATGATCAACCTGTTCTCTTAACCATGATATTGACCAATTTTTGCCTATCCAGAAATACACCTCTGCAAATTTATCTATCTTTCCAGTTGTGTCTTTCAAGCCCCATACAATATTTAACATACCTGCCAAATAGCCAGAATACGCAACTGTATTGGCTATGTGTCCTCCAGCACCTGATTCCACTAACAATGCATGCCACCTGGCTGCCTCCTCCTGATCATCTTCATCAACAGTTAACGATATGTGCCTTGCCAATAATTCGATTGGTATTGAAAATATATCAGCAATTTCTTTCATTGGAACCTCTATACTTAAATCAATATTTTGAATTATCCATAATGAAGCATCTTTCAACAACCTTCTCACTCTTTTAAATATTATCAGCAACTTATCTACTTCTATACCACTTTTATTCTCAGAAATGTAGTTAATAACAGGGCGCATCTGAAAAACCTCTAGACTGATAAAATATGCCTTAACTGCCATCTCTGAATTGCATCCTGTGTCATCTTTCATTTGTTGGATATAGGTAACCCCCATATCATCAATGCATAAACCACTGACCTGAGTCGCAATGATTTCCCTTCTTAAAACATGCTTTAGTAATGATTCACTGTATTTTGAAGCAATCTCATCTGGAAATGTATGGTACAAATAAAGCAATGTATATGGGTCATCTATTAGCCCACCCTTTAACAAGCTCCTTGTCAATAATGTTTTTGCATGTGAACACATAATAGCCAACTCTGATCTGACGACTGTTTTTCCATATGCCTGCCTGGCCATTATCTCTTTTTGCCCTGGAAGCTTATCAACCTCTGGATTAGATACATGCAACTTATCCAAACAAGCGATATATCGTATATAAACATCTACACCTGCCTCTGCTTGCATTTGGTCAGCGCTGAGTGCAAAATTTTGAATGTGAATATTATGGAGTATCATTCTCACCACGTCTTTTTCAACATCAACCAACAGCTGATTCCTCTGAGCAATGGTCATATCACCTGATTTCACAATAGCACCCAGTGCTATTTTTATATTGACCTCACTGTCACTACAGGCAACGCCACCCGCGTTGTCAATAAAATCTGTATTAATTAAACCGCCTTGCAGCTCATACTCTCTTCTTGCTAACTGAGTAATTCCTAGATTACCACCTTCGCCAAACACTCTTGCTCTTAGATCAGATGCTACAATCCGACACCCATCATTGGCCATATCTTTGACATCAGAATTCCTCTCTGTTGAGGCTCTGATATATGTGCCAATACCGCCATTCCATATTAGATCTACTTCAGATGACAAAATACTCTTAATCAGCTGATTTGGCGTCATTGTATACTCTTCAACACCAAGAAGGGAACAAATTTCGTCTGTCAAATGTATATATTTTTCTTCTCGAGAAAAAACACCTCCACCCTGCGATATTAGATCTTTATTATAATCATCCCAACTACTGCTCGCCAGGCTGAATAATCGCCTCCTCTCCTGCAAACCTGTTTTTTTGTTGGGTTTTGGGTCTATGAATATATGCCTGTGATCGAAAGCAGCAATCAAACATATCTCGCGAGATAACAACATTCCATTGCCAAATACATCTCCACTCATATCACCAATTCCTACCACAGTGAAGCTATCCCTGTCTGGGTTGATTCCCAGCATTGTGAAATGCCAACATACTGACTGCCATGCCCCCTTAGCAGTTATCCCTATTTTTTTATGATCATACCCATTGTGACCACCTGACGCAAAAGCATCATCTAACCAAAACTTTTTCTCCCTAGCAATCGCATTGGCATAGTCTGAAAAAGTTGCTGTTCCTTTATCTGCAGCAACAACAAAATATGCATCTTCATCATCATAGCATTTTACACACGACGGCTTTACCAACTTACCATCTATATAGTTATCTGAAATTGAAATGATTGATTTTATAAATATCTGATAACACCTTAATCCCTCTGCAGCGTATTCCTCCCTTGTCATTTTTTTATTGAGCTGCTTAGGTACAAAGACGCCTTTTGCACCATCAGGCACAATGACCGCATTTTTCAACTGCTGAGCATGCATTAACCCCAAGACCTCGGTTCTATAATCTTCAAGCCGATCTGACCACCGAATTCCTCCTCTGGAAACTAGACTCATTCTCAGGTGCGTACCGACAACCTGGTATGAAAACACAAAGGCTTCTATTTTTGGAACTGGCAAAGGCATCTCAGGAATCGATCTTGGCTTCATTTTCAAAACCAGTGCCTCTGAATCCTTCCTGTAATGATTGGTTCTTACTGTAGCCTTAATACTGTTCAGCAATCGCTTAAAAACCCTGTCTTCATTTAAACTTGAGACTGTTTCAACATCACTTTCAAATTTTTTAATCTCCATCTCTATATTAGACGCATCACCAGACCGCTCAACATCTACTGAGAATTTTTTCTGAAACATATCTATAATCATTTTCGACAGATCAGGATATTTTACAACACTTTGCATCATATATTCTGTACTCAAAATGAAGTTGGTTTGCTTGGCATAATAGATGTAGGCTCGAAGAACCTGTATACTCTCATACTTGATATCTGCTAGAGTTAGTAATTTATTGATGGCATCATTATGCGCCTTATTTTCTATGACACTTTTTATACATTCAATGACTTCAGCCACCCTAGACTTTGTCAAGTCTGCTTTATCCACTGCTGGAGCGATATCTAAATCGACTATGGAATATACTTTTTCTTCATCGTCTAAATCAACCAAGCGAAAGTTATCTTCCCTCATCACGAGTAAACCAAGGTTTTCTAGTACTGGCAAAATATCTGAAAGTGTAATTTCTGAATTTACTTGGTACATTTTCATTGACCAAAACAACTTACTGTTATCGTTTTTTACTATTTTTTTGAACCGTATGTGTAACTTTGGCCCTATATTTAACTTAACCTTTTCAATGTACTGAATATCTTCAATGACATCGATCCCTTTGTATTTACTCTGGTACTTAGAACCAAAAAAATCTTTATACTCCATCAACTTTTCAAGCTCAATATCTTGACCGGAAACTCTATGGGCTTGGATAATACCCTCCCACCATGGCTTGCCTATTTCTGTGATTTTATTTTCAATTAATTCTATCGTTTTCTTCGATATCTTAACTTCTGGTCTGTTCTTAATTGTGTAATAAATACTCACCAGGGTATTGTCACTAAAGCTCGACATCCAGTCTATCTTATCCGCTTTTGTCAATAATTTTATGTATTTGGTAATGCTTGTCATCACTTGCATGTTATAATAATCTTTCGGCATCAATAAAATCATTGTGTAAAATGACTCTAATATATCGAGACGAATCACCACTTTGGTTTTCTTTAAACCTTTGACTGATAGCTGCATCAAGCCTAGCTTTTTTAAGTCTGATGTCGTAGACTGAAACATCTCATCTGTTGGTACATTTTTTAGAATGTGAGTCAATGCCTTAGTGGAATATCTTGACTTTAATCCTGTTTGATCAATCACATCAGATATTTTTTTTCTGAGCCAAGGTATTTTACTTGGATCTGCATCATATGCCTCGCTGCTTAGCAAACCTGCAAATCTTACCTCACCAATCACTTCTGAATTTTCATTTAAAATTCTCAATACCAATAAATCAGTATACACATCTCTATGAATACTACATCGTTGCGTGGATTTTGTGATATAGAATAGACCTGTCTCACATTGATTTGGCTTGGGACTATTTTTTACTCTGAAAGTATCTTTTTCTGTCATAATTGAACAGTCAGTATTTTGCGATATTCCAAGACCTGTCCCTTTATCCTTTTTTAAATAACTGATGCCAGAAGAATCTTTTTTAACTGAATAGCACTGTGCCCCAAAAAAAGTGAAGTACTCATGTAGCCACTCCATATACAACTTGACTTCTTGTAATTTCTTCTTGCCTTGTTGAGTCTTAAATGCACCATCCCATGTCTCGACCACTTCTTTCATCAAGCTTTGCATTTTTCTCCAGTCCTCGACTGCATTGTTGACATCACTCAAAGTGACTAGGAGGGCATTAGTCAATACTTGCTTTTCTTTTTCTGATATTTGATCGAGTATAAAGACTGAAACCAACTCCTCATTTTGTCCTGACATCGTCATGTTTGGGATAATCTTGCCTTCTCGGTCTCTTTCAATGGCCAATTGCGCAACATTGTAAAAATTTCTGATTGGCATGTTGTGATTGTTAATTGAAATGCGTATTGTGTCTACCACAAATGGCAAATCTGCCATACTGACAACCAAAATACTGGTATAGCTCCCTTCCTCTACTTCATCATAAATTTTTATTGAACAGTGGTCTTTTCTCTTCTCAACTGTTTTCCATATGGCGATTAATAACTTTTGCAGCTTTTGATCATTGATGTTTTGATCGTACTTGTGACATATGCTTTGATAAATATTTTGGATGAATAAACTGAAATAAGCGTGATTTTCTATTGTCATTTCACGAACTATCTTATCGATGATTTTTAAGAGCTTATCTACCAGGTTTTTCTCAATCATATCAATTGACTCAAATGCTTAATTATGAGACTAAATCATCTATATTTATATTTCAAGACTACCAATCCCAATTGCTTATTTGGCACTGATTATATGTAAAAAATCATTGTTAATTTACTATATATCTTGTAATTTCTTAAATTAACCTTTATAATTTGCCATGAATAAATAAAATATGGAGAAAATGTGAGAGTACTTTTAGTTGAAGATGACCAGTTACTGGGCGATGCAATCATATCTGGGCTTAAACAACACATGTATTCTGTAGAATGGTTAACTGATGGCCAAACTGCGCTGGATACACTTTTACTGCCCAATCAAAAAGAATCTTTTGATGCAATCATACTAGATCTTGGACTGCCAAAAAAATCAGGACTTGAGATTTTACAATCTTTGCGTAGTCATAAAGTGACAACACCGATATTGATATTGACAGCCAGAAATACCATTCCAGATAAAGTCAATGGATTGGATCAAGGCGCGGATGACTATCTTACGAAGCCATTTGATTTATCAGAACTTTGTGCAAGACTGAGAACAATTACACGCCGTGGAGAAAGCAAACAGTCGACTTCTATTCTTTCACTTGGGAAAGTATCCATTGACCAGTCAGCACACAAAGTGTTTATTTCAGACAATCTTGTTGAATTTTCTCGTCGTGAGTTTACGCTTCTGTCTAAACTAGTTGAAATGACTGGAAAAGTCGTCACCAGAGATATGTTGTCTCAAGCACTCTATGGGTGGGGAGATGATGTTGACAGCAACGCAATAGAAGTGCATATTCATCATATACGTAAAAAGATTTCCAATGCCATTTCAATAAAAACCATTCGTGGTGTTGGCTATATCGCAGAAGAGGGTTAATGCGTTCAATACGTCAATTTTTAGTTGCAAATTTGCTTATAGGCGTTTTGTTTGCAACCAATCTTGCCATAATCAGTAACTTATACTTTGGCTATAAGTCTATTCGTCCACATCTTGATGCACAGATGGTGATTATGGCACACAGCATTAATGCCTTTCTCCATGAAGACATCACCATCTACGCCACCCCACGTGGACTACATGCCAAAGTTGAATACTATGCAAAGTCAATAGAAGCCATACCCTATGACGATCAATCATACCTTGATGAACTACATAGATCGCTCGACAATATTCAATTTAAAGTCTATAACCCGTTAGGCAAACTCATTGCCAAATCTCCTCGAGCACCAGACCCAAGTAAACCCATTCCGGTAGGCTTTAACTCCATTCAGATTAATGGCGAGAAATGGCGTACGTTTAAACTCGTTACCAGCACTGGAAATTCAGTGGTTATTTTCCATCCTCATCATACCCGACTTTATATCGAGGAAAATGCCAATACCAAGGCGATTGTTATCATTCTGTTGACCATCCCTCCCTTAGGACTCTTTCTCTGGATTATTATCAGCCGCAGTCTTGTTAGCATACAATCCACAAGCCAAGAGATTAAGCAGCGAGCCCATAACAATCTCAACCCCATACCAACTCAAAATATTCCAAGAGAGATTCAGCCTCTCATCAATGAAATCAACTCACTCTTTGATAGACTTCACAATAATTTTATGCGTGAAAGCCGCTTTGCAGCAGACGCAGCTCATGAGCTAAAAACTCCATTGGCAGCCTTGAAAACTCATGTACAAGTTGCTCAAAGTGCAAAAAAACCATCGGACATCAAGGTTCAGCTAGAAAAAATCATCACCAGTGTCGATAGAGCCACACACACCATAGATCAGCTCTTGATGTTAAGCCGAACCATGCCCGATGCGCATTTGCGTGAGCATGTGCTGATCAATATCGCCTCATCAGTCACACTTGTCCTTGCAGAACTTGCTGTTACCGCCATTAAAAAAGACATAAAAATTTCTTTTCAAGACAATTTAAAAGATGCTGGCGTTATTTTTGGACATGAGATTGCACTACAGACACTGATTTCAAACCTTGTTGACAACTCCATTCGCTATAGTGAACCCAATACCGAAATCGTCATTACACTTGATCGCTTTAAGAACGAATATGTGCTGTCTTTTCTTGACCAAGGACCTGGCATACCAAAAGACCTACAGAAACGTGTTTTTGAGCGATTCTATCGAGTAATTGGTAATGCCCAGACAGGCACTGGCCTTGGACTGAACATCGTCAATCAAATTGTTGATCTTCATCATGGTCGCATTGAACTTGAAACACCCAGAAATGGTGTGGGTCTTTGCGTTCGGGTCTTCTTACCAAAACCCGAAGACAGGCACACGCAAACTTAAGCAATTCATCTACAATCTTTTCAAGCAATTCTTACACCTGCATTACTTATTTTTCTACTATCTTTGTTTTTCTCTTCAAACATAACTCTTCATTCTTATCATGACTATAGATAATCTATTGCACCAACTTTTCTAAACTTTATTCTAATCTATTGCTTTGGTATATATGAGGTCTACCTGCCCTAAACCATACTGAAAAGGGTTCTCAATCTGTGATTCTTTTGAACGCATACCCTGCATTGTTTGACCTTATTAATGATTATTTTTCAAATAATCATACATTAACACATATTTATACTATACAAACACTCAACCTATTGGAATATTGTTATGACAAAGATTGATCCATCTAAACTATTTATTAATATCAAAGATCTAAAATCTGATCTCAAATCACTATCTACTCATATTATGAATACTCTAGAACTTAGTAAGGACCTTGGATTTCCAGAATTACGTTCTCTAGATTTGAGTAAAATAGGCGCTAAGTCAAGAATATACAGAGACTATACCAAAAATATACAGAATAGCTTTAATGCTACCCAAAAATTCATAGGTTATCTCGATTTAGATTCCCTTGAATTCAATCAGGCTGAAAGCAAGAAACTCCTTTCTGAATTTTCTCAGTATAGAAGATCTATTCTTGATACACTTAAAAAGTATGACACTTCTCAACACCTCATCGCACTGAGTTATCACCAAAAACCACACCTTCAAGAAATACTTGATGCAACAAATGCATTACAGGAAAAAGTTATGCAGCATGATTTTAAACACAGTCTGCCAAAAATATCATATTTCAATGCTGCTCTTGCGGTTGGTGCAGCCTGGGTACTTGGCAATCTATTTTCTAGAGGACCTTAAAGGAAACTGACTATCTAATGATTTTAATTCAACATGGTGGTTCTACGACGAGCCAATCTTCTAGATCTTCACTACCTGTTTGATCATGCCCCTGAAATGCATCGTCTTTACCACCGACGTTTTCTGACGCTGCTTTCCCTTCAGAAAAAAATCCCAATGGCCTAGACAACCCCATACTTAATCCTTCAGGCTCAATTCTTTGACTGATTGCCCTCACTGGTAAATCAACGTCTTCTCTTACTGATGCGCTTCTTGCAGCCGCGACACTATTTTCTATATACTTTTTTCTTTTTGAAGATCCTGTTAATTTTCCTTGTTCTGCTTCCAGAGACTTTCTTACCTCATCAACTACATTACGGTATTCTCTTAAAAACCCTTGCTTTCTCAGCATATCAATCACCGCTTTTGTGTTGTTAGCTGTCCAATTGAGAGTGATTAATTCAGTATCACTGCCAGCTTGATCTGCCACATCAATTTGCACACCATTGGCCGAAAATTGAACCTTTATCGGACCACCATTTATGCCTATCAATAGCTCTATCATGGTACATGAGCCCATTTTTCTACCACTTGCTTGCAGCAAACCGATATTTCTTTGGCTCTGACTCATCAGCCTAATTTCATTGCACCGTGCGTTTTCATCTCTTTCAGGATCAATGCCAACAGATCTCAATACACCTGAATACTCTCTAACTGTATTCTGTGACACAGATCTTGCCTCCATATCTGCTCTGTGTGCACGATAAATCCCTGGATAGTTCTGCTCCATATACCCTATAAACCATTGGTTATTTTGCCTATGAGCCATTTCCATACTCTTTGCTAGATCATCTGCCATCTCTTCATTGACACACTCTCCTGTAGAACCACAAATGTCCCACTGCGCCTCCTCCAGTAATCTTGAACTGATATCACCAATTCCTGGATAAAGGTTGATCAGATTTTCTAAAATTTCTGTTGGCACTGTGTCCATCATCATGGCCAGCTCCAATACCGTCCTTTTCTCATCATCACATTTTTTGAGATCAAGCCCCACCTGATATTTTTGACAGGCATCTAACCATTGTTTGACAGCATTCCACTGCTCATTGAGTAGTAATTCCATTAAGAATGTATTTCCACTCCTGTTAACACCCATATTGACCACTTGATCCAGCCCTTCTATTGCTTCGTTGCTGTTAAGATATCCTTGCTCTGAATAATGTTGAAATACTGTCATAAATGGATTATAATTGCTTGAAGTAATACAGTGGATATGCGGAAAAAAATGTGCTTCACGACACTGTTCGAATTTCTCTTTATAATGTCCTTGCACGAGCGCAATCTCATGTTTATTTAAAAAACTGTTCAAACCTTTTTCATCAAGGGCTGCTTGCTGTTGCAATAGTTGATCTAATTCTTGTCGATATTGCATCATGACCTTATCTCTGTTGACTGTCCCCTGTGACGCTGCTTTGCCTCCTTTTCTCTTTTTTTTATTCGGCATCCTACCCTCCTTTTTTTGACTTACGTTTACTCTACTGGCTCATTAAATTTAAGATGCCAAATCTTATAACATGAGTCTAGCACTGTCAATATATTGGCCCTTCTAACCATTTGACATGCTGACCATCCTGCTTGGTCATTCTTTTGTTTCTGCATTTTTTGGGTAAAATCTATTTCTATTTTATCTCAGTTATTACCTCTAAATATCTTGTATTGAATTTGCCAGATTGCTTTATTTATATCACATTATTCACTACACTATTATGATGACAGATATTCACACAGTACAAGATTTCCTTAAGCAAAATACGAGCCATCTGGCTGTTGATCAGCTGAGCGAAAAGCACATTGTCGTTTGCTCTAATTCTCAACAATCTCATTGGTTATCCGCATCCATTGCCAAAAAACAATCCCAATCCTCAAAACCATTTCTTATGCCTCAAGTGATGAGTTTTTCACAGTGGCTGGAATTCTCTTATACTGCAATGCCACACTCAACCGGTTACATCTTGTCTCATAATCAACAAATTCTACTCTGGCATCATGCCCTCGATACAATTCAACATGATCATAATCCATCATTGCTGTGGCAGCTTGCTAAGCAATATCATCACCATTACCAGCATGAGATCCAATTTTCACATGACCAACACAGCATAGATGATCCACTTTTTTCCAGAACAAAACTTGCCTATCAACAATTGTGCTCTCAATATCACTGCATTGACCACTCCACCCTTGAGGACTCTTTTTCACAATGGCATCAACCGATGAACCAAAACATTACCACATTCATTGGTTTTAATGTACTCACAAACAATCTAAAAAGAATTTTCACCTGCCTAGGGAATTCATCACTTTTTTCTCTATCCACTTTGGTTGATACTCCTACTATTGACGTCACTGTCTGTCACAATCAGCATGATCAGATTGACTATCTTCTGGATCACATCTCCCAGTCCCTGACTGAAGAAACCCAGGGCACTCTTGGTATTATTATCCCACAACACAGCGATTATGCTAAGATCATTGACCCTCTTAAATCTTCTATAGATCTTCTTTCACCTTGCCTCAAAGTCAGCTCCAATCACATATCGAGTTTCATTCCTCAGCCTCTTGCAAGTTTTTCCCTGTGCCAGTCACTCAATTCTCTTTTGCTTTTTTTCAAACAACCTAGTTTTGCTCTTTTACAACAAATTTTCTCATTTCCTTGCTTTCAAAACCCTGACTTCACCACTTCAACATATCATATAGTACTCCAAAAATTCGCTCATGTCCCACTTTCTCAATGGACAAGAATAACCATAGAGAATACCCCTTCTCAACCTCATTTGGCTGCATGCCACCAACAGTTATGCGATTTTATATCCATTGATGTTGATCACACAGTGTCCTTTCATGAATGGGCTAATTGGTTCCAATCCTTCTTATTGAATCATTTTCCATATATCGCACCAAAAAGCCCCACCCAAGAAGCACTCTATGCTTTATGGATCAAAACTGTGTATGAAGCGCGACCTCTTGAATTCATTGCTGAGCCCTTATTTGATTATCACAGTTGGTTAGACTGCGTCTTTGTCCACCTTGATAACACCTACTACAATGACACCAGCATCAGCAATATTGTTGTGATGAGCTGGTCACATGCACTCGAAATGCCATTTGATTCACTGATTTTTCTATCCTGTCACAGTGGCAATTGGCCTCCCTCTATCAATGATGATGCCATAGACTCTACGCAACAATCTTGCTATGCCAGTATACACACCACTCTGACGCACTCTGCAAAAAAAATTCGATTTTTGTCACCCCTCTTTGATGATCAAGCACAACCATTACTGCCATCTTTTTTTCTAGTCGACTTGATCAACGACACTGTCGCAGACTTTAATAAACATCTGCCTTATTACACTTGTCCCAACCAGGCCATATTGAAAAAAGATCAAAACTTTGGCCCTGAAATATCTGAATCTGAACGATCCATTTCCACTTCTGTAATACAGTCTTACAGTCGTTGTCATGCCCAAGGATTTTTACAGCATAGACTTAATATTCAAACACAAAAACCTGATTCATATGGCATTGGACCTGCTGATGTTGGCACCCTCATTCATGAGCTCTTAGCCAGTTTTGACGACATCAAAACCGACCACTTTCCCACTGAAACGCAGGTCGACAACAAGATCAATCTATTGCTTTCATCTCAATCAAAATACCGCTATCTATCTTCGCAGCAAAAAAACACCCTATCTATTCATCTCCACAACTTATTACGAGACTGGCTCATTTATCGAATGGATGCACATAAAAACGACACCATCATCGAGAGCCAACATGAATTGGCCCTGGAAAAAACACTTTTTGGCCTAACCTTTAGAATACGACTGGATAGAATTGACAAATACCCAGATAATTCGTACAGAATCATTGACTATAAAACAGGTCTAACCCAACGTTCTCATTGGCTCAATGCCCCTCCTCAAAATCCACAACTGATCATCTATGCGCTCTGTCTTGGCAATAGTTCCTCAATCGCTTATGCGAGTTTGCACCCGGAAAACTATGGCTATAGCGGCTACGGTCACTTTGAATCTGACCTACCGGGGATCAAACCCATTTCCAAAATAAAACTCAATGAATCAATTGAAGAAGCAACATTATACAATAGTTGGCCTCAACAGATTTCAATTTGGCAGGCGGCTCTTTCAGAGCTGATTGATGCCTATAAAAAGGGCTCTATCATAAAAAATCCGTTCAATGTCAAAACAACATGCACCATTTGCCAATTGCAAAACGTCTGCAGAATACACGAAAAAAAAACTGGCATTGACAACAATCTTCTTTCTCGTTTAAACACAGAGTATCCTGCTGAGCAAACCGGTCACACTGATGATTCTATGGACATTGGCTGCCTCACCACAAACAATCACAGCGAGTCAAGCCATGCATGAGACAACCACACCGAGCTTAAAAAGCGATCAATCTGCCCGCCAGAGCGCCATTAACCCCTATCAATCATATATCATTCAAGCACCGGCAGGCTCGGGTAAAACTGAGCTTTTAATCCAACGCTATTTGCGCCTACTTGCTACCTGTCAATCCCCAAGCCAAGTCCTTGCCATTACTTTTACTAAAAAAGCTGCCGGTGAGATGCGCCACCGCATTCAAAATGCACTATCTTCAGTATCCAATTCATCCCCGCCGAAAAAGCCACACGAGATATTGACTTGGAATTTGGCACGATCAGTTAGCACCCATGCTAAAAAACTCAACTGGGCCTTTGAACACATTGCCTCTGAGCTTTCCATCATGACCATTGATGCTTGCTGCCAACAATTTTTGCGCTTCTGCCAACCACCTTTTCTTCTCTATGGACAATTCACTTTAAATTTAATGCCTGAGCCTTTTTATCGTGACTGCATCACTCAGTTCATTCAATCTCATTGCTTGGAAAGCGATTCACGTCATTATGACGATTTTCAGGCATTACTTTTGCATCAATTCCACGACTTTCAACAAGTTGAACGCCTGCTCGTGGCTGCCCTTGCCAATCGTGAAAAATGGTTATCTCTCACTGTTCAAACCAAGCACACAGACTTTATTGAACTTTTTTCAACAACCATTACTCACATTCAACAGTCACATATTGACCAACTGAACTCTGTTTTGTCGCCAGATCAACTTTCTGATTTTCTCTCAGTCTTAATCAAGTTAAACTCACTGAATGCATCCATGGGCATCTCTAGCCCCTTTCAATCTATTTTAGATGTACACCCCTCTTCATGGACAATGGACGAATGGCAGTTTTTTTCGACATTTTTACTTTCAAAATCAGGTTCATATAGAAAACGCTTCGGCATTGAACAGGGCTTTGCCAACCAAAGTGCTCTCAAACAACTTACAGTGACGGATAAAGAAATTTATCTTGATTTGAAAGAGCAATTTTTTTCTCATTTATTACCTCTGCATGATGATTCTACTTTGCTTCACCTGCTTCAAGACTGCTCTGTTCAACCTTTGCTTTCTGATCAAGATACCCAATGGGAGACGCTCAAACCCCTATTCAACCTTTTGCCCTCACTGGCTGCTTTTTTGCACCTACAGATGGAATCCCAAAAATGCACTGATTTTGCTGGCATCAATTTACAACTCCAACAAGCCTTGCTTGATGAGAAACACAGTCAACATTTGTTTTTACAAATTTATAAAAACTATCAGCACGTTTTGATTGATGAGTTTCAGGACACCTCCATTGGTCAATTTCGTATTTTAGAATTGGCATTTTCCTCTTGGCAGGGAGAACCCAACCGAAGCATTTGCGTTGTTGGCGATCCCATGCAAAGTATTTATCGTTTCAGACAAGCTGAAGTCAAATTGTTCAAACAAGTTCAAACTGATGGTTTTAGTGGCGTCCAATTGATTAACTTACAGCTCAGCTCTAATTACAGAACTTGTGACCAACTCATCACTCAGCTCAACCATTGTTTTAGCCATTTTATGAATCCCAGGTTCAATGCATTTTACCCTAGCCAATCTGTTTATGGTCATCATCAGGGTGGCTTGAATTACCATTGTCTTGATCAAGATGTATCACAACCTCTTGCCATTTCCAAACTGATATCCACACTCAATGATCAATATCCGAATGCTTCTAAATGCCTTTTGGTTAGATCTCGTGCACAGCTCACCCCGATACTGAGCCTATTCAAACAAAATAATATTCCCTATACTGGTATAGGTTTGCACTCATTATCCAACTCTCAAGCTGTTCTCGACTGCTATAATCTCATCTGTTTGCCTTTTGATTACTTTGCACGCAGTACTTGGGTTGGTTTTTTAAACTCACCTGCTGTTGCTATGCCACTTGCCGACATTGTCTTGGTTTGTCAAGACAAACACAGTGCGATTTGGGATAATCTCAACCGGCTCTCGGATAAACTTTCCTCCGAAGGACAGGCCATCTATAAACGCATCTATCCTATTTTATCAGACTACTTGAGTCTCTTTGGTAGTGATCATTTGCACACACTTTCTAAAAAAACATGGCACCTACTGGGTTTTGATCTTGCACTGCAGGCTGAACTTGACCACTCTCATTGTGAGCTGTTTTTTAAAATGGTCTCACAGCTTGAACATTCTAGCCAAACACTTAACCCTGAATCTCTCTATCAGCTGTTAGAAACCTATCCTGAGCAGTCGCATACCTCATCAGATAACGCCCTCAACATCATGACCATTCATAAGTCCAAAGGACTGGAATTTGATATTGTCATTGTGCCCCATCTCGAAAAAATAACACCGCTATCTGAAAAGCCGATTTTAGACTGGACCTATGCACAAAATGGCTTAGACTTTCATCTTCTCATGCATACCCACCCGCGTCATAGGAGCCATCAGAACTCCATTCATAAATATCTTAGAAGTGTCGAAAAAAGGGCTGAAATGGCAGAATTTGAAAGACTCTATTATGTCGCATTTACCAGAGCTAAATTTCAATTGCACCTAGTCAGTGATCAGAAGGCCTCATATCCCGAACGATCCATTATGAAAAAACTGGCACCCATTTTAGACACAAATATTCCGGATATTAAAACCCATCAATATCAACCGCATCACAAAACAGACCGCATTGAACAATCCTCCCTGCGTTATTGTCTGCCTGCTTTTTGGACTCACCCACTTAACCTTGCCCTGTCAGAACAATCCTTTCAGACAACCAAACCAAATGAATCTCCTGGTTTTGTTCTGAAAGATCTCTTTGATGACGCTGTCTGTATGGATACCCAATGGGGAAAACTGGTACATCGTTTTATGGAATTGGCACTACACCCCAATCATACCAAGCTCCCTTCTTACGAAAAATTTTTGCAGGTTGCTCTGCAATTTCAAATTGACCAAGCGCATCATGACAGAGCATTGGTAAAATTATTTGACAAACTGTCTGATTTGCCATCAGATCGACATTTTGTCTGGCTCAAAAACAGCTCTACCAATATGTCAGAATGCACTGTGATTCATCATGAAAAAAAACATAGGATTGACTATGTTTTCATCGATAATACCACTCATACTTTATGGATTGTTGATTTTAAAACCTCACAAATAAATCAGTTTTTAAGCACAGGAAAAACACATTTCCCAGATGCCATTCCTTCTCAATATCACAAGCAGTTGTCAACCTATGCAAACTGCCTTCAACCCATTTTTCCTGATTTGCAGATTCAAACTGCACTTTATTATCCACTCATACCCAAATTCATCAAAATAACATAGTTCCCAAAACGTCTTTGCCACCAATCGACTGAATTTAATATCTTTTTGGTTTAGTAAAAACTGTTCATTGCTTTTCAACAGCGCTTGATTTTGTGTTTGATTTGGTTTTGTATGGCACTTTTTTACAGCTCTATTTCTTGGTGTCATTTTGCAATTATTTTGTCTACTTCTTTGTATTTAGCTTATTGGAACACCACTGTGAAAACGAAATTCTGCCTCTGGGGCCATGATGCATTTGCTTTCTATCTCTAAAAAATAATTTAGCCGCTTTTGAATCACATCATCACTGCTGATTAACTTTGCGAATTCTAGGTAGATGAGTGCATGCCTTTTTTCAGCTTCATGTAGTCTGCTGTAATAATTGGATAATGGATCCGCTAATACTGGCACTAAACAGGAAAATCTTTCACACGATCTGGCTTCAATGATGGCTGCTATCATCAATTTATCAACCAATCGATATTGGTTGCTCTGGTCAATCCCTGACCACAGCGCTTTTGCATATCTACCTGCTGGTTTTGGATTGAATCTGATCGCCAATCTCTTGTGCAGTTTCAATACTTGTTCGTAATGTACGAGCTCTTCTCTGGCAATTTTTGATAATTTTTCTATTACATTGGGATGCCTATGAAATGAACTCATCAAACTCAACGCCATTTGTGCAGCTTTTTTTTCACAACAGGCATGGTCAGATAATAATTCAGGTATGCTTTTTACAGCCTTGCTGGTCCATGCTTCTGGAGTTGGGTCAATTAAATTAATCTCATCTATGGTCAGTTTCATCTTGCAATACTCCCCAAAGCGTGAAATGATAGGATTGTTCTTTACTTAGGACTAGTGGTGCAAATTTTATTAAGAATTGTATTGATTGTCAAGATAATCCTACTTTCTGCAGTGGTTCATGCTGAATCTGAAGGTAAAAGCTTGACTGATAAAGGTTATCGGATTGAATTGATCATTTACCAACAACCTGACAACGATAAATTTGGTAACATTCAAAGTTCTAAATACCTCAATTTCCTCAATTCTAAACATATGGCAACTGATTCTGAAGCTACCTACATAGACAAACAGAATCCCTCAAAATCAATTTCTTCAATTGAATCTGGATTGAAAAGACACTCATTGCCATTTATTAAAAGAGCATGGGTTGCTAAATTGAGTAGAAACGCCATTAAGATTCCTATTAACGAAACCATTTCTGACGATCACAGCCCTGATACCTCCTTGACAGATGGTATCTCTTTGAATGGCAACCTCAAATTCAGCCATAATCTCTATGTAGATCTTGCAGCAAATATTCAATTTGAGAAATTGGTCTCCGGTAATGTCGTTCTCTTTGATGAATGTGTCGAAAAGCGTCATCTGAAGTTGAATAAGTTATACTATCTTGACAATGAAACCATTGGTCTTGTTCTCAGAATTTCGCAGTCTGACTTTATTCCACCTATAGAACAGCATACTGCAGCTGATATGACTCAATCGGCACAAGATGGTTTAGAAGTGGGATTAACTCAGAAAGATCAGTCTGATCCAATTCAGATAGCTGAGAATTCAGTTCAAGAGACAGTGCAGGATACGGCTGTTCTCGAAACTACTGCTTGATGATACCGTGGGATTTCGTCTATATTTTTGTTCTTATTGAAATCGTATCTGCTCTTTTGGATAAAGGCATTCTATCCTATTATTTGATTTTATAAATCGCCATACCTGTCGAAAAATCTCTTATTTTTACACCTAATGTTGACGGTAATCCCATTAAAATAACACCAGCCAAAGGATAATTATCCTAATTGTTCACATATCATTCCAGCGTTCATACAGGATGAGCGCTTTTTTAAGGATTTATAACGATCTGTTATGTTTAAGAAGTCTGCCAAATGGCATCACTATCAAATCATTGTGATGAAGTACTGTCCTGATTTATCCATGATTCAGTGTCTGATACATCAATTACAGTTGGATAAACTGTTGCGATTCTAATGTCTTCAAATAGCCACTGATATATGTCCAGTGGACCCCAGTATTTAATTGGTTCTCGCTGGTCCACCCAACTTGGTCGCTGTAATAATGGCAATGAAAAATGCCCAATGTATTTCGATATCGAGGACTTTTTAACCAGGTATGCCCAAGCGCCCATACTGAATTTTGCTGACTGAATTTTTGATGACGCTTGCATCACTCTGCGTGGATCCAAGGTGCCTCTGCATATCTTTTGGTGTAAAAATTTAAATTTTGACTGTTGGCAAAACTTCATATTATTCTGCCCTGACAGTTGAACAAGATCGAAGTCACTTTGTGACAGCTGTGCGGCCACTTTTTTTACTGTTTGGTGAAAATTTTTAGGTAGCATCACGTCATCTTCTAATACAAGTAAATAATCGCTGTCCTCACTCAGACTTTCTTTCATTACTAATAGGTGACTTATAATCACACCCAATTGTCCAGATTTGAATTGATCTCGCTTGCGAAGATTCACCCACCCATTTGATAACCCCATAGCACTGGCCAGTTGTTGGTCAACCACCCCCAAATCTTGAAGCAGTCTAATGTCTAACTTTTGGCCATCTATTGCACTGAAACGCTTACTATTAAAGCCCTGTTCATCCAAGGATGCCTTTAGTTTTATCCCACGATTAATCTTTCTATCTAAATTGATGTACACGGTATCGAATGACAGGTTTTTGTTTTTTGAATTGAGATGTCTAGATTGTAAGGCTTTCTCATTGACACCTTCTTGTAATCTATGTGCAACAGTTTGAGTATACGTCTGATCGATTAATTTTTCACCATTATCCAAAAGACAGAACCGATAAGCTGCATAAAAAAGCACTATCAAACCGATGATAGTCGCCAATGACTGAACTGATATCTGGATTGTTTTATGTTTTTTGATTTCCATTGAGCATTCCCCAAACGTCAAATTTATCTTCAGTTGCTAATATATATTGATATTTCCACCTTGTAAATGCATCTTACCTATATTTACTCTGCCATCAATCCAAGCTTTTCATGTTAATTCATCTGTTCAATTATTTTCCTCAGTCTATGTGCCAAATTATATATCTTAAAAGAAATTACCTGACCTTGTTATAGATTCTGTACGATTTTTTATTATTATACTGATACATCGCCACACACTCTTCTCTCCTAGTAATATTAAAATCAATTATTCATGTACTTAAAAATTAAGCTACCGTTGTCATAGTAAAATGCTGGCAATTTATTTTTGGATGTGTTTAATTATCAATCAATCATAATTAACAGAGTTCTAACATATGAGACCATTAACCAAACGGGGAAGGGCTATGAGCTTTTTAGATTTTCTACAACTTCCCATACTTTCACGTCGTTTTACGACCATAGCTTATGAACCTTTCAAAACTTTTTTGACTTCAAGTGAACATAGTACCAATAGATTGGTTGTCAGTTTAGCTGCAGTTTGTGCTGCTGGTTACTATCTGATTTCTAAAAAACCAGTCGATGCAGATCGGGTCTCACCAGATGATGATTCTATTTTAAAAATTCTCACAAAAATAGATAAACTATCCAGATTTTCCCCACCTTCAAACGCACCTCAGGCTATTGATACTCACAGAAAAACAATAGCTGCATTAAAACAGAAACTTCAAGGGTTAATTCAAACAATGATTCTGGAGTATTATCAGATAGAGAAGGAAAAAGTCAATAATGAAAAACAGTTGAAACACTTCACAAAAGATCACAGTGAGCTGATGCGCAATTTTTCTGAAAAGTCTACTAAAGTTCATTCGATGTTAAAGACACTTACTGCACATAAAGAATCTTTGTGGGCGAAAATTCAAGGATCAAAAAAGATTGCGAAAGATTTTCACAAAATTTATGAAGAGTGTTATGATACTGCTTTTGAATGTCTACTTGAACAATATCATGATTTATTAAAAGAGTTTTCTTCCGCCTATCTCGCAATTTTTGAAAATACACATAATCATCTACTCGAGATAATGAATATGGAATCTGATACTTACAATGAGACTATCGAAAAAATCTCTTTAAAATTTCAGTCCACTCGTACAGAAATGCTCTCCGAATTGAACCAATTGGTATCGGCAAATAAACAGGATATTCTAGCCGATCAGCGAGATCTTATCGACCAATCATTTCAATCTTTTCAACAAAATACCGATACCATTGACGCAACTCGTAAGACTAAATTAGGTCTTGATGAACTTTCCAAAGAGCTTAAGGACCTGACCGAAAGTAACAGTACAGGACCAGGGCACAACACTATAGCTTCTCTTCAATTACTCTTTGAACAATTAAACACATATGAGTCAGACTTGCTTACTCACGACAAAACAAATTTATTTCGCACTGTTGTTGAATTCATTGAGAGGCATGCCGACTACTGTCAAACACTAAAAACAGAAGTATCGAGTCTTTTAACAATTAAACAATTAGTACTCAGTCCTGCAGGGTATGATAGCCCTGTAAAAGCTGCTGCTGATAATGGAGGCACGCCCAAATCCCCGGATCAACACCTTGCTCTGAGTCCAGAAAGAGGCCAATTAGATCCGACTTCTTCTCGTGAATTTATAACGCCAAATGGTAATGGATCTGCCCCTTCTAAGCTGACTTCAGCTGCTTTAAAAGCTCTAGATGAAGAGGCTGAAAAGGCTAAGGAATCGTCAATTTCTATGCAGATGACTGGAAAAATGGATTTTCTTTCTCTTGATCAGGGCTCTACTGGCTCCGCCTATAGCCCTTCTAGTGGTTCTGTCACTAGTAGTCTTGCCGAGATGTTTTGATACCTGGAGATAAATTATGAAATTTTGTTTTGATATTTTAACCTGCTTGAAAAATACAATAGTAGGGCTTTTTGTTACTCATCGCGAACGCAGCGATGAAGCACCTATTGAGACTTCTGATGATATCAATAAATTATTGCTAGATATCAGATCATTGCTAGATCTAGATAAGGAGTATGTTCAATCAATTGAGCTTCAAAATCTTAATAAAACTAACGAATCTAAAACAGATGGAGACATGGGTTGTATTCGAAGACCATCTCACGGAGACTCACAAAGCACTGATATGACAAGCCCTATGCCAATTCACTCTTCTTCCATGACAAACCCTATGCTTAATAATCCTCAAGGTAACGCTACACAGCTTTATTCACCTCCAAGAACACCTCAAAGAACACCTCCAAGAACACCTCAAAGAACACCTCCAAGAACACCGTTAGGTGATCTAACAAACAGCGGATTTAAAGTACTGACAGAAGAAAATTTAGCAAATCATTCTAATGAGCTCTCTTCATCAAACCCAGGGATGCCTTTTGGAAAAATGGATCTTACAGCAAGTCCTGGGAGCACGTGTAGCTCGTTCAGTTCGCAATCAAGTGACTTTAGTGTCTTTTAATGGGTAATGATGCTCTATGATCAACTTTCTAGCCAATACATTCGGTAGTCTACCTCCTCAATTCAAAAATAAATTTGATACTATATCCTTGTATATGAAATACATTTTATCTTGTAGACAATTTCTTTTTATATTTTTAATGACAACTAGACTTCATACAGGTACCATAAAACCATGTGTACACTGTGAAGATAAACCATACCAAAAGGAGCTTAATTATGCGTGACACATTTAATATGGCCACACAGAACATATATAAAAAACTCACACCACTTGTTGACTTTTTTTCAAAAGCAATTGGATTTATTTTTTCTATAGCCCCGATTGTTATATGTAGTTTATTATTTTTGGTTTGGCATATTCTCTCTCTACTGACTTGTTTTATATTACCGTATAGTTTTAATTTCCAAACAACAAAAGAATACATTTCTGCTTCAAGCCAAAATATCGTCAATGGCTTGACGTCTTTTTTTGAAAACTGGCTGTTCTCATATTTCTTTTATGGAGTTGCCTTATTGTTGACTGTACCTTACCTTCTTGCTATAGGTATCTATAAACTAACGCAACAGCTCATTACTTTAAGTAAAAAGCATGCTACTATTGACAACAATGTAAAGCAAAACAAAGTGAATCCCAGCCGTTCTGGAGAACTAAACAGAGATAAGCCCCGTAGACCAAAGATACTGCTAGATCAGAAAAAGAATAAAGATAAATCAGTTCGTAGGGTTCCGCAAGTAGATCCAACTCAAAATCAAAAAAAAGACACGGGTCAAAAAGGCAAAAGCATCAAGAAACCGCATAAACTGCTTGATCTAATTCAAATAAACAAACATAGCACCAGGGTCTCCGTAAAAAAAGCGATGAACGCCCTAACTGATAAGTTTGAAACATTCAAAGGAATGTATCCATACTTTGAAGACGACTGTAAACGGTCTATTTTAGATGCTTGTAATTCTGAAACTTCAGAACTATCAGAACAACATTTACAAATCCCTAAAGCTGCTTTTCTAAGTGAATTTAAAAGACAACCAGCTGTCGACAGAGAAAAAGATCAAAAAGCTCCCACAACTGACTTATTTTTTCTGAAGAGTTTATTAGGGAGAATAAACGCAGCGAATCGAGTAGCCATCCATCAGAGTGCTGTAGATTCGAAACTTGGCTATTCATATCCTCAGATAGACCCACTCTACCGAGTATCTAGTACCATTATGACGATCGTATATTTACGTGAACAGTATAAAAGTGGCCAACTCGAACTTGGCGCGGCTTCCGCTGCACCAGATGCTATAGATCTGGCATATTCACATTTAGATTCTTTGGAACAAATTTTAAGTGACAAGGAATATGTGACAAAAATATTCAAATTACTGTATAATGAGTTACAAGCATTACATAACCTTGTTAATAGTGGACATGTACATAATATAAGTAAAATTAAGGAAGGAGGAGAAACATGGATTGCATGTTCAGAAAAAAAAGCTATAAAGTATCATGAGAAAATATCGAAAACACTTGAATGGCTTAAACCTAATCTTTCTTACCTAAAGAGATTAAGTGAAAGTCCAGAGATTGTTTCACTAAATCACCAAGACTTGATTTTTTATTTGGTGGTTCTTCTATCGATAGACCAAATAAAAGATGTTTTGAAGAGTTTCATATCAGTAAGAATCGCAACCATAATGGAAGACACATCATCCGTAGATAGTCAATCAGAGGCTGGATCTGATACACCGAGTGTACAACCTCCTATACGTCCAGGTATGGCATCATATGAAGCAGCTGAGGAAAAAGAAGTGGGACAAAACGAAACCAGAAGTTCCTTTTTTAATTTCTTGGGATGAAAATGATAAAAACTATATACTAAATATATCGGTTTGATTGAATCAAAAAATTCTAGTCAACATCATAACGCTTAACTTAGTCTTTTTGGATAACCTAAGCCATCATATTATTTCAGGCTCAACAAATTCACTTCTCTTTAGTCGCATTTTATGTTTGCATGACTGGCGATTTTACAGAAAATATAAACCCTCTCATTTTTATATCTCACTTCTTTTGTCTACTTGACATCTCTTATTTACTATTGTTAAATTAATGTTATCTTTAAATAAAGTGAGACCGTATGTCGATTACACAAACACTAAAAAATTCAGCCGATGGGTTGAGATCAATTCCAGAAGCCATATCAATTAAATTTAAGCAGGCCAGAGGCTTATCACTGAGTGATTATAAGGCAGGTTTTGCAAAAGCTGCAAATAAAGCTTTGTGGACCAATCCCTTAAGAGAGGAAACCACTTTCGCAAAGGCTCTTTCTTTTTCCTATTTGGCCTTGGTGTTTTTTATTACACTGCAATTTCAAATAGCCTACATTACATCAATATTGATTGCTTTTTCTGCCTTCAAAATTCTAGACACGGCAGGTATTTTATTATACAAAGTTACTCCTGGCATATTTGATAAAATCAAAATGCGATATGATCACAAACGCCAGACCCAGTCAGATCTTTATCCTTTCCAAGTCATCTGGCAGCTCTTGAAGGAGGCTAAAAGCATTTGGAATGCAGAAGTACCTACTGGAGGAAAAAAGTCAGGGAAAGATCCTAGTGGCAATCCTGGTTCAAACCCCAATGGTGATGGCAATCCTGGTTCAAACCCCAATGGTGATGACACTCCTGGGTTACAGCGCAATGATGAAAGTGCCCCGTCTGAAGACGAACTAGAAGAAAAAAAAGAACCACTTGATCCAGACCATGGAAGTGGTCTTAGTGGGCCAGTTTCACCTTCCCAAGAACCTTCACGGACTTCTTCAGAAGAGAAAAAAGATTTAAATCTGCATGATGAAGTTCCAGACCAGTTGAATGGCAGACCCAAATCCCCACCCAATATCCGAAAAGATACAGGAGATAGTCATTTTGGTACTTCTTCTCCATCGAGAACGGGGAATCTTGTACTCAATGCGTTTGGAAATTTTTTCACAGGGAGTGGAACTGGTGCAGCTGTTGAACTCAGTGAAATCAGACCTGAAAATCATACTCTAAGTGCAGCTCTTGATCCAAGAGCAGATTCTGAAAACCAGGAATCCATAGGGAAAGTCACACCTGAACCTCAATCCTTGAGAGAAGAAGAGTCCTCTGATTCAGTAGAAAATGCTAGCACAATCTCTTTACGGACTGCGGTAACAACTGTTAACGCATCAAAACGTGCTGGCAAGTCCAAAAACAAGAGCAAGAAGAATAAAGGTGGAAGTTCCGAGCAGCCAGAAACACCATCAGTGGATGCTCCTACTGTACCGGGGACTTCTAATGGTTCTAACAATACTGAGGGAGCAGGTGCCTCAACATTAGTTTTATCTTAAGTATAATCTTTTGCTCAAAACAACCATTTGAAAAGCCCACTTTGTGGGCTTTTCTTTTTTACCTGCATTTGTTTATCCTAGTCTAATTTATCAGTGACTGTACATAACAACGGGTCTTCCGTCTTTCTTTGTCCAGTGCTTTTTTTTCTTGTTCAGTTGCATAAAATGCCCTGATTAAGACCATCCCTGTGTTGGTTGAACTTGTCACTTCTATCACGTTTTTGTTGTTTTTTTCTCCATTATCTCTGGCTATCTGTAGTGTCATTTCTCCTTCAACATCATCATTATTGATATAATATGCGATCGTAGTGTCTTCTTCATATACGTGTGTTACCCAAAAATTCTTCTCTGTTGGCACGTTTGTCGTCACCATATAATCTGAGTTAGCATCAACTTGATAAAAGCAAATTGTATACAAAACATCCAAATTGGGCATTGTTCCCCTGTCTTTTTTCAACATACATTTTGGATCTATATAATAAACACCATTAACATATGTTTCACCACATGCTGTGTTGTCCCCATATTTTGCATTGTTAATCAACTGCCTCTCAAATGCTTCCATTATCCAATCAGGTGTTTGCCAAACAATCAATAAGTGAACGACTATTGCTGTTACCAAAATGACACAAGTGTCTCTTATTGTCCACATTTTACCTCCTTAATCACGGGGACTTTTACTATCTGTGGGTTATCAACCACTGTTTCTGATGGTCCATATAATCTCAATACCAATTTAAAATCGTTCTCACCCAGTATCATGATATTTTCTTTTCCCTTTGCCTCACTTTTATTTGCCACGATCATCGCTGAAAACTTACCTTTATCCATTTTCACTGACTTGTTATTAATTGATGTATTTTCCTTATCTCCCAAAACTTTGTTGTCCAACCCATACGCTGTCAATGACCAGAACTTTGCCTGCATATCCTCTCCCTCAACTTCATAGCATTTACCTTTCTCATATTTCTTTCCATCAGTATCTGTCGTTGATATGAGATATAATCCCTGTGACTTATCACTTGCCACCAACCCATGAAATGCTGTATAAAATCTCAACCATAAATTTGCATCATTGCTTCCTTGCGCTTCCTGATAAAAAAAGTTCTTGTTGTATTTAAGTCCCACCAACCACTGCGTCACCACGTTGTCAAATAATAATGGTATGATACTGATGACCCCGAGTATGATACCGATTGATATTGCCTTTATTGTCCTTTGCATTGCTCTTCCTTTCTGTTTCGCTTTTTTTATATAGTCTGCACTTTATTATTTTTCATGTTTTTTTACGGTATTTTTAATTTATTTTTTTTGAATTATACTTTTTTATTTTTTCTGTGATCACACTTTATATTTTTCATTTTCTATCTGGCGCTTTTTGCTCATCTCGTCCAGCACTGAATACACTGGCCATCATTCTTTTACTTTTATTATTATTGAATCGTTTTACCACCAATACCCTATCCTCTTTTCTTTGCTTGCTTTCTTTTGCTGCTGGTATGCTTTTTCATCACCATACACGTTTATCTTTTTATTCCACTGTTCTATCTTTTTCACAACAACTTTCTGTTGGCCATAACTGCCTTGTTCAAATCACAACTCTCCCCCAACACACTGGCAAAGTATACCGTTTTAAATCGCAAGTCATTATGTGTGGTTCTTGGCAACCAAAATATCCAATTTATGTCACCGTTAAAATCAAATCACGTTTACCAAACGCATTCACTTTTGGTGATGTCCTCTACTTATATGTGCTTGAATCCAATTTTATTGAACCTACATTCATTTATCACACACAGCCGAATCGTGTTCATGGTAGTAAGAACCTAACTGATCTGTTCTTCCATAAAATGTCTTCTGTTATTTGGATATCACATGCCAATTTTTGGAATACACCGGCATTGTCAATTAAATATTTTGTTTTAAATCTCTTCTTATCACATTACCCCAATCTTCTTGACCACCCCTACTCAGCTTTTACTTTGGCTCTTCTTTTTGCTGAACAATCATTCATATCATTTTCTCAATGGAATATACTTAGAATTACTGCAATCTCGCATTTGGTTGCCATTTCCGGTCTGCATATCTCAATTTTAGGATCTCTTTTTGAGTCTGTTTTTCTTCCATTTGCCATGCGATTCAACAGAATCAATCCTTTGTTTGTCTCTCGACTCATGAGCATCGTCTGCCTTTTTCTTTATGCCTGTCTTGCCAGCTTCACCCCCTCATGTCAACGTGCTGTCTCTATGTACGTTTGCCGTCATCTCTTCGAAAGACTGTTTCTCAGAATTCATCCCATTTCCAATCTAATGCTATGCTGCCTAATACAATACTTATTCGACCCATTAGTGATAGACCACATTGGCTTTCAACTATCCTACGGCATTGTTCTGTGCTTACTCGTTGTTAACCACTTTCCCTTTTTCAATCATCCGCTCAAAAAACATCTTGCCATGTTTGTGATCACCAATGCCTGGTCTTATTTATATTGGAATCAATTGATAATCATTGCTTCTGTTACCAATTTCATTGCCATTTTTTGGGTTAGCCATATCATACTCCCCTTGTCCATTTTCTGTCTTTTTTTGGCGTTGATATCCTTTCCTTATTCAAATATTTTTTTGTCTTTGTGTCACGTTAATTGGCAACTTCTAATCACTTTGATGCACTATTTTTCTATTTACTTTAAACCCATTTCATTCGAGCTATGATATGCCCATAGAACTTTTTCATAATGCTTTTCCCATCCTTATATTTTCAACACTCATTTACATCCTGATATTTTATCAAAATCTCATTGTTTGCCTTTTACTGTGGTGCTTGATGTTTTTTGTCACCTTCTGTTACCCCAAAAGCAATCTCACTCAATACGTTAGCGACCACACCACTTTCACTCACATTCAACACCAACAGCATAGTGTCATCATGGTGGCTGCAACACCTCCCGCTATTTCTAATAATCAATGGCTTTATTATCTCAAACACCTGCCCTATCATCGCAAAACTTGTTTGATCGTCACACATGGAGAACTGTGGCATGATTCCTTGCTGTTTTCACTGCCACGCTTTATTGATAAGAATTGTATTTTCACTCCCAATATTTTTCAACCACAATTGTCTCGACCCTGTCATCAAATCAATGACCGCCTCCCTTTTCTGACTTGTGAAGATGATACTGGCTATTGCCAGTGTAAAACCCCATCATCCAAAATTTTCCGTCAGTCATTGTATTATTTTTAATTCTCTCATCGACACTACTCATCTACCCCTAAAATGTACTGCCAATAAGCATCTAGAAAACACCGATGGTTTTTGTTGCTCATTTTCCTGTTCTCAAATCGCATGCTCAGACATTCATATCAAATTGTGGTAGCACTTCAAGAATGTTTTCTTGTCATCAGTTCACCTCAAGTCTTTCGTGTTATATTGCCTGCATTATAGACCCAAATTCAGAGTCAAATCTCATGCACCTGCACAAATGATTTCAACCTAAATATTTTCCAAGGTCCCTATCGGTTGCGGTTTAATTAGGGGCATAATTTTTAAAGCATCCGAATCTATATACGTGTACAGAGATCTTTTACTTTGGCATTTTCGTTTCTATCTAGGAATGGCAATGCCCCCTACCTGGCGCATGAGCAGTATGCTGTTCATGAGATTGATCTTCAGTTGATTTCAACAGTTGCTTGTCTCTAAAGCGACGCTGTAATAATACAACTGGGCGTTCTTTGTATCGGCGCATTGCTGCTTGCAATATCCTTTCTTGATACTTTTTGCGACCGCTGTATAGTCTTTTTAATCGCAGACATAGTTTTGCTGTAAAATCAACAATTCTTTTCATCGGGTATTCAAACACATTTTCTAAAATAAATGTCAATCGTTCAGCAGACATCTTGGGATATTGTGTTAAGGGAGTTATGCATTCATTGGTCATTGGGTTTGTATTGCTTCTAGATAGCCATTTAAGGAGTGTACTCATTTCGTAAACTGCTTTACTTTGAGAGCGTCGGATTGATACTGGTTTTTCAATATCTTCATATGTTAGAGGACACAGTTCCTCCTGCAAAAGACGGCTACATCGATTACCTAAGGTACGATCGTAATAGGCATGAATAAGTTGTCTGGTTATGCTGCTCATATTATGACCATCTTCCTTTAAAGCAAGGCTGAGTGCAGTTTCACCTTGTGGTCCCCAATGGGTTGCTACTGGAAATAAGTCAGCACCTGCATTGAGAAGCAGTGTAACAATGGCTTCATTTTTTTTAGCAACAGCCAGTATCAGATTTGAACACCCATTAGAAAAGTCATTAACATCGGCGCCACCATTAATCAATGCTCTGGCAGTATCGTCTTTCCCACTTCCAATACTAATTTTTAATGCTGGACCTCCATTCATAACATCTGTGCCTATCCCGTGGAATCTAGCTTCCGTATTGGCGCCTCGAGCGCACAGCAGTGTTACTATATCTGTGTGGTTTTTTTCTACGGCAATCAGTAATGGCGTCACTTCATAGGGTTCTGAGACGGCATTAACATCTGCGCCTGAATCAAGTAGTGCGCTGATTGATCTAGAGTGGCCAAGAGATGTTGCCAGCATCAAGGGGGTATAGGCGTAGCGAGTTTTTGCGTCCTTGCTTGACAATAAATCGGGTAATATTTTTTCTTGACGAAAAGAATTTATTATCCCACTACAAAGCCAGCTCGCCCCCATTGGTTCAATCTTTGCCCGAGCTTCAGTCAATGCGCCTGCGTTAGCTAATATCGTTACGGTATCGCCTTTATTTAAGGCGGAGGCTAGAAACAAGGCTGTCGTTCCATTTTTGTGTGCAGCATTAACATCTGCGCCTGCAGCAAGCAGTCTTTGCACGATTGCAGATGAGTCAGGGTGTAGTGTAGCGAGCATCAGTGCTGTTATGCCGTTGTTACTTTCTTGTTCACTAAGATTTGTCCTAGGTAGACAATTTATCAATGTTTCAAGTAATTGCAGATAGCCCCTCTCAGATGGTAATTCATTTGTGTAACGACTCATAAACGTCGCAAGTAATTCCAGATGGCCTCTTTCAGATGGCCATTCATTTTCGTAACCACACTTCGCAACAGATATGATATAGAGCATGGTTTCTGGGCATTGATTAAGGATGTATTGCACTCGTTTTCTATCTCTGATCTTATTGAGATGAGGAGCCAGTGCTTGGAGGAGTTCAGGGTGGCCTTCGACAGTAGCAGAACAAATATTTCTGATGGTCTGTTCTTCTAGAATACTATCTTCCCATTCTTGTGTGCTGATTTGCTCAAGATGGGGGGAAATATCTTGAAGGAGTTGTGTTTGATTCTCAGCTGCAAGAGCTACTATGCTAGGAATGAAGGATACATCTTCACTAACAATATGTTTCAACTCATCTGAGCTGACTTGATCAAGACGAACAGCTTTTAGAAGTTTTTTTCGGTTTAACGCAGCATTTTGGCCGTTTGCATTTACAATATCTGTGATGATACATGGTGATCGAATGATGATTTCTTTCCACTCAGCTGAGCTGAGATTGATGCTAGGCAGATGACAGACTAGATAATCAAGTAATTTTTTAAATATCTCACGCATTTCCTTATCGTTTTTTTTGTATTCCATCTCTGTGTTACTTTTCATAATAAGTGACATGGTATGTGGTGCTCGAATAATGATTTCTTTCAATTCAGCCGCGCTAAAGTCTATCACACTAAGATGAGAAGTTAAGCTGTCAAGTAATCGACGACGGTGAAACTTGTTACTAAGATTATAAATATCAGCGATAGCTGCTGGTGTTTTTATGATGATGGATTTTAACTCCTGGGCGATGTCGATTCCCGTGGGAATATGAGAGGCGAAAGCTTCTAATGTCTGCGGGCGATCGTTACTTCTACTTGCAATATCAGCAATAATAGAGGTAAATATAGGAGCTAGATTGGTGACAGACTGCCACTGTTGAGGGGAAAGATTTCGTTTAGACAGCATAGGAATTGACGCTTCAAGTAATTGTGGACTACCTTTATCTGCAAGCTCAATCATATCAGAGAGAGTTTTTGGGGCATCCATAAAGATTTGCAACCATTCTTGTTCATCGACTTGATATATGTGTGTCAGTAGTGAAATGTTTTTCCACAGTCGTGTACTTATTTGGTCAATATTTAAGGCTTTCGTTGCATTTTGAAGTGCAGCATTTACATTTGCTCCATGATTAATCAGCAGTTCAGCGACAGATTCATGGCCTTCGCTTATTGCAAGCAACAAGGCATTCCTTCCTAGAGAATCAGTATTGTTTAGCAATGTTCTCTTCATTCTAGGATATCTTTCAGTAATGCGCTGGAGTATGGCTTCTACCCAGTCAAGGTTGCCGTTTTTAGATGCGACCATTAAAATCGTATAGTTTGCATATTTATGATCCAGATACGGATAGCCTTCTTCAGCGATATTATCGGTTATACTTATGGCTCTAGGCTCGCCTACATCGAGTAACCTAAGAGCAATTTTAAAATGGTCGTTCTCAAGTGCCAGTTTGTATGCGTCTTTAAGCTGTTGTCTTATCAAGCAGTCTTTATCTTCGATACTATTGGGTAGCTCACATGCGCCTGCTTCAATCAATAACTCAAGTACTGCATCATTGCCAGACTCTGCAGCAATTAAAAAGGCATTTTTCTTCCCGTCCGAGGAATATTCAAGACGATCTTCCAATGCAAATATATCAGCATTGTGTTTAATTAGGAGTTTTGCAATATTTGAATAACCACATTCTGCTGCAATCATTAGAGCTGTTTTGGAGGGATGCATTACTGCATTAGGATTCGCCCCTTTTTCAAGTAAAAAACGTACAACTGTTTCATGATTTTTTTCAGTTGCTGCAATTAAGGGTGTTGTGCCATTCCAGCATGCATGTTGTATATCGCAACCTTGAGCGTGCAGAAACTTCACTACTGGCAGATGGCCGTTTTGAGCTGCTAAAATTAAGCTATTCCTGCTATCTTCTAAAAGATGCGTCAGTGCGGCGCCGTGCTTATGAAGTAAGTCCACTGTATCTAGATGGCCTTGACCAGCGGCAAACATTAAAGCTGTTCGCCCTAACATCCCTGGTGTTTCAATATGGGCGCCAGCTTCAAGCAATCGTTTAACCACAGGTGGATTCAAGATTGAGGCGGTCATTAATACTGTTAGGTGTCCTTGATTTGAAGGGGCGTTGTCCTCGTTATTTAACAATATCTTTGCCATTTCTTCATTGGCGTCACTTGTAGGCGGTAAAAAATGAAGAATTTTGTCAATTTCAATAAGACCAACGGTTGCTTGTTGTTCTATAGTTGCCTCTGCTTTGATTAGCGCAGCAACAGTGCCTTCAGCGCCAAAAGCAGAGGCTAGAATTAAGGCAGTCGTTCCATTTTGGAGTGTATCATTTACATTTGCGCCGGCATCAACCAGCTTTTGAACGATGTTGGGCGAGTCGCTAGCGAGTGATGCAATCATCAATGGGGTTATGCCATTGGGACCACGGGCGTTGACATTGATTACTGGAGTCAATTGTTCTACTACATAATCCTGTTTGTGCAGTAAAGCGGTCATCAAAGCGAATACTCCGATATTTTCATTGTTGCTGATTTCGTCATGAAGAGTATGACCTTCTTCTAAGGCTTCGCTTAACATCTTGCCTAACACTTCGTTATTTTCATCACACTCGCCTTCTTCGAGCTGACGAAGAAATTTTGTTAACATGGCACTTGTTCCTGCACTCAAGCGCGGGATTAACTCTTTTTCTGAGTTCCGTAGTAATTGTCTAAGATATTCTAGCTGCATATTTTTATCACCTTCAGATTAATTTAATCTCAAACATCTTGCCTGAATAATATAGTCAAGTCAAACAGACTGCGTTGTCGGTCGTTAGTCATTGGGTATTGGCAACTCTATCATAGTCGACACTGTCGAGCACATTATAAAAGTATATTCTCCTGTTATAACCATAGGCATCACCATATGAAAAGTCATTAATGAGCGTCTCGTGTTGTATCCATACACACAAGTGATTATCTAGGGCAAACAAGAGAAACCATCGGATACAAATTTATGCATTTAACATGGCATTTCCATAAAAATTTAGCAAGGAAGCTTTTTTCTTTATTTTTTATTTTAAATGAGCTACTCTGTTTTATTATTCAATATGGTATTAAAATGAGTTTAGAACAATATATAGACGTACTTTCCAACGTATCTCCGTATGCAACTTTTGAAAAGTTGAATGCTCATTTTCATCAACTTGAACATGATTATCCCAACTTCACTCTTAATTTTTTCTACCTGTGCGAAAATGCTCAGCTCGACACAACTCAATTGCTCAAGATTTCTTATATCGTTTCACTCATTCAAACCAAACTTCATACCGCTCAATCAGACAGTAATGCCCATTGCTTTTTTAATAGTCTAAACAATTTTTCAAATTTACTTGCAGACGGGTATAGAAGTTACGAGTCTCGACCGGTTTCTCCCTGTACTGTTGCCGTTGCCTCTGTGGACTTGTTACCGCCTCCCCCTCCGCCAACACTTGCATTGCACGAGCGTAATAATGATAAATTCAATGCACTTTGTCTCGTTGCCAGACGGTCAAAACCATGAATTCACCATTCCGTCATGCCACTAAGATTGTAAGTATCGATAGCCCACAATCAATCCAGCCATGAACGTGGTATTGGCAGGCTCACTGCCGTAGCTTTCTGACCCAAAACATTTCACTGGCATATTATCACTTGCTTCAATGTCCCAATACTGCATTTGTCCACCGTAAAACCATTTCTTATTCTTATCATAGAGTCGAATTGACGCTTCGATTCCATAGCCGCTATTCTGCTTATTTTTTAAATCTGACTCACATCCAAATCTTGTGAAATGACTGATTTGTCTGCCATCTAGAAAATGATAATATTTTGTTCTCACTTGGTACCATTCTATATATGGATTTTCTACTCTTTTATTGAACTTTAGGCCGATGGGTAAAAAATGTAAATAGTTTTCCCGCTCGTAACCAAAACTTCCCGTTGTTGTAACAGACTGATTTGAATCATTGTCCAAATACCGAAATCCATAGCCAAAGTTTGTGCATACATTGTTATTGACACAATAATTCATTGTATTTTCAATTGCTAAAATAAAATTGTCCTCACCCGTCGCACTACCCGTTCTCATACTGTTATAATTCACATTACCGAGTGTCAACGTGATTAACATCTCACTATTCCATCGATAGTTGAAGTATCTTCGAACGTCAGCCGTGAAAGTGTGTAAAACTGGACTACTGGTCAGTTCCATAAATGTTTCTTTGGAGTCAGATTCATCCTTAAGTATCATTTCTTTATAATAATAATAATTCATCCCATACTCAAAGTTCATCTTGAGTGGATTGAATGATAGTTCTTGAGCATTGATTGAACTCACAAGTAATATCACAGATAAAAACTTACCCATAGCTTGATATCCATACAGGGCCTGTACCTTATTGATTGTACGCATCCACACTCTTAATATAATCTTAAATTTAGTATATTCCAATATTACTCAATAATCTATATATTATAGGTTAAAGTTTACGCTTAGTTTGTCTCTTTTAAATCTTACTACAGGGGAAATGGCATACAAAGCCAGCTTTCACCATCTTGACCCTCTGAACCATAACCAAGAATGTCGTTTTCTGTGAACTCTTTTTTTTCTGTGTCCCAGCTTAGATCTGCTATTTTAGCAATTTTATTGTACATGTAGTCTTCAGATCCTTTTTGATTGGCTAAGGATATCTTTGCTGTACACAGTGAAGACAATCCCACCATTTTCCAAATGAAATATGTTTGAAAAATATTGACATTGATTTGAGCACCAAAAAACAACATCAACAAAGACAATGCCACAAAAAATAAATTATAAAAGACAATCATACAATCACAAGTCAAACGTGTCAGCACATGAACTTTTGTTTGTATCTTGTTTTTATCTGAGTTTAAATAGAAGATCAATAAGCGACTACCAATCCCCCTTATATACTTCAAATTGTATACTTCTTCTTTCCACATTCTCGATGCGTTCTTTTGTTGATATCTCAATACGCTCATTCCCACACTAAACAACAATATCATTACCGTATATATGTTTGCCTTTGCACGATTGGTGATTAAGTCGACCAAAGTGACAGTTGGTAGTCTAAACAACAAAATGCTTGAAAAGTTTAAAAGACTGTACGCCATGAGGCCAATACAAAACGCATCAACCACCAACCAGATTTTACTATGGACCTTCTGCTTGTCGGTCATGAGCATTTGATATCTGCCTTGATCGATTTTTTTCTCTAGTGATTTTTCAGTCAGAAAACACATGCCAAATGTCATCGAGACAAAAGCAGCATAAAAAAACAGCAGCCAATGCCCGTAGAGTAGATTTGGAATAAAATAGCATGTCCACGAGGCAATTGGCACAAGTGGACCCAACTTTTTTAGAAATTTACCAAAATTCTTAAAGAAGCTCACATCAAAAAATATATAAAAAATTATATTAGTTGAATCTTATTTCCATGTCAATCCCAGCGGTTTATCTACCTCCCTTATCTGGGGTTATTCTCTGCTTTACACCAGTAGGTTTATTCTTTTCTTCTCCTGTATTCTTCTTGAGTTGTTTTAGTGTATCGCCTATTACTTTTTTTACTCTATTTCTCCATTTAGACAAACCTTCATTGGCTTTTTTAGATTCTGGCATAGCTATATCTTCTAGTACTGTTTTATATTTTTCTTCTGATAAATTCTCCAATATACTCGTTACCTGGCCACTTGAACTTGCGGTTTTTTTTTCACCTACTGCTAGAAGTAATACGGCATCCTCTGCACTTATTTGCTTATATTCCTTTTCTAAATTTTCTAGATTTTTTATAAATTCATCATGTGCTTTATCTTGATTTTCCGTTTTTGTTATAATCGATGCCAGTATTCGCATTGGACTATTTTTTCTTGCCTTCGCTTTCTTTATCAACATTTGAATTTTTTTAAGTACTTTTTGTTCTTGTACTGTTTTATATTTTTGTTCTATTGTTTCTATATATTTAGATCTTACATCACTCTCTTTCATGTTAAAATTTTCTAATATTCGACTAAAACCTTTTTTAAACAATGGAATAGATATTGTACCAAGACAGTTTATGAGCTCTTCTGCGCCAGTGTAAGTTCGAATTCTTTTATTGATGGCTTTTCTCATCGACTCTTTCAAACTGTTAACATGGTCACAAGCTGCCGAGTATATTTCTTGTACTTCTTTTTGATCGAGAATCGGACCTGTTCCAGATAGCGCTACTGTAGGAAATTTTTCATTCTCTCGCATTAAAACGTCAGTGGCGCCAGCTTGTAGTTTTAATTTCATACCCTTTGGTATATATTCTGGATGCTTGCTAAATACCTCTTTGAGTCCCTCCAGTATGTCTATCCTGTCATC
>JAZAFR010000022.1:0-7611 GCA_036121365.1 Pseudomonadota bacterium | reverse complement strand
CTGATGGTGCATCTTTTTTCTGTACAGCCAAAGATAAACATTTTTGTTCTCATCAATCAGGCGAGAGTTTAGACGACACTCTGAGACCTTAGGGGGCATGGACTGAGTATGGCTGGGTGTGTCGTTTTGGCCATTTCTATGAGTATTGTGTATATGTATCGACATTCTGGTGATAAATACTCATCTTGAGATAGTATATTGATAATCAATTGATGGTGGGATAGAGAATAAAGTGATACAAGAATGGGGCGATTTGGTATGGTGATACTTTATTTTTTATAATCTTTGTGTTGTAATCTATGCAGACTCTAATGATCATACAAGGAGAATTATCAAATGTCAGTATGGACAGTTCCTAATGGTATAAGAGAAATAACAGAGCAGTATGTTAGAGACAACATGCCAGCAGGGACAACTGAAGTCGTGATTCCAGAGAGTGTTAAAAATATTTGTAGTTGGGCATTCAATGACTGCGAAAGCTTACAATCGGTGGTGATTTCTGAAGGTGTTAGAAATATTGGTGAATGTGCATTCCGTGACTGCACAAGCTTAGAATCGGTCGTAATTCCTAAGAGTGTTATAAGCATCGATACAGGTGCATTTTTTGGCAGCAAAAGCTTAAAGTCGGTCGTCATTTCTAAGGGTGTTAAAAGTATTGGTGAGGCTGCATTCTTACGCTGTGAAAGTTTACAGTCGGTAGTGATTTCTGAGGGTGTCAAGCGTGTTGGTGGTTATGCATACTCTGAGTGCACAAGTTTGGAATTTGTCATAATTCCTAACAGTGTTGAAAGTATTGGTGAGAGTGCATTCCTTTATTGCACAGCTCTTAACTTAATTGTATTGCCTGATGTGTTAGCAAATAATGTATATAATCCTTCGTATTGTGATTGTGGTATTACTACAAACCAAACAGTGATTAAATACAGTGATTTTAATGATTGGAAATGTAAAAATGGTTTAGAGGGTAAATTTTATTCAGATCAAGCAATCTTGTTTTTATATCAATTACAAAATGATGAAGACTTTAGGCCGACTTGGAATGAAACTTTGAATCAATTTCCAGAAGTTGCAGTGAATGATTTATTAAAATTTTCTGGTAACAAACAAATGTGTCTGCCAGAGTACTTTTGGAGTAATGGTAGTCGTGATGTAGAGGTAAAAATGGCCGATGCTGAACAACGTAATCATTGTTTCAAAGACTTTATCCAAGGAAATGATCTACCAAGTTTATCTGATGGTCTACTACAGAACTTATCGTTGTCTGATAGTGCATCTTTTTTCTGTACAGCCAAAGTTAAACATTTTCGTTCTCATCAATCAGGCGAGGGTTTAGATAGAAACTCTGAGACTCTAGGAATTAAAGGGTAGGGTGTTGCTGTGCGTGTAGTTTAGCGATTGCTATTCGTATTGCGTATATGCAGATATATGATGGTATTCAATTTTTATAATCTATGTGTTGTAATCTAGCAGAATTTAATGATCGTACAAGGAGAATTATCAAATGTCAGTATGGACAGTTCCTATTGGTATAACAGAAATAACACAGCAGTATATAAAAGATAACATGCCAGCAGGGACAACTGAAGTAGTGATTCCTGAGGGTGTTAAAAGTATTGGTGAGGGAGCATTCTATGACTGCACAAGCTTGGAATCTGTCAAGATTCCTAACAGTGTTGAAAGTATTGGTGGAAGAGCATTCTTGGGCTGCGCAAGCTTAGAATCTATCGTTATCCCTGTGGGTGTTGATAGCGTTGGTCATTCTGTATTCAGTAACTGCACAAGCCTGGAATCTGTAGTGATTCCTGAGAGTGTTAAATGTATTGGTGAATTTGCATTCCATTTCTGCGAAAGATTAAAATCGATCGTGATTCCTGAGGGTGTTGAACGCATCTGTGGTTATGCATTCTCTGACTGCACAAGCTTGGAATCTGTCAAGATTCCTAACAGTGTTGTAGGTATTGGTGCGGGAGCATTCCGTGAATGCACAGCTCTTAACTTAATTGTATTGCCTGATACGTTAGTAGACAATAGAGTACGATACGGTATTACTGAAAATCAAACAGTGATTAAACACAGTGATTTTAATGATTGGCAATGTGAAAATGGTTTAGAAGGTAAATCCTATTCAGATCAAGTGATCTTATTTTTATATCAATTACAGAACACTGAGAGTTTTAAATCAACTTGGAATGAAGTTTTAAACCAATATCCAGAAGTGGGAATGAATGACTTATTAAAATTTGCAGACAAAAAACCAATGTGTCTGCCAGAGTTTTTTCGGAGCAATGGTAGTTGTGATGTAGATGAGCAAATGGCCGATGCTGAAAAACGTAATCATTGTTTCGAAGTCTCTATAGACGGAAATGAGTGTCCAGGTTTTGCTGATGCTCTACTACAGAACTTATCGTTGTCTGATGGTGCATCTTTTTTCTGTACAGCCAGAGATAAACATTTTCGTTCTCATCAATTTGGCGAGAGTTTAGAAGACACTCTGATACTCTAGGAATTAAAGGGTAGGGTGTTGCTGTGCGTGTAGTTTAGCGATTGCTATTCGTATTGCGTATATGCAGATATATGATGGTATTCAATGCTACGCTTGAAATAGTATATTGATAATAGATCGATGGTGAGATGAAGAATAAAGTGATAGAAGAATGGGGTGATTTGGTATGGTGATACTTTATTTTTTATAATCTCTGTGTTGTAATCTATGTAGAATTTAATGATTGTACAAGGAGAATTATCAAATGTCAGTATGGACAGTTCCTATTGGTATAACAGAAATAACACAGCAGTATATAAAAGATAACATGCCAGCAGGGACAACTGAAGTAGTGATTCCTGAGGGTGTTAAAAGTATTGGTGATAGTGCATTCCAGTACTGCGAAAGATTAAAATCGATCGTGATCCCTGAGGGTGTCAAGCGTATTGGTAGACACGCATTCTCTTACTGCACAAGCTTAGCATCGATCGTGATCTCTGAGGGTGTTGAGAGTGTTGGTACGTGGGCGTTCTCTCACTGCACTAGCTTAAAATCGATCGTGATCCCTGAGGGTGTTGAGAGTATTGGTGCTTATGCATTCTCTGGCTGCACTAGCTTAAAATCGGTTGTGATTCCTGAGGGTGTTAAAAGTATTGGTGAATTTGCATTCCGTGACTGCATTAGCTTAAAATCGGTCGTGATCCCTGAGGGTGTTATAAGTATTGGTGTTAATGTATTCCATGGTTGTACAAGCTTAGCATCAATCGTGATTCCTGAGGGTGTTATAAGTATTGGTGCATGTGCATTCCGTGGCTGCGAAAGCTTAAAATCGATCGTGATCCCTGAGGGTGTTGAGAGTATTGGCATGTGGGCGTTCACTCGCTGCAAAAGCTTAGTATCGGTCGTGATTCCTGAGGGTGTTAAAAGTATTGGACAGCGTGCATTCTCTTACTGCACAAGTTTAGTATCTGTCGTGATCCCTAAGGGTGTTGAAAGTATTGGTGATTATGCATTCTCTTGCTGCGCAAGCTTGGAATCTGTCAAGATTCCTAACAGTGTTGAAAGTATTGGTGAAAGAGCATTCTTGTGCTGCACTAGCTTAAAATCGGTTGTGATTCCTGAGGGTGTTAAAAGTATTGGTGAATTTGCATTCCGTGACTGCATTAGCCTAAAATCGATTGTGATTCCTGAGGGTATTGAGAGTATTGGTGAGGGAGCATTCTCTGACTGCACAAGCTTGGAATCTGTCAAGATTCCTAACAGTGTTGAAAGTATTCGTGGAAAAGCATTCTTGGGCTGCGCAAACTTAGAATCTATCGTTATCCCTGTGGGTGTTGATAGCGTTGGTCATTCTGTATTCAGTAACTGCACAAGCCTGGAATCTGTAGTGATTCCTGAGGGTGTTAAAAGTATTGGTGATAGTGCATTTCGTGACTGCAAAAGCTTGGAATCTGTCAAGATTCCTAACAGTGTTGAAAGTATTGGTGGAAGTGCATTCTTGGACTGCGTAAGCTTAGCATCGATCGTGATTCCTGAGAGTGTTAAAAATATTTGTAGTTGGGCATTCAATAACTGCACAAGCTTGGAATCGGTCGTGATTGCTGAGGGTGTTAAAAGTATTGGTGATTGTGCATTCTTGAATTGCACTAGCTTAAAATCGGTCGTGATTCCTCAGGGTGTTAAAAGTATTGGTGAGGATACATTCTCTTTCTGCACAGCTCTTAACTTAGTTGTATTGCCTGATGTGTTAGTAGATGAGTGTTCGCAGTATGGTATTACTGCAAATCAAACAGTGATTAAATACAGTGATTTTATTGAGTGGAAACGTGATAATGGATTGGCAGGTAAATCCTATTCAGATCAAATAATCTTATTTTTATATCAATTACAAAATACTGAGAGTTTTAAACCGACTTGGGATGAAGTTTTAGATCAATTTCCAGAAGTTGCAGTGGCTGATTTATTAAAATTTTCAGATAAAAAACCAACGTGTCTACCGGAGTTATTTTGGGGTAATAGTAGTTGTAATGTAGAGGATAAAATGGCCGATGCTGAAAAATGCAATCATGGTTTCAAAGTCTTTATCGAAGCAAAAGAGCAACCTGGTTTTGTTGATGCTCTACTACAGAACTTATCGTTGTCTGATGGTGCATCTTTTTTCTGTACAGCCAAAGATAAAGATTTTCGTTTCATCCCAAATATTGCAGATTTGCCAGAGTATGAATCTTCTGAGGTAAATATTTTAACAAGTCAAAGCTTATTTTCTAGACTGTGCAGTGAAATTCAAAGCTTAAAAGTACTGGGTATATCTGGGGCAGTAGCACGGGTTATTGCTATGGGCATTGGGTATATGCAGAGACACGATGGTGGCACATATTCAGCTTGAAATGGCATATCAATCAATCGACTTTTAGTGAGATGGCCTTAGAGTTATACATCAATGGTGTGATTTTAGTATCTAGATGCTATATTTTTTATAATCTTTATGTTCTAATGTCTACCAAATTCAATGATTATATGAGGAAAAGCACAAATGACAGTATGGACAATACCAGATGGAATAACAGAAATAACACGAGGGTATGTTATAGACAACATGCCTGAAGGAACAACTGAGATTGAGATTCCTGATGGTGTTAAAAGTATTGGTGACGCTGCATTCAATGGCCACACAAATTTACAGTCAGTCGTGATTCCTGAGAGTGTTGAATGCATTGGCGCGTGGGCATTCCGCGGCTGTACAAGCCTAAAGTCGGTCGTGATTCCTGGGCGTGTTAAAAGTATTGGTGACCAAGCATTTTCTATCTGCACAGGCCTACAGTCGGTCGTGATTCCTGAGGGTGTTAAAAGTATTGGTGATTCTGCATTCTGTGAATGTACAAGTTTAAAATCGGTCACAATTCCCGGTAGCGTAAAAGAGATTGAAAATAGAGTATTCCTTAACTGCATAAATTTACAGTTGGTTGTGATTCCTGAGGGTGTTGAGAGTATCGGACATGGCGCATTTTGTGGCTGCACAAGATTAAAGTCGGTCGTGATTCCTGAAGGTGTTGAAAGCATTGGTCATAGTGTATTCGTTGGCTGCAAAAGTTTAAAATCGATCACGATTCCTGAAGGTATTCAAAGTATTGCTGCTCAGACATTTCGTGGCTGCAAAAGTTTAGAGTCAGTCGTGATTCCTGGAAATGTTCAAATTATTGGTCATAGTGTATTCTCCGAGTGCATAGCTCTTAACTTAATTGTATTGCCTGATGTGTTAGTAGATAATCGTTCGCAGTATGGTATTACTGCAAATCAAACAGTGATTAGATATGGTGATTTTATTGAGTGGAAACGTGATCATGGATTGGTAGGTAAATCCTATTCAGATCAAGCAATCTTATTTTTATATCAATTACAAAATATTGAGAGTTTTAAACCATCTTGGAATGAAGTTTTAAAGCAATGTCCAGAAGTTGGAGTAGAGGATATGTTGTATTTTTCTGCTAGGACAGATCTACACCACCAATTAACTACTGTGGTATCCATATACAGAGAAGAAGTTAAAATAGGAGACAATTTGATAAAAGATGAGATAATGAGCTATCTAAATATTGCAGATTTGCCAGAGTATGAATCTTCTGAGGTAAATATTTTAACAAGTCAAAGCTTATTTTCTAGACTGTGCAGTGAAGTTCAAAGCTTAAAAGCACCGGGTTTTTTTGGGGTCGTAGCACTTACCATTGCTGCGGGTGTTGGGTATATGCAGCGACATTCTGGTGACAAATACTCACCTTGAGACAGTATATTGATAATAGATCGATGGTTATATGAAGAATAAAGTGATACAAGAATGGGGAGGTTTGGTGTGTAGATACTTTATTTTTTATAATCCGTGTGTTGTAATCTATGCAGAATCTAATGATTAGGTGAGGGGTATTATAAATGTCAGTATGGACAATATTAGGAGGAATAGTAGAAATAACACAACAGTTTGTTGAAGAAAATATGCCAGATGGTACAACTGAGGTGGTTATTTCTGAGGGTGTTGAAAGTATTGGTCAGTGCGCATTTAAAGGTCACACAAGTTTAAAATCGGTTGTGATTCCTAAAAGTGTCAAAATCATAGGTAGATACGTTTTTTTTGGTTGTGCCAGTTTAGAGTCGGTCGTGATTCCTGAGGATATTAAAATAATTGATAGGTGGGTATTCAGTGGTTGCTCAAGCTTAAAATCAGTAGTGATTCCTGAGGGTGCTGAATGTATTCGATCTTGGGCATTTGATGGATGTACAAGCTTACAGTCGATTGTGATTCCTGAGGGTGTTGATAGTATTGGTATGCGGGCATTTAAAGACTGCATAAGTTTAGAATTTGTCGAGATTCCTAGCAGTATAAAAACTATTGGCGTTCTTGCATTCACTAAGTGTACAAGTTTAAAATCGATAGTGGTTTCTGGCGGTGTTGAAACTATTGGTAATGAGACATTTAGCTATTGTTCAGGTCTCCATTCAATCGTGCTGCCAGATCAATTTTGCGATGCAGATAACAAAGATCATTGTTCTATTACTGAAAATCAAACAGTGATTCCATTTTCTGTTTTAAATGAATGGAAACAAATGAATAGGCAGTATTTAGAACAGATAACTCCTGATGGCATCCGGAGTAGTAAGTATTCAAATCAAGTAATCCTATTTTTATATCAATTACAGAATGATGTAGACTTTAGGCCATCCTGGAATGAAGTTTTAAATCAATGTTCAGAAGTTGGAGTAGAGGATATGTTGCATTTTTCTGCTGGGACAGATCTCCACCATAAATTAACTACTGTGGTATCCATGTACACAGAAGAACTTAAAACAGCAGACAATTTAATAAAAGATGAGATAATGAGCTATCTAAATATTGCAGACTTGCCAGAGCATGAATTCTCTGAGGTCAACATTTTAACGAGTCAAAGCTTATTTTCTAAACTGTGCAGTGAAGTTCAAAGCTTAAAAGTATTGGGTTTTTTTGGGGTCGTAGCACTTGCCATTGCTGTGGGTGTTGGGTATATGCAAAGACATCCTGGTGATAAATACTGACCTTGAGACAGTATATTGATAATCAATTGATGGTGGGATAGAGAATAAAGTGATACAAGAATGGGGAG
>JAZAFR010000021.1:0-11301 GCA_036121365.1 Pseudomonadota bacterium | reverse complement strand
TGATTCAGAACCCTGACTCTGAGAGAATCTTCCCCCATGCCTGTTGTAATTGGTGCTTCTTTTTCTTCTGATTGTGTCACAGCTTGCTGCGTACCATATCATCATTCCAAAAGCAATCTTGTTTAAGAAATCAGCAAAGTTGTAGATGATATTCAACGCATTGATGTCTGGCAACGGTTGACTGTATCCATAAACATAGCCAATTGGGTAAATTGCCCAGCCAACTGTCACAATCCATCTCAACCCATTGAATGCAATTTGTGTTGAATCATTAGTAATCTTTGCATAGTGCTCACTCGCTTCTCCAAAGAATACCTGGTAAATGATATAAAACCAAGCGATCACACCAATGACAAAGCTCACAACAACATCACCCAGCTCAGCTTCTCCAATATAACCTGCTATCAACATAATCAAACTGGCTACTAGTAGCTTCCAGAATAACGCTGCCTCAACTTTTACTGCTGCATTCAGAATTAAGTAAAATTCTACTATCTGTAATGGTACTGTGATGAACCAATCAATGTATCGGTATGTTATTGGTGACTCTTGGGCATTGACCCACAAGTCTCTCATATACAGATAGTGTATGAATGCAATAAATGCTACAAGAACCATCACCGTCATTGATAGTTGCCATTTTCTATCCACATTCTGTCTTTCCAAATAAAAGAATATCGCTGATGCCAATAAGGCCATACTTGTTATAAAAAACGAAATTCCCACGTAGTCGTTGACTGCTAATAATGTTGCCATTTTTTCCTCCTCTTCAGTCTACTGTTTGATTCAATGACACCCCTGTATCATTGCTTGCCTCTTTGGCTTTAAAAAGCCAAACCAACCTCTGCCCTTCTTACCTTTTTCAGGGCTTTTGCTGGATCTGTCATAGGACATAATTCCATGTGGTGTCCCTTTGAAACACCCTAGAATATAAGGAAAACCCTCAGTCGCATGATAATGATACTGTTCCTTACCATCAATCATATGCGAATGCCCATTACATTCATCTAAATATAATCCTTTGTCTACCTTGTCTACATACTTGTACGCTAAAAACACATAACTATCCTGCGGTTTCCCCGGTATCAATTCATAGCTTGACTGCACTTTGATGACCGGACTTTTTTCATTTCCATTCTTGTGCTCATGCATGCCGTAAATTGGAAACCCATCTAGCGCATATCCCACCACCCCAGATGCTTTCTGTTCATCGATGTCTAATGTCCAAGGCTCAGCAATCAAACTCTTTTCTCCTTGAAAACAACTTTCTTCTAAGTAATGAAAATGATAAGACTGCGGACCTGTATGCGCACCGCACCCTCGTTTGGTCTTCTTCCCAGGCGCGCATAATTCATCGTTTTTCATTGCCAATAAACAATTGTATACTGCCGAACCGTAAATCTCATCAGCTGGAATGGTCGCTTCTGTTGGTCCGTAAATTGGCACCCCTGTTACCGTCACTCCCAAATCTCCTAAAATGGCAACTCCTTCATTATTTGCAATTGGTGTTATTGCATCAGCTATCTGTGGATTGAGAGGAATTTCATGATGTAGTCTTGCCGGTCTCAATGGACTGGGAGTGGTGCTGTTCATTGTAAATGTCGGGATTGCATTGGCATCAATGATGATTGAATCATCTGTACATTTCACATTCAATTTTGGCCTCATTTTATAATCCCCTCCAGGACCGGGCCCTTTGCTGACATCATAAAAACTATTCTGTATCTCTTGAGGGCAATTGACCACTTGAAAGTCTTTTGCGTTTGCGACTTTACTAAGTGCCAATCCCATAGTAAGCGCTAATGCCACTTTTGCTAAAGCTACAATCAACAAATGACGAATTCCATTAAACCAATTTTAACATTCTAACCAATGTATTCGCCATTGTCTAGCAGGAGTCCTCACTATTTATCGCTATCTATGGATACAATCCTAACACTGATCCCTTTCCCCTCCGTAGGGATTCGCTGCACCATCCCTCGCACTCTCACTGTTTACTTCTCAAATAAATAACCATCTCATCGACCATCTACCTCTATCCACCCAAACTTATTTGATGAACCATGAGCTCTCCCATCATATCTCTCCTCCCCAACATGTCATATCCTACCACTTGTTCCACCAAATACTATCCTTTCTACTCCTTCTTTTACCTTTTCTATTTTCTGAGACCTCCAAAACTTGTCCAAATGACAAACGCCATCACCCCTGATTGTGAACATGCAATCAATCCTGCACCAAACGCTTCTACAGCATTCTTTTTCTTGACATTATCGATATTTACGGTAGGATTAAACAAAAATACCCACCTTAATATTATGTATATCTGCCCTGCTATCACCGATCATGCCATTTTATTCCACGGCAAAAAAGTTTTAGATTTTTTGCAAGGCATGTGCACCAGTAATGTCGACTCACTCCAAACAAGCCAAGCCCTCGCAACCACATTCTGCCAACATCAAGGAAAGTTGGTCGCACTTGGCACACTGGCCATGCTTAGCCCAGAACAAATACTCTTTATCGGACAGCCATGCACACTGTCAACACTGCTGGACTACCTTCACCCATTTTTACAACTGTCTAGAGTCACAGCCTCAATTGAAAAAATCACCTGCTTTGGACTCATTCAAGCACACCAAAATTCTGAACGAACGCCGTATCATGTGCGCAATCAATCTCAATTCAGCCTGATTTCAATTGCCAAAAATCTGTCCATAGGATTCACTCTAGATCCTTCTCATACACTCAATCCCAGCTCTTTTGGAACCATTTGCTCCCTGTCTTTTTGGCACGCGCACCTCATACAAAACCACATTCCCATTCTCACTAAGAATACACTCTCTCAGTTTACACCCAATATGCTTGGATTGGTTCCCTCTATGCGAGTTAGTCTCCAAAAAGGCTGCTACTGTGGCCAAGAAATCATCGCAAGATCTCATCACCTTGGCAAAGCAAAACGTCAACTACTCACCTTCACAACCACATACGAACTGCCGTCTCTACAACCAGGACAGACTCAATATCTCTCTTTGCCCAAATCCAAAGAAATCTCTTCTCGAAAAATCACCATTCTCTTTGGCGCTGCAATCCAAAACACCCACTACATACAAGCGTGTGGCCCCATATTGCAAGCCTCAGACCCCATCACCCTATCTCAAAAACCAGAAGATTGCTCTGCCACCGCGATTTCTGTCACACCCGTTTAAACACTGCAATTACACCAAGACTTGCTTCTGATATCATTTGCACGGCTCTTTATTTGAAGCCACACTTCTCACTGCTTAGATTACAGCTCAACGGAGTGTTAGCACTGCTTTGGATGAGATTAGAAGATTAAGCATTTGCCTAATGTGCCAATTGTCCACGGAATGGATGATTTTTGCCCTGCCTAACCTTGGTGTGTTTGATCTTTATGCGCCATTAAAATAACCCAACGACCTGTCAGCATACACTATGACTGACTTAATTCACCCGGACACACTGTTTCTTTTTCCTTATTGTCACGCATGATTGGAAATAAAATGACATCCCGAATTGATGGTGCATCTGTTAATAGCATCACCAAACGATCAATGCCTATTCCAACACCCCCTGTTGGCGCCATGCCATACTCAAGCGCATTGATATAATCATGATCATAGTCCATGGCCTCATCGTCTCCTGTCTGCTTAGCCTCTACTTGCGCCTGGAAACGCTGGGCTTGATCTTCAGGATCATTCAACTCTGAAAACGCATTGGCAATCTCTTTGCCCGCAATAAACAACTCAAATCGATCTGTGATTTCTGGGTTTACATCATTTTTTCTTGCCAATGGCGATACCACTGTTGGATAATGCGTAATGAAACACGGCTGAATGATTTTAGATTCCACTAACTCCTCAAAGACAACCAACTGCAGCTCTCCCAAACACTTGCCCTCAGCTTGAAAACCTGCGTCCTCAACGAACTTTGATAAAGCAGTTACATCATTTACGGTTTTAGAATCCATGCCCTCAACATAATGTAAAATGGCATCGACCATGCTCATGCGCCCAATTTGATTGAAATCAATTTTTTGCCCCTGATACTCAATGACGCCACTTGGCTCCACTGACTTCACCACATGTTGCAACAACGCTTCAGTTTGATCCATCATGATCAAATAATCTGCATAGGCTTGGTAAAACTCTACCATCGTGAATTCAGGATTATGCCTTGTTGACATACCCTCGTTTCTAAAATTTCTGTTGATCTCAAATACACGATCAAACCCACCAACCACCAAGCGCTTTAAATGCAACTCTGGCGCCACTCGCAAAAATAAATCTCGACTCAAACAATTGTGATGTGTCTTAAATGGACGCGCGTTTGCACCACTGGTCAACCCATGCATCATTGGCGTTTCTACCTCTAGAAAGTCCTGGGACTGCAAAAACTCTCGCAAAGATTGTACGATCTTACTGCGCTTAATAAAACGCTGCCTAGAATTATCATTGACCATGATATCCACATAACGCTTACGATAGCAGGCCTCAATGTCAGACAACCCATGAAACTTATCTGGCAAAGGATGTAAAGATTTACTCAATAATTTAATCTTGCTTGCATAAATGCTCAACTCCCCCACCTTTGTTTTGAAGATGTGCCCCTCTACATATAAAATATCGCCCAAATCATACTCGGTAAACTCTTCGTACTTACCATCTTGTAAATCATTGGAACGCGCATACACTTGGATTTTTCCACTTCTATCTTGAATATTGAAAAAACTGGCCTTGCCCATCAAACGTCGTGTCATCATGCGCCCTGCTACACTCACTTGGATGTTTTTTTCAGCAAGCTCCTCTTTATCACATGCTTGATAATCAGCATTTTCTATTATATCGCTTGCTTTGTGCTTTGGCTGCTTGTCATTGGGATAATTAAACCCTTGCTCACGCAGTTTTTTCAATTTTTCTTTGCGCTGCTTGACTTGATCTCTTTTTTGCCCCTCACACTCAATCTTTTCTGCCATATTGACCCTCTTAATTCATCGATTTGTTTATTTTCACCGCCTATTCATCTTGCTCACTGTGTTTTTACAAGATTCACGACTATTATCTCTCCTAAAGTCCAAAACAGCAAGATTTATCTGCCAATTTTTATAAAAAATGGCTTGATGGCCATGTGGTTTATTATATTGCCATGTCAGACCTTATTGAGGAAGAAATGACGCCCCCTATATTTAAAGATGCTGCCCCCCTGCACTACTGGAACGATACGTATCAATGCGTAAATCTCCCGTATTGATATCAACATCTATGTCATCATCAATCTCAGCTGTCAAAAATACCGCTGCAAGAACGTCAAAAGTCAATTTTAAAAGTTTCTGTAAATTAATCAACTTCCTGCAGCCTCATCACATTAGTTTTCAAAGCACTTCTCTTTCTATTTGACTCTATCTGTAAACTCGGTTACATTTAATGCTCATACTATGATTTTTTAAATATGAACTCAGTCAATTCAACAGTAGTGAACACGTCACTGCAACTTGTAGCTTTGGTTTCTTTCTTTTCGCAATCCGCATTTGCCAACTCATTTTCAACCAGTAATAACTTTGATGTTGCCAGCTACAGTGATATTGTTTATATTCAAGAACTTGAATCATTGCACCTGCTTTTAACTCAAGACAATATTCAACAAGCCCAATCTGATGCACAAGCAGACCCAAAAAGCACTACGGTGATTGCAGAAAATGTTGAAGTGTGCATTCTCAGTAACAATAAAGATGGATTGATTCTCAATATCATGCCCACTAGCTTCGGCACTTTGACTCATCAAGATGCCGGAAGACAGCAAGACACCATGACCAATGGTGATATGCTGAGGTTTTATAATAAAGATCAAAACCACTATCTGCCATTTTTTCTACGGGTCAAAAGCAACCAAAAAGCAGAGGGATCCAACCTCATTGGAAAGAATGATGACTTTACCATATCCGGCAGTGTCGCACCTTTTGGCTCAATGCTATACAACCTTCAAGCTGGCGTTGATGGTAAAATTGATCACTTTGATATGACATCAACCTACAACGACCAATTTAAAAATGACGGCAATGGCTGCAAAGGTGGCCCCTTGCGCTATAATATTGAGATTTTAAACACAGACATTGCCAAGGCTAGGAAAGGACGCTACCAAACCGCTTTCACCATCAGCGTAAGAAGCATCTCTTAAACATTGCAATATTGTCTATTCTGATGGACTCAACCATCGATATCCATCCTGTTTTATCGCCTTGATTTAGTTTTATTGGGCCGAATTCTGTCCCTGCGATGTCCTGTTTTGTTGTGTGATTCGTAACATCAATATTCGCATCACACATACGAATGCAACGCCCATCTCCTCTCTATATCATGATCGGAATACCCGAATTAAGTCACAAGTGAGCTGTTGCCACCAATCACTCTCATTGTTCGATCGTTTACCTTCTCACACGACAGGTCAATTTGTCGATATATGCGTAGCCATCACTTGGCTTAATTCCTTTGGTTCTGAACTTCACTTTACTCATTGGTTCTCCTTCATCATTCAATACCGTCAAATCCTCGTCATATAAGACATCAATGACGGCAAAGCCATATTCATCTGTTTTTACTGTGTCAATACTTGAAACAATGATCTTGTTTGCATACTCTGCACCGTGGCAATGAAAATTGGCATATAGCGGGTATTTGGGCTTCACCATAAATTTGACAATGGCAATATTGCCCGGGAATAACCTCAGTTCATTCTCCTCCCTGATGGGCTGAATGTTATATTCCTGCTCTGAATCAGAATCCACTTCAAGGTGGTAGTTTAGATAAGGAGGGATGGAAACGAATGATGACACCCCATTGGCGTTGAATTTGACTTTTTCATTGCCGCTGGCAATGTATAAGTCTTTTGGATTAAACTCCCCTTTCAACTCCACAATGGCGCCAGTTGAACTGTGCATGTCTCTTGAAAAACCTATCCCATCACGTGTGATGTAAAAGCCCACGGCATCTTGCCTTGACAAATTCACATCATAAAAATAATCTGTCTTGCCTCCTGATACATTTCTTGCTGCAGTCGAGACACTCAACTGATTGCCCAATATCTCTTTACTCAAACCGATATTCGTGTCTATTGACACGCTGTCTTCATCAGCTCTTATACCCCCTGAGACTTTTACATCGCGAGCCAGTTCAAAGTTTGCATTGTAATCACCAGACTTCGTGCCAGTATATATATCGTCTCCAGAATCTCTAGCCAAGGACGAACTGAGTGTCCCCCTGTGCCTCTTGTTACTAAATACTGTCTGACTTAAAGCCAAACGCACATAGTTGTGATCCATATTCGTACCGACTTCGGCATTGACACGCAAAGGCTTATTGAGACCTAAAAATAACGACAGCGGCTTTCGCAAATAGGCTTGAAAATCGACAACGTTGCTCACTGTATAACTGGTGTAGAGCGTGCCCAATCGCTGATGCCTATAACTGGCAAACACATTGTACATGTGACCATGATCATAGACTGTATTACGTGTCTTTGTGACAGACCCCCCTATATTGACACTGCCGACTGTTGTTCGAGCCGCTGCAGAATACAAAAACCCATCTTTTGAGTCATAAGCAAATGTTGGCCTGATATAATCATGTCTTCGCCAATAAAATCCAGGCCCCACAGACACCTGATAAGACTCATCATAACCCGCATTCAAATATAGGGACAAACGATTGTTATACGCAAATGCATAGTACATATATGAAATAAAATCACCATCTAATTTAGGAAAAACCTCTCCACCTTCACCTCTATTCACCCCGAAAGTAAAATTATACTCGGGATAACCAGGCTCTACTCCCGATGAGTTTTTTAAATATGCAATGCTCTTTTTTACAACCTGTCCATCAATCCCTTCTTTAATGATCTCCACATTGTACGAACCAGCTGGAAATGAGCTTGTGTCAACAAAATGCACACCAACTGGATATGTGCTCGACTTGATCATCTGCCCATTGGCATAAAAGCTCACCACTGAAGGCACCGCCACTTCAACTTCAATTGGCGTGCCCAATTCACCACCGCCTCCCTGTCGCAAACGATTGGTGTTTTTTAACTGCACACCCACCACCCTTTCTTGTGGCATAAAATAAGAATTTGGCGTGCTCAATAACCCCAAGGCATAATGCTGTCGATTCTTTAGATAATTTCCTGTAAAGTCATATATATAAAACTCTGAAGTACCATTGTCTGTCCAGTATTTATTGTGATTATAGATGGACTCCATTTTTATCGACATGGCCCCTTTACTCAAAACCTGATAGTTGCGCACAGAATAGATGAAATTATCCCGCCCACCCAATACATGACTGCCAAAACGGCTGGAATAGGTCAAATGATTGGTTGAAGGCGTTAGATAAATGACATCACTACTTGTGTGTCGATCTGCATCTTTGAGGTACTCAAAACCCACATAGACAGTCACCGCATAACGGTCTCTGTCTAAGACAACAGCAACCACATCTGTCCTTGGCTGACACCTGAGCTTTTTAAATCTGGCTGAGCTTGCGCATTTTAAATCTGTGTTGGCATCCAGCTTGCGCATTAACCCCTTGGCGATGTCGTTTTTCTTCATGACTGAATCTGGTAATGCATATGCCACCACAAAAGGATTGGTGAACTCGATTGTCTCATCGTCAAATTCAGCTTCTGTCTGAGCGATTAACCTGCCTTTGTAATACACATCAACAACGCTTGTCTCCCGTCCACCATCTACCAAATGCTCAAATCCAGGCGGTATCCACTCTTCTGCATAGCATGCGATACTCATGCAGAATAAAACAAATAGCTGTATGACGACTTTTTGCCTCATTTTTTAATTTCTAGCCTCCCTGTTCTTATCTCTTTTCCGTGATAATCACCAACTCCATATTTGAAATAAGTGATGTTCTCTTTTGAATCTAACCTAAACTTATACGCTTGGTTAGGAACTAAGGATGTGAACATATTGCGTTTTTTACAGTTGCTGCTGTTTTTACATGTATACAGTGGCCCTATACTCATCAGCGTATTTCCTGTATTGACTATTTTTATCAATTGCTCGTCTTTGTCATAGACTGCCTTGGTATTGTAGCTGTATGCGCCCGACCCGACATCAATCAAGGTTTGATAGAGTATTCCAATTGACACCGATGCTGACATGCCTTCACTGCTCTGTTGGGTGACATCAGGCGCTTTTTTTAATACTTTGTAATTCAGATTATAATACTGATGCTCTGAGCCTGAACTTCTATTGATTGCCGTTACCCGCAAACGTTTTTTCTTACCTGGCTTTATGACCAGCTTCCTTGGTGCATACAGAAGACCAAGTTCTTTGGGGTTGTTGTTTTTATAACGCACCACATTTTCATCCTCATCTACCGTGTATTTATATCCATCAACCTGAACATACAGTGTGTCACTGCCCGAGTTCCACAGCTCAACATAACCAGTTGGGTTTTTGCCCAATTGTAAATAACGTGATCCCAAATGCAATCTTGCTTGCACCCCTATAACACTCGATATGACCAGCAGTGCTGGGATCAATCTTTTTATCTTTTCCATGGACTTTTCCCTCCTCCTTTAATCTGATATTGTCTCATATTACGTATCAGTTATTTCAATTGTTAAATTAGACGGCATTGTGTATGTCAAACCTGGGTTTTCAATCAAATCTTGTATATACGCATACCCCTGAATGGTGATTAACCCTGAGTTGTCGTTATCATCTCTACACCCTGAAAATGTCGTCTTGTCATATACAAAATTATCAGTTGAACTTGCTGTAGCGGTGCTTGGTGATGCGGGATTGCTCACTGAAGTAGAAGTATTTGTATAGTGCTTCAATAGCCCCTCCTGATCATTGGCAATTTTGGTGCCGTCATATCCTGTTACTGTAAAGTGTGAACTGGTATTCAGTTGATTATTTGAAAAACATTCACTATCATTGAGGATCTTCACTGTCTTACCTGTATCTGCTGATGGTAAAAACATGATGTCTTGATATCCACTACTTGACTCTCCATTGCCAATCACCCTAATTACTGTTTTTACGATATTGCTGCTGTTTTCTAGATCGGCTATGTCTGGATTAACAGTTGCTGTGCCGCTAGATGAGCCTTGGTGATAACACACTTGAAAACTGAATAGCGGCATCAGGTATACATGGTCATTATAAGTTGGCTGTCCGTATAGCCCATTTCTCAAAAAAAATAATTCAGACTCTTTGAATGTGAAAGCAAAATTGCCATCGTATGACTCTGAAGTGCTGACAAAGCCTCCATAGGCCACACCCTGGAGCAAAATACACATGATGAATGGTAGTGTCTGCTTCCTTAACCTGACCAACATACTGTGACTGCTGTCCGCCCATAGAAATTTTGTTACACTATTTGTATACATATGAACTAACTCCCATCACTGTCAAAAGTTAACTGAATTGAGGTTTGATAGACCCCAGCAGGCTGAGAAATGATATCAGCGATATTCATAAATATAACCACGTCTATGGCCCCTGCATTGCCTGTCCCACAGACATCGTCGTGAAATGCTGTCTTGTCATAGACAAACGTTAAGTCGCTTCTGCTCGCTGCAGTTGTTGCAGCCAATGTGTACTCTCCATCTGGCAAATGATAATGATTAAGCTGCGTGAAATTGCTTGAATCTGAATCTATATTGGTAATGCTTGTTAGAGCAGTGCCACTAAACTCTGATGTTGCCACCATTTGATTCAGTGCTGAAGTAGATGTATCGAGTGATGTTGATGATTCCAAATTGAGCCTGTTGATTGGATCTCCTGTGTCTAGGCTAGTATCTGAACCAAAAAAAAGCTCTCGCACGCCTCCTGATGCTTCTCCATTGCCATAAACCAAGGCATAGCCTGCGATGACTGCAGTCTTATTGCTATGTACAAATCCATTAGTGCCCTCATCGCTGATATTGACTTTCATATAGACGCCTTTGGTCTTATCGGTGGCATCAAGACAATATTGAAACTTCCCTACTGGAAGCAAATATCTCTCAGTGGTTGGGTTATAGTTTGCTGTGGTTTTTAACTGGTTGAGCCAAAGCATTTCTGCTGTGTTGATGGTCAACTCAAAGTTCATAGAGCCAGGATCCGCAACATGTGAAAAACCATGCAAGTCAACAAATGGCTTTGTGGTCACCGCAGGTGCTGCAGGTGCTGTGTTAGGTGCTGTGACCGTGATGGTGCTTCCAGAAATGTTTGCTGTGGCCATTGGATAGGTCATACATAATCCCAAGCATTGAAGCCAGATT
>JAZAFR010000020.1:0-5061 GCA_036121365.1 Pseudomonadota bacterium | reverse complement strand
CCTCTGGTTCTCGTGTAAGCGTTCTGCCCATACCATTGCATGCGTTTTTCCTGTGTCGGGTCCATCTATAATGGTCTCGTTCGGGTCATCAATAGAACTTCCAACAGCAGCACAATTAAAGAGAGACAATACAAACTTCATATAATTATACCTGCAAAGCATTATTTGCATTACAAAATATCAGATATCCTTCATCATGTAAAGTCTCACTAAAGTGCACGCATGGCCATGGATATGATTACAGTTTTTTTGATGAATCAACCCTCGTAAGATCTCGTTTCTACGTAATCAGCAAGCAAAATTACTCATATCGCCATGTCGTCTCTGTCCCAGAATCTTCAATCCATACGCCCTGATCCTGAAGCTCCTGGCGGATCTCATCTGCCCGCTTATAATCTTTTTCTAATCTGGCTTGCTGCCTCGCCGCAATCAATTTTTCTATTTGCTGCGGTGATACCCTCTGGCTGTCAGTACTGGCATGAAACCAGCTCTTTGCATCCTGATTACATAATCCTAGGAAAAAATTCATTGCAGAAAAAGCCTTAATTTCTTGCTCTTCAATGACCTCTTGTCCCAGCAATTGCTTACACATCTTCTGCCAATGCATGATGGCAAGAGGCGTATTGAGATCATCTAAAAGCGCTGACTTAAAGGCTTCTGGCGCATCCTCTTGTGTCCATTCAACCACCGGCAACGATGCAATCTTATCAACCACCCGATAAGCCCTATCCAAAATATGCCTGGCCGTGCTCACGCTCTCTTCCATGTGCCACAATAACGGCTGCCGATAATGCGTTTGTAACAATGCCAACCGAATCACTTCCCCCTGACTCTTTTCCAATAAATCTCGTACCAATAAAATATTACCAAGCGACTTTGACATCTTCTCATCATCTACCTTCACCATCCCATTGTGCATCCAATGGTTTACATACTCCTCCTTTGATCGATAACAACACCCCTGTGCATGCTCATTTTCATGATGAGGAAACAATAAATCCCCACCCCCTCCATGAATGTCAATCGGTAAACCCAAATGCTTTTCAATCATGGCACTGCACTCTATGTGCCATCCCGGTCGACCACGACCCCAAGGACTTCTCCAGCCTGGCTGATCATCCTCAGACGGCTTCCACAAAATGAAATCTTCCTCGTTCCGCTTATATGACTCCACTGCAACCCGCGCTCCGGCCTTTCTTGCAGCTTTGTCTCGACCTGAAACCACACCATAGTTTTTATAACTGGGCACCGAAAATAATACATGCCCCTCGCTTTCATACGCGTGCTCTTTTTCAATTAACTTTTTTATCATTTTAATCATTTCAGGCATATGCTCAGTTGCCTTGGGCTCAATGTCAGGTTCCAAACAACACAAAGCCCTCAAATCTTCATGAAAATACTGCGTATACCTTTCGGTAATCACATCAATTTCTACCCCTTCACTTGCCGCCTTGGCATTGATTTTATCATCCACATCAGTGATGTTTCTCAGATAAGTGAACTTGGGGTACAAACTGCGTAGTAGTCGAGCCAAACAATCAAACACCACAGCCGGCCGTGCATTCCCAATGTGTGCGGTTGAATACACCGTAGGCCCACAGACATACAACTTAACTTCGCCCTCCACCAATGGGGTAAACACCACTTTTTTCTTACTTGACTGCTGATACAACCTCAATTCCATGCCACTTCTACCATTATACATGCCCCGATTATACTCCTTTTACATAGCCACGGTCAATCTTTTTCACCCTATGCCCTCAATCATTCATCACTCAAATCAATATCGCCTCACCTCTCTCAATATTCATCTGCGCAATCTCCATTCATCTTCTCTCCAACCTGCTCCCGCCTGTGTGTACTCATCTGATTAGAAGTTCTATCAATTACCGCCTGCGCATGTCTCCACAACCCTCTAGAACCCCGTCCTCTAGACTGTCTCTGTCCAGATTAACCTCAAATCATCTTAACCCCTCATGCCTTCACCTCATCTTTTAACGATGTTACTGTCTCTTTCTTGCACCTTGTTCTGGATGCCCATTGTGTTTTGCGTTAATCTATTATTATCTTTGTTAGATTTTATACCCAATGGCAAAACAATCTTTACAACAGCTCATAGACTCACATACCCAAGCAGGCCTCCAATTCTTATCTAAGCGCCAATTTTTGATTTGGTTTGCAGCTGCAAGCGGAAAACTGTTTGAGGGCATGCTGATTTTCATCACCGGAATTGGTTTTTCTCTGATTGCCGCCGATCTTCAGCTTAGCCCCACTCAAGGAGGCATTTTGACTGGAAGCATTTTGGTTGGCATTCTAATTGGCTCCTTTGTTTTTGGCTTTCTAGCTGACTACTTAGGCAGAAAGCTCATCTTTATAATTGAAATGCTGCTGTTTTTTTTCACCCTTTTGGCCATTTACTCTGCACAAAGTTACGGGGTCCTACTGCTGAGCTTTTTTATCTCAGGATTTGCCTTGGGTGGCGATTACCCCGTTGCCCACATCATCATCTCAGAAACCATGCCCACCCAATATCGCGGCTTTATTGTCCTATCTGCCTTTTCTTTTCAAGCCATTGGTGCTGTCACAGGGGCCATTTTGGCTTATCTCACACTTCAAGCTCACCCCAGTGATTTGACAGTCTGGCGCTTGAGTTACTTATACCTCTCATGCCCTGCATTTTTCTTATTTCTAATCCGATTTTTTATCCCGGAAAGCCCCCACTGGCTTGTTGAAAAAAATCGCCATGCAGATAGCCTGCGTGCCACCAGTCAATTGCTGAATATACCCATACCCAACCTGCCTATTTTAACCCATTCTAAAAAGCAAAAACCCACTGGCTATTTTCATGAACTGTTTAACCAAAAAAATATCCGTGCAACCATTTTGGCATCTCTACCCTGGTTTTTACAAGACCTGGGCACCTATGGCATTGGCATTTTCACCCCCACCGTGATTGCCACCTTGTTGTCACTGCCCGCCCATCACAACACCAATATGACAATTTTAAAAGCCACTGAAGCTGCCTATGCCAGTATATTTCTAGACTGTTTTCTCCTCATTGGCGTGATTTGTGCCATTTTTCTTGTTGAGAGAACCGGCCGCATTCCGCTACAAATCACAGGATTTATTGGCTGTGCCATTGGACTTTCCCTAGCAGCCTTTGGTCAATACCAGATAGACGGCACTGCTGTGATCTTTATCATCTGCGGGTTTATCGTTTTTAACTTCAGCAACAACCTTGGCCCCAATACCATCACCTATCTGATTGCCGGAGAGTTATTTCCCACCAGATTTCGCGGTATTGGTGCAGGATTTGCCGCAAGCTGTGGTAAAGTTGGCGCCAGTGTGACCGCATTTGCATTTCCCATTGTCCTTGCCACATTTGGCTTAAATGCCCTTCTGACCACACTGATCATCACCTCCATTGGTGGAGCCATTGTGACCGCCTATTATCGCATTGAAACCACAGGACTCAATCTAGAAACCCTTTAAAACGCCAACTTATTGTCCCATTGCATCGCGCCATCAAAATCAATCTGCACACAGACAAGCGCTTCCAGAACGGCATTGATAAAAATAACATATCGGTCTCTTTCTTCTTCACCTCCCAAAAAACTCAAATAAAACAAGTGAATTCTTCAAAACCACTCTATATATAGGCAATCCAGTTTTTATGATTGTTTTTATGCATGATCACACAAACATTAGTTCCGAATACCTTAGGCTCAATTCGTTGATTGAGGAGACCCGTGTATTACGTGGATATTTTCTTGAGAGCTCTTTGCTTGGACAGAACGTAGTAATGGGCACTTATGGAACTCAATGTTATAAATCACTCACTCAGATGAAAGAAAAGTTAGATAGCATGAAGATAGATGACGATATTTTTCCCGAAAAAACCAAAAAAGAACTTGAGGCCACAATAGCTCAGTTTTCTGAATATCTTAACTTTGTAGGCAGTCACAGAAAAAAAAGATATAAGGATGGAAATGAGCTCATGCTTAAAGTACAAGCACTTCCCCACCTACTAAAACAAATTGAAGATGTTGTGTCTTTTGATTATAATAACCACCGCTTAAACATCGAAAACCGCTTACTCAGAGTCATCACTTTTGCCAAGGATCAGAAGAAAAGATGGAGACTCAATACAGTATTAAGCTCTAAGAAGAAATCTAATAATCTAGAAAAGGCTAAAGAGCTGTTGCCTCTACTGACAAATAAAGAGATTGCCAGTCTAGACATAGTATCTGGCAATCGTGCAAACCTGTTGAAAAAATTTAAAAGTTTGGATACATCTAAAATCAAGAGTAGCAGCCCTTCTGAGAATAGCCCGCTTGCTCAAAGTCTCCTTAACGTTTCACCCAATGAATCACACCAGGCTGAAGGAACTCCAGATAAAAGCTTTGCAAATAGAGTCATACTGACGAAGGAGGATATATTCGAAGGAGATAGTTTGCTTGATCTCGCACACGAAAACTTTGAGAAATCACAGGAGTCCAATAAAGCAATGTTGCTTCAATATATGTATTCTGATCCTCCTAATGATTCGCTGGTAACACCTATTCTATCTCAACTTAGCCATGATGTACAAAGCTACCAAAAACTACTTGATAAAATCATAACAGCTAAACCTGACAGTGCCAAATTGGCACAAAAGTATAAGGATCAGTTGCCTTACTTTAAAATTTGTCTTCCAAGAGACTTTGACTTGATGAGACAAATAGCCAATAAAGCAAAAGGCCACCCTTCTTCACTTCCCTCGCTGACACGGCGAGAGAAAAGGATTCAGACGCTACAAAAAACACTTGCTTTGTATGGGGGCTATCTTTCTCCTACTGATCGAACAGAGTTATACAAGGCTTCCGAACACGGAGTTCAAGCAACTCAAAAATTGCTTTCTAGCAAACTAAAACCAAAGCTTGCTGAAATACAAAATAAACAGCGTAAAATTGAGCAAATCATGCAGCATATTCAATCTTCTTCTACTCTGGATAGTGTAGATGGTACATTTAAAGAAAGCCTAGAACAACCCTATGTTGAGCATTCACATCTAGATGAACT
>JAZAFR010000019.1:0-27585 GCA_036121365.1 Pseudomonadota bacterium | reverse complement strand
TATTTGCAGCCTCAATATTAGCAAGCTTTTCAATTAAACATTTTACTACTTCTATATGGCCTTGAGATGCCGCTGCTATCAGTGCTGTATTTCCATCACTATTTGCAGCCTCAATATTAGCACCATTTGTAACTAAATGTTCTACTATTTCTTTATTAGCATTATCTGCTGATAAGATTAGTGCTGTATTTCCATATTTATTTGCAGCCTCAATATTAGCAAGCTTTTCAATTAAACATTTTACTACTTCTCTGTTGCCATTAGCTGCCGCTACTATCAGTGCTGTAACTCCATTAGTATTTGCAGCCTCAATATTAGCACCATTTGTAACTAAATGTTCTACTACTTCTTTATGACCTTTAGCTGCTGCTAAAAGTAGTGCTGTATTTCCATATTTATTTGCAGCCTCAATATTAGCACCATTTGTAACTAAATGTTCTACTACTTCTTTATGACCTTTAGCTGCCGCTGCTATCAGTGCTGTATCTCCATTGCTATTTGCAGCTTCAATATTAGCACCATTTGCAACTAAATATTTTACTATTTCTATTTGGCCATGTTGTCCTGCTAAGGTCAGTGCTGTATTTTCATATCCATCTAGAATGGCATCAATACTTATTTTTTTATTTTCAAATATTTTTATTATTTCGATAGTGGTTTCGCTAGATACTTTGGTATTTAATAATTTAAGTAACTCCGGTATTATATTTTCTGATATCTTGTCCATAATTTTAACTACAGATTATGTTTGTGTTAATTATCTACTTTTTTCTTTAAAAGTAAATATCATTTCGTAATTATGCATAAATTTGTTGCCCTTCTCTGTATCTTTGAATTTGATGAATCCCCTACTATATAGCACTTGAAAAAATCCTAAAATTGATTTACAATTCTTATAATTAACAAATTCAAAACAATATGGGATACGACATTACACTACATCCAATTTCAAAAGAAGAAATCAACTACTTTGTGATTGAACCATTTTCAGACAGATCACTCATTGATAAACGAGTACGCGAGCTTTCAAAGGATGATGATCACATAAATTTTCTAAAAGAGACTTATGATTTTTCCTTTGAGACATCACCTTCTTCACAGCACAATGATTGTTTAGAGCTCAGTTGTCTCGCAGCAAAGATAGCTTCGTATTTACACCCCTACTGGTATAGTCGCAATATATGTCTGAGTTTTTTAATTGATGACAAGCTTTGCAAACCTGTGTTCCAGCCTATATCTTATTGCGCTACAGATGCCAAGCTTGTAAAGAAATTTCGCCACAAAATGTTGCAAATTCAATGCAATCAAATGAGTTCTGGATATGCCAAATCAGACGATGTAGCACACTTGGCTGATAATTTAATCCCTTCTATTAGGAAACAAGCCAAAGAGTTAGAAGATAAAAAGATTGGCTTTCAAAAATCCAAAAGAACGTTGAGTTCATATGTAAAAATAGTTTTTGGAAATCATAAAGATGTTGAAACACCATTTGATCAGTCATTTGACAAAATCAGTGACTTGCTGGTCGATGAAGAGACGCTATGGGGTATCCAGAAAGCTTTAACATATTGCAAAGAACACAAACTCGGTTTAATTGAAGCAAGTGATCTCGTAATACCAATTACTGATGATTTTTCCTGTAATCCTGATAATTTTAATGCCTACTTTGAGAATAAAACTGATAAAGAAAAAGATCTGCAATCTGTGGGAACTGACTGATCACCACCAGTTGATTAGCGATAAACACTATATAAACAGCACAGCATATATCTTTAATGCGTTTGTAAAGATAAAGATTGTCTTAGGTCAAAAAATCGATTGAAGAAAAATCACTTTTATTGGCAGTAAATTGCATTTGGATTGAGAGCGCACAAGAAATAAAAAAGAGACTCTTATTAAATTAACCAGAACATCTTTGCATAAATCGAACACGAGAAATGGCATCAGATCCTGAACTTGGACTTCCAGTTACTGGATTCACCAAAGCACCAACAAAGGCATAACGTGAAATTGCATTAGTATCTGAACTGGGCCGTCCTGTTTTGGGATCAACAAGACCTTCCCAAAACATATTACGAGAAATGGCACCAGCATTGATACTTGGCTGTCCACTTATTGGATCAACCAATATATGATTCCAAAACACATCACGAGAAATAGCACCAGGACCTAAACTGGGCTCCCCTGTTATTGAATCAACCAGTCCGTTCAAAAACATATGACAAGAAATGGCACCACCATTTGAACTTGGTTCTCCTGTCAACGGATCAACCAATTGTCTCTCACTAACCCTACGGCTTAAGATCTCAGCTGAGCTTGAGCTCCTCAGACTGCGTGCTATCGAATCTTTACCACTTTTACAGTTTACGACATGAATTATTTTAATTAAAGAAAAAAGAATAGGCCAAATTCTCATTGTTCGATCTCCAATACATAAAGCTAACATACCAATCATCAAATTTAATATTGATGACATCCGTTAAAAGACAAAAACCCCTAAGTCACCGATGTTAATTCCAAACATCAAAAATTTTAAAATAACATCAGTTCACCACGATTACAAATTGTATCTATGACATCCACAGAAAACATAAAACTAGAGTTCTTAAAACAGCGATACACCATTAAAATATAATAGCAAAAAACAGACCCTGTTTTGGTTTTGATCGAGAGAATTTATTCAATCAATGAGAAGTAACAACACGTATAGATTAGATATAAAAGACTAATAAAGTTTATGCATTGTGAGATGATAAGATGTTCTTTATATCTTGATAGTATGAAAAGCAAGAAATATCCTTATCCTTTATAATCAAATTGTTTTAGGCATAGGCTTAGGCTTTTCATTAACATCGCCGTCTTTCGACTGATCACCTTTTCCTCCTTCTGTAGGAACATGTTCTGATGGAGCTGAAGGTTTAGGATAAGGGATGGCCTGAGCTGCAGACGCGCCATGATGACTAATGCCAGTGTCTGGTAGAACCCTAGCTAGAGGGAGACCAGTATGTTGAGAATGAGCTACACCATTGTGTTTGTGTTGAAAATCAGCTGTACTAGCTACAAAATGAGCTGCAGGATCTGCAGCACAATTATCAAGTGGAACAGCTGTCTGAACTTCAACCTCAATTCCTTTTGAGTCAAGTCCTTTTAATCTATTACCTCGGTGACGAACTGCAAATTTAGATCCCATATCAGTATTTAATGGAGAATACAATGTAGCATTCAATGAACGAATTACTTTCAGTTGCTATTGAGTAGTCCTAGGGATTGGTTTTTCGCAAAATTTAAGTAGAGCTTCGCCAGGGGAGTCTAATAGAGCATGATTTTCAGATACGTCGAAATAATGTTTATTCAATATCGTTTTTAATTCCTGCAGCAAAGTATCTCTTTCTGGGTTTTCACGAGACAAGCAAGACAAGTAGGATGTTTTTCTAGAAATAACACTGGATTGTATTTCTTCTAACTTTTTAATTAATTTGCTAAAGGTAATTTCATCCCCACCTCCTACACTTGAGGATGATGTTAACCTCCTGTTCACAAGTTCAGGTAATTTTAGCCCAGCTTTATTTTTAGCATGATCAAAGGCAGTCTGATTGTCTTTATCAACAATACTGGGGTTTGCACCTTTAGATAATAGAAAATTAATAACCTCAATATTAATTGAATCAACGGCAACCATCAATGCAGTTTTTCCAGATTGATCAACAGCATTAATGTCTACCCCACTTTCTAACAGTATATTGACCACCTCAGTATTGCCTTGCGCAGCAGCATACATCAATGCATTCTTGCCAGATTCATCAACGGCGCTCAGATCAGGTTTTCGGTCTAACATAGACTTAATTAAGCCAATATCACCGAATAAAATAGCATACATCAATGGAGTCTTTCCAGATTCATCTGTATATTGTTTACCTTGACTTTCAGCAAGTAGCGCGCATATTAGACAAACGAAATTGGAAATATCATTAGAACCTACACTAGGATACTTAGGCAGTTTAGCAACTACATTCATGATACCAGATAAACTGTCTTCTTCACTTGACAAATTAGCATATAGATCATTTAGTAACTTACTTAATTTAGACAGTAATGTTCGATTAGAATTAGCATTACGAGGTATTCTCTTGAGAAACAATATTGCGCTGGATATCTTCTAGATACTTTATGAAACCTATAGAATGTTTATCGAGAGGACTGGACTTTGTTTCAAAGTATTTAGATATAAGTTTTGTAAATCCTCGCTCTCTTCTGGCATCTATAGAGTAAAAAAACGCATCTCTATCATGATTATCAAGGAGACTGGGGTTAGCACCACGACTCAATAAAGAAGAAATCAAAGTCTCACTTTCATCACTAGGTATATCAGATACTGCAACCATCAATGGTGTCTTTCCTTCTTTATCTCCAATGTTCGGGTCGGCATCTCTCGCTAATAGCAAATTAATGACTTCTTGATTCTCAGAGTCAACAGCAACCCATAACGGAGTCTTTCCCTCTGTATCTGCAATGTTCGGATCTGCTCCACCCTCTAATAGAGAGTTAATTGCTACTACATTGTTTGACTCAACAGCAACCCGTAACGGAGTCTTTCCTTCTTTATCTGCAATATTAAGATCTACACACTTATCTAAAAGCATTTGAATTGCTTTTTGATTCTTATTAAGAACAGCAGCCATCAATGCAGTCCTACCATTGGAATCAGGTGTATCAAGATCAATGGAAGCAGGAACCTCTTCGATTATATATTTAGCCAAATCAGTTCCATCGCAAAAACCTTCGATATTTTCAACTTTACCAGTGTTTGAAATGGCAGACATTAGCGGCGTAACACCTTCTTTATTTTTAGCATTAGGATCATAAGAGCCATTTTCTATAATCTTTTGAATCACTTCTCTAGGGTCTGCAAGCATAGGTGTGCTACAGACCACAGACAAAAGATCACCATTTTCAGTAAGTCGGACACCTTTATCCAGTATTGCAAGAATGATTTTCCATTTTGTTGCCAGAACCTTACTAGGCGGTTCCAGTTGACTCTCTGTATTGTTACGAAGTTTAGAACAAGCAAGATCAAGCGCATTATGACCCTGTTGATCTTCATCTTCAGTATTTGCACCAAATTTCAGTAATTTTTCAACCATATCTAATTTAGGCTCATTGGATGACACAGCCAGACGCAAGGACGTATTAAGTAATGTTTTATCCTTTTCACGAAAAAGTTTAACAATCTCATTCTTGCCTGACTCCACAGCATACATCATCGAGTTCTTCCCTTGTTTATCAGTCATTTTGAGGTTAGATCCCTTTTTAAGAAACAGTTCAACAATCTCCATCTTGCCTGACTCTACAGCATACATCATCAAGTTCTTTCCTTGTTTATCAGTCATATTGAGGTCAGCTCCCTTGTCAATAAGCAGTTCAACATCCCACTTGTCACCTAACTCAACAGCAATCATCAAGGCAGTCTTTCCTTCTTTATTTGCAATGTTCGGATCGGCGCCACCTTCTAACAGAGATTTAATTGCTAGAGACTGATTTGACTCAACAGCAAACATCAAGGCAGTCTTTCCTTCTTTATTTGCAATGTTCGGATCAGCGCCACCTGCTAACAGAGCTTTAATTGCTGCTAGAGACTGATTTGACTCAACAGCAAACATCAAGGCAGTCTTTCCAGAGCTATCTTGAGGATCCAGTTTAGCTTTATGATCTATAAGTGATTTAAGCACAGCGTATTTACCTGATTCTGCAGCAAACATCAAGGCAGTCTTTTTTGATTTTTGTTTCCAAGTATTCGGACTACAACCACCTTCTAACAGAGCTTTAATTGCTAGAGGCTGATTTGACTCAACAGCAATCATTACTGCTGACCAGCCTTCATGTAATTCCTGAGCTTTATTTTCTAATAGAAGTTTAATTACATCAGGGTTATCTAAAGCTGAAGCAATCATCAATGGGGTCTTTTTACCTATTAAAAAACTATTTACATAATCAGGATTCTCTCTCTAACATAGCCCTAATGCCTTCTATATTACCGGTTTTAATATAGTGGATAAGTAGTCTTTTAGGAAGTATTATAGATTTGTAGACCACTGCGCCCGAAGTAATTCCGATTACTCCTGTTAATAATGAAAAATTACTGAGCATGCATACTCCCATTAATAATATTCGATATGTATAGTACAAAATCACTTATTTGTCAGATTTAAAATGAGAAAAATCATAGATTCTAGATAATATTGGATGATAAAAAACATAAAAAATGAATAGAAAAACATTGAGATATCAATCAACTAAAAGTGGGCTTGATAAGCAAAGACAGTAAAAAAGTGCTATTCCCATTCTTAAATGATAATACAGAGATACAGAGCATTATTCAAAATGTAAAAATTTTGGTTGTAATCAGAAAAATGTGTTAATTAGAAGAATGACTATGCAATGAATTAAACGGATCTAAAAAGATGGCATTATTCTACTGAAGAAACCTTAGATAAAGATAATAGTACAAATTCACTGTAACAATAAAGTGCAATACGCTAGATGCTTTTATAGAGAATAACAATGTCTTGACTGCTTTAATTAGTAAAAATCATCCATGAAAAACATGATGAAAAAACAAATCCAAACTGAATGAATATACAATCATAACAATTGAAATAAAGATAAAAAAAATATATTATTATCAGACAATTTAAACGGAACAACAATGCCTAAAAAAGGAAAAAAGCATACAGTAACAAAAACTTTGTACACAGGAACTGATGCAATAAGAGAAGTAGAAGAATTCAGCCGGAAAGCAAACAAACCTGATTTATACAAAACCATGAGAAAGGGACCGAAGTATCAAATCCTGTATATGATAGAAGAAACAGATACAGAATCAAAACCATTTATGTACCTCCTGTATTTTCTAGAAACAGAAAATAAACGATATCCAGTGCCAACGATATTAAGAAAAAGAACAGATCAAATTCACTATTTATTATGGGACTTAGTATTGGCAAAAATCCTGCCTGAATCATTGAAAGACATTCTTGCAAACGAAGAGAGTATAAGGCAAACGTGCAATCAACGGGTGTTACTAACAAGTTGGTTTGATAGTTGGGCAGAAGAAGAAAAAAAACCAAAAAGCGAAGAACAGAAAGCATGGATACAAGATTGGAAAAGAAGAAAGTATGAAAATTTCTGGAGAGTCGCTGGAACAAACTTATTATATGCCTGCCTTGATAATCTTGAATTATTTAAAGTATTAGAACCATATGTAGATGTGTCAGAAACAATCAAGTTTCCTGAAATAGAAAAGCTAGAAATGCTTAGACCTTTCCATCCAGAGGAAGAAGAAACACGTCACGATGTAAAATTAGTCTCACATAATAACACTACAAGAGAAATAACAGATTCAGATGGATCAAAAGAGACAATAAAAACAACAGAGCTACAAGGAGATCATCAAGAAGGTTATAAAACCAAAGTCAGGCATGAACCGAATGCTGTAGTGATAAGGCTAAAATCTGATCCACTGAAAGGAGTACACAATCAAGCACCAGAAATTACAACAATATACGATTGGAAGAATAGATATGTTAGTATAATAACAAAACCATATGATCATGTGCAAAGTCAGATTCCTCAAGGAGCCCTGTCAGGTAGTGGAATATTAAACCTGGTAACAACAATTACAAATATAGAATCCATTCAGTTGGGTCAAAGAAAGATCGTTGATACGTTAGACATAGAAATGGTGCTAAAGTTTGGGTGGGATGCTGTCCGTGTCTGCAGTGAGCAGACAATTTTTGAAAGTGTCATGTCCGACAGGGCAGAAATGGATCGACCTGTACTAAAACACCTTCTGAAAATATGCAATCCATTTTCAAAACGACTAGATAAAGATTGGATTGTTGTACTAATGTTTCACGAAGATACAGAAATAATAGAGTACTTCTCAAATCACTATGCTTCACAATTTTTTAATTGCCTATTAAAAGAAAAATTCTATGGAACTTGTTTTAAAATATTATTAAATTCAAGATCAACTTTTAACTTTCACTCACTTTGTGAAGAATATCCAGAAGAACTTCAAAGACTGGTCTTTAAAGAAATGACAGACCCAACCAAAATTGGAAAAGAGAAAGGATTTGGACTTATTATTAACTTGCAAAATAGCAAACCTGAGGACTTTCCAATATCACTCAGTCGATTTGAAGAACTATATCAAAAATACCCAGAACTCATCTTAACTTTATTATCAAAAACACCCGAATATCATAAGGAAAGCTTAGTCACTGATCTAAATGAGCTATTAGAAATGGCATTTCAGAGAGAAGGATACAGAAGTCGAGCTGTGGATTTTCTGGTATCACACATAAGAAATTCAGATGAATTAATAAAACTCTGTCCTGAAACACTAAAAAGTCAGCTAGAAGAATACAAAATGAGGCATAGTGAGCCGCCTATGAGTAGAGCAATTAGTGTTACTCATGTGGAAGTGGAAGACAAGCCAGTTTTCATTGATAAAGAAAGATCTTTAGAGCTAATCAAAAGAGCTGAGATTTTGTTAGCAACACTGGAAGTAGATCTTGAAGAGAAATATGCGTTTACAGAAAACTTATCGTTCATCACTGCTCAAAGAATGAGAGAGAGATCATTGAACAAACAAGATATTCTCAAACAAGAACGACCTCAATATATTAATCCAGGAACATGGATGAATTGGCTTTCAAACTGTATCGACAGGGCCAATATAAAAGACAAAATACAAAAAATACTAGAAAAACTATCAAGTGAAGTATCATGCACTGATTTCGAAAGTATCGAAAATGACATCAGAAGAAAAGAGGAAATATTTAAAGAAAAGGAAAAAACTGATGGCATTTTAAAATCAAAAATTGAAACTGCACTGCGAGAGTCTGCTAAAAGGAAAAACCTCAGCAAGAGTAAAAAGACAAGTCCTTCAAGTAAAAAGACAGAGATAACAAAGGAGGCAGCAACAGCATTGCCAAAAAGCAAGAGCGAAAAACCAAAGAAGCTAAATATTAAACAGGTTCAGAAAAGAGCGAAGACAGAGCAAGATATTAAGCGTCTGATTGAACCCTTCTTTACTCATGAATTTGCATATTGTTGTGGCGACCAGGAGGTCAGACACTTACTCATCATGAGATTTCTTGTTTTACTTCAGGAGACTGAACGTAAAAACCGAATTAGATGGGATAGCATTTGCTATGCGCGTAATCTATACATCCACTACGGGTTTTTTGTAGAAAGGAAGATCATTGACAGCCTAATTGATAAATTAGCTGAAATTCAACAGACACTATTAGAAGATTTAGATTTCAATGGAATAAAAGAACTACTACAAGATTTCGTAGATACTGCCAACGAACTGGTCAATGAATCACTTGAGAGAAAACACAGCGTCCATCTTTTCAAGCGCAACGATGCCATCACATTCACACATCAAGATATTACACGAACAATTTGTATGAGTGATCATAGTCTGAAAAAGAAACGAGACAAGCGATTTGAAGAAATCACCAAACAGATCATATCTCTGGGAGATGTACTTAATGATTCAGAAAAAGTCAAACAAAAACTATTGATGATAGAATTGGGAGAACATTCAAAAGTAGACGAATCAATCTCATTAAGGGCAATCCAGATATTTGGAGAAACAGCAGTAAACAGAGCAAAATATGAAAGAAATAATTTTTTACACAGATATTCTACAATGCCAGACAGTGATAGCCCAATACAAAGTACACTCTTGCAAGCTTGCAACATACCTATGCAAGAAGTAGAGTGCAGTAGTTCAAAGGGATTAGGCTTATTTGATGAAAAATTGGGCAATGGTGCCGAAAAAGGCGTCAAGTTAAAATTGCCACTTCAAAAAGATGAACTTCATGAAGAAGAATCTCCCAATCTAGAGGAATTACGGTTATTTGATATGATACAGGAAAGCAGAAGTCAGGAAATATTATCGCCTAGAGAAGCTGAATCTGCTACATGTGAGTCTAGAGCAGAGCATGAGAAAGAAGAAGATACGGAACGAAGGACACTCCACAAAAAATAGTATAATTAAAGGGTGTGTACAGGACTCTGTACAAAAATGACTATAACAGCTTTAAATCACAAGGTCGTGGTACAATATGCCTTAGATGAATTATAAATACTTGTTAAAGAAACATGTTGATATTGCAATATTTTGTGGTGGTTTAGATGAATTTTTAAAAATAAAAAATCATAATCGATTTTTCTTAAAACGAGTATCACTTGGTTTTTACTGTAGACGATACACGGGAAGTGAAAAGCCATGATCTCTTATTTTTTTGAATATTTGCGTTGCTCTATGGCAATTCAAGGGAGACATTTCCTTGCAGAAACTTCTTGTGATTTCATACGCACCAGAGGTAATTTTTTCTTTATCGTGAAGTGATATCTCAGTGAGGAGGTTACTGCTATCCAGATAATTTTGTAAGCCCTCAAACCCCTCGATTTCTGGCTTTACTTTTAAAGAAGAAACGCTAGAGAGTACATGGCTGATAGTTGAATTGGCAGTAGTAGATTGATCAAGTAAACTACCACCCCCCACTGTTGTAATTAAAGTACTTGAAGTGATTGCAGAGCTATTTGGTAGAAAGCCACTTAAATCTGAACTGGGAATAACAGAATTCACGGTACCCGTTGTTATGTTTAGAGGGGCTGAATTATCTGAAAAAATATAATAAGCAGCAGTGGCGATGGCACAAACAGCCACAATAGAAATGGCAATACTCTTTTTACGATGTCCTTTAGGAAAAAGTCTATAGTATTGTTGTTTGCTTGTATTTTTGAATCTTTCATAAAAGCTTTTTTCTCCCTGAACACTTAGATCATCAAGTTTTTTGTGTTTTGTTGTATCAAAAGTGGAGCTAGTCTTATTGGATTCAGGAGCAGAGTCTTCAGATAAAGATATATCTTGATTTGATTGTTTTTTATTTTTATACAAAGAGTCGTTGAGACTAGATTGTATTTTAGATTGATTATCAACAATTTCTTCATCAAAATTAGGCTTGTTTTTGATTTTTCTGGCCATTATTCTATTTTTATATTGACCAAATAGATTGAATATGATCCCCGTTACTGCAGTGTATAATGCGAACACCGTCAATTTAGTAAAGGTCATTAATGTTGGTATTTGGCTAAGCGTAATATTTTGATAAGCCGCAGCTTGAAAAGGTAAGGATGAACCAATAGCAATGGATAACATTAATAGAATAAAATATGGATTAGAGACCAGTCTAATGATAGGAAAGTATACTTTCCTTTGAATAAAATTGATGCCGATTGACAGAGTGCTCAGTCCCAACACAAAACGACTCAACTGAGATGATAGAACGAGGGTTCTAAGTGAGATGATTGAGATAGATCTGTAAGCGGACATTTGAAACGGCACAGCAGTAATAATCGATAAAAAAGTGGCAATCAGAGCAAATATTGGATGCCTTATAACCCGCATTGTGTTGTTAACTAATTTATACTTTATACAACCAACTAGTATCGTTAACGTTGCGACTGATAAGCATATAACATTAATTGGCCAAGAAACTAATAGTATCTGTAGGCCGGTTAGGCTTAGCGCTTGAGAGAAATAAAAGTAAAGTGCTACCCCTGTGCTAACGAGTGGTATTAACAATGTTAAAAATGCTACAGGTCTTGTTATTATTTTGGCCATAATATTATTATTTTTAATCAGTATAATTTTTGTATATTATAACACAACAAATCAACATTTACAATATCTGATATCATTAAAAAAAGGCATTCAAAATAAGACTTTGAATGCCCCATTCTAATTTCGCTGTGTTTCTTTACCTAACTAATTGAGCACCGTTTGCGCTTGTTTTCTCTTCACTGAAAAAACTACTACGACCGACTCCTTCTCCTTCTGGACCTACCTGTGGCTGCCTCTGTTGTGCTATTTCTCTTGGACTGAGATGATACTGACCCTTAGAATCTATATCAAAAATATTAAGACCTAGAAGATATGTCTCAATCTCACGATTTTGCCCCTGAGCCGCAAGATGTAGTAAATTTCTTCCATGCGCATCAGCCTGATATACATTAAGACCTGAACTCATGGGTTGATCAAGTAAAAATTGCAGTATGTCAAGGTTTTCATACATCACAGCAAGATGTAGTGCTGTATATCCGCTTTCATTTCTTGCATTGATGTTAAACTTTCGGTTATCTAATAATGTTTGAAGTTTTTGTATATCACCTTTTTCTGCAGCCCCAAGCCAGGATCTCTCGTAATCGCGTGCTTGTAAGTTTTCTAAAAAGTCATTCAATTGATCATGCCCCCCGAAAAACCCACTTTAATTATGAAATTATCAGAGTCTAATTCACCAGTTTGATCTTCTTGAACCTCTGAAAAAGAAAATAACCTATGACGAATCGCTGGCATTGTTGGGCCTCCTGAAGAATCTGTCTCAATAAACTTATGTCTTAAAACATTGGTACAGGCATCCATCAAAAAACTCAACAGCTCTTCTCTCTTAAAAAACGGTCTTCGGCTTCTACTCCCTCAACTGAGATCTGAACTTCATCTTCACAGTCAAGGCTGAGATTACCCTGATCATTAACAGTCAAATGCTTTTGTATGCAAATATATCTTGACTTAGCCAGACTCTCGGAGTCACCCAGCGTCTCCAGGTAGATTTTAACACTAGAAAGAACAGATGGAATAAGTTTTGTTACTTGATCCTGATTCATATTTGGATGAGTGACTAAAGGTTGGTTCTAAATATCTTGATCTGCTGAACTAGAATGCATAATTATCTCCTTACTTTATTAAAAAAATACTATGCAGCAACATAACATTGAATTATACCAAAAAGAATATTTTTAGAGCGGTCATATCCTAAACGAATTAGACAGAGAACACACCAAAAAACAAGTATTCTCATTTAGTACATACTGTACCCCTTACCTCGTACCTCTGCAAATAAAAAAACTAATGGGTCAAATTGACATTATTATTCCAAAATGTTAAGCTCATACAATAAAACAGACATTTGCGAGAATTATTATGCCACACCTAACAGCAAAAGAAGCAGCTTTGCTTATCCACACCTGCCAATTAGCAGCCACTCTCAGAGAACAAAAAGATCCAACTAGTGGTGAACTGAAAAGACTGCTTAGGGAACAAGCAAAAAACGAGACTGATAAAATAGCAACACATGAAGCGATGAAGTGTGAAAAATCTGCCCCTGCCCAAATAGTCATACTATCTGCACATATGAGTCTGCCTTTCTATATGCAGGGTTTCCATACTGGTTGTGATATCCCAGCAAGTTTGCTTTTAGAATTCACTAGATCAATAATGGGAGATGCATTAGACAAAGAAACTGAATCTTATGCCACAAATGCACTTAGCTTGAGCGCAGAATCTGCTCCCAATCATAGTATAGATCATCTACAAACAAGCATAACCAAGTTACCGAGTTATCTGACGCACCTCATTAAAATGGAACAAATAAGCCTACAAGCTACAAAATGCAAACTAATGCACATTATATATACCAATTACGATATGGTGCGTGAATTATACAGAATGGCTAGAGGTCATAAGAAAAAGTATACCACTGAAGATATGGCTAAGTACATAATAGAAGTATGTGATCTAGAAAAAACCACAACAATAGGAGAGATTCGTATACAACACACTGAACAGTTTTACATTCCATATTACAGTGATTTTCATGCCGGACCAACGCCTACGCAAGAAGAAGAAACAGCATTAATTGCAACAAAACAAAGTGATGGTACAGATATAGCACGCAATGATTACGTGCTTGGATCACAGATCACAGCAGAAAAATTGAATCATGTGATTGAAGAAGGACCAAATAAAGGAAAATCAAATGCCGAATATCTGGCAGAGCGGCCTGCCCCAGAGACAAATGAAGTAAGTGCGAATGCTGCAGCAGAGGATGACGAGGGATCTAGATCACCGTCAAGAAACCATCCTGAAACGCCACACGACACATTGGTAGTGATGTCAAAGGTAATACCGAAAGGATCTGTGTTTTCCCCTCCCCGAGAAAATACAGGAGAAGCAAGTGAGATGTCGGAAGCGCAAAACAACGACGTTGAATCAGCAAGCATACATAATTTGGGTTTTTGGAGCTCAAGTGATTTAGAAAGTTCAAAAAAGATACAGAATATCGATTAGAAGCCACATTATTGGATATATCAAGACTAACTGAGAAGGAAGCGACAACCACATCGTCTCTAGAGACAGGTGTAGTAAGAGATATGCAAAAGCGCAAAATAACAACAACGAATAGCAGAAAGTATCCATAATTTTTGAAGCTCAAGTACCGTATCAACTCCTCAAAGCATCCACGATTACGGATGAACGGGGACGGACACAAATAATGATAGGATCATAATGTTCCACACTATTAGTAATGACAATCGATTTTAATCATGTACAAGAAGAAGATGCATGAGAACTGATACATCTATCACCATAGGAAATCACAACCTCAGTTGCACCCCTTGGCATATTACTACTAAAATAACTCGATGCCGAATCGCTAGATACATTGGCCTAAACCTTCTGAGACTATAAACTCGTGACCTAAAAAGTTATTAAAATTAATCCAATGCACTCAAAAACTGTATAAGCCCAAAATCAATTGTAACGCTCATGAAGTATTCAAAAATTGACTATGGGGAAGAGATAAAGTAAGGTAAGATAAACAATGACTAAAAAATAGTGAAACAGCAATGCAACAGGTAGAGCAATCAGTAGCTCAGTCCATTTATAAACATAATATACCTGGATATGCATTTGTGGATACAGACATTCAAATTGTACTCAATGCCCTAGAACAAAGAGATAAAAATAACTTAAACAGCGATGTTATAATCACGGCACCAGTTTCACAAGAAGACAATACACTTACCACACTACTGAAAGATGTACAATAAACATTCTTGTAAGGTTTAGATTTCAATAGTACAAGAGAGCCACTACAAGATTTTGCAGATATCGCAAACAAACTAAGCAATAAATCACTAGAGAAAGTACAGAGTTTCACTTTTCAAACGCGACCCTGACTGCTTAAACAGGGATTAATCATCCGCATTTACCGGGCGGCGTACATGATGGTAAAGCGTCGCTTGAAACTTCTGGAAACAAACAGAGACCGAGACTTTCACTTAGGTTCACAAATGCCTCTTGCTCTTTTGTATTCAGTTCACTCAAATTCATTTCTATATTCTCACTTACACCTTGATTACTCTGAACCTTTGCCGCTTCTGATTCACAATGTTTCGGATTTAAACTTTTACAAGTTCCGGTTAATCCCAGATAGCCCTGTAACCTCTCGATATGATTTGGCGCTTCACTTTTCATCTCTCCTCGCCGATCTGGAAACTTCAGCATAAATTGTTTTAATGTTTCTGGATCTTCAAAATATCGGGGTCCTACATCAAAACCCGGCGCCCTGCCCGCTCTATTGATGATTGATTTTCCAAGCGTGTAATCATTGCGTGCCAAAAGCGCTCGTCCCTCAGGTGTCGCTGCCAACCAATAGGCAATTGATTCTCCTTTGTTAGGTCCCTCTTCAATAATATGATTCATTGTATCTGCACTGATCTGTAACCCAAGCGCGTAATCATTATGTGCTAGAAACGCCTGTCCCCCGGGTAATGCAAGCGGAAAACCATTATGTGCTAGAAACACTAGTCCCACAGGTGACGCTACCAAACAATAGGCGACTGATTCTCCTTTCTTAGGTCCTACTTCAATAATATGATTCAATGTCTCCCGACTGATCTGAGATGCAAGCGCGAAACCATTGCGTACCAAAAGCGCCCGTCCCTCAGATATCGCTGCCAAACAATAGGCAACTGATTTACCTTTATTGGGCCCTTCTTCAATAATGTGATTCAATGTTTCTACTGTAATCTGTGATCCAAGTGCAAAATCATCATGTGCCAAAAGCGCTCGTCCCTCAGGTGTCGCTGCCAAACAGTAGGCAATTGATTCTCCTTTGTTAGGTCCTTCTTCAATAATATGATTCAATGTTTCTGCTGTAATCTGTGATCCAAATGCAAAATCATCATGTGCCAAAAGCGCCCGTCCCAAAGATTCCGCTGCCAAATAATAGGCCATAGATTTACCTTTTCTTTCTCCTTTATGAATACGGTTTAATTCTACTTCAGAAATATGAGATAACGATAGCAAACGATCACGTAAATGGTTTAATTCTTCTTCAGAAATATGAGATATCCATGGCAAGCCATCAACATCCAAATCCCTCTGGTTGTTCAGCAAGCTTTCTACAAGAACCATTGCGACTGATTTACTTTTATTGGGTCCTTCTTCAATAATAGCTTCGTGTGTAATTGCCGTGTTTGGTTCTTTTATCATGACAAAGACTCCTATAATATCAATAATAATGCAAATACGATATCAGAATCATAATATCTCTTCAACCATGAACGATGTCGAAGAAATTAATTTTTCATACAGTCTCTCTTAGAAAACTATACAGTAAAACACGATATAATTAGAATAGACAGTGTTAGATCTACGCCATCTACAAACAGTTTTAAATCGTCTACATAAAAACTCCATAAACGCAGAAAATACCATATTATGGCGGCTACCATCCAACTCAATCAGCAAAGTATAGAAAATATAAACTGGTTAAGGACGAGAATTACACATAGAAGGATGCAGGACTGTAAAACTACCTGAATTTTGAACATTAATGTCACACTTGTGCATTTTTTCTTGTCCAAGAATGACACTATAACTTGACACTATAACTTGACACTATAATGGAAACACACGATAATATCTAAGTCTTTTAATATAAGCGCATTATAATGAAAACAGTAAAGGTTCTGGGCACACAATCAAAACAATTCCCTATGTATAAACACAATACAACTGAATATGCATTTGTAGACACAGATATTCTAATTGTCCTCAAAGCCCTTGAGCAAAGAGATCACAATGACTTAGACAGCGATACTGTCATCACGATGCCAGTTTCACAAGAGGATAATACGCTTACCTTGAAACTACGTGAAATTGACCTACTGAGTCATGCCAAAGACTTCCTACTACCAATTAAGGTGAAAGATCGCTACCACTGGCAGCTCATAAGGGTCAGCAAATTTGATGGAAAAATTATTTGTGGAGTATATGATACCAATGGCAAAGTCGCTCAACCAGATGCTAACCTACTCGATGAAATACAGAGAGTAATACCAAAAGTTGAGTCAATTGATCCAGAGACATGCAACTGGCACCAATGGGATGAACCAGCACAAAAAAATGTCAATTGTGGATTGGTTGTCGCTTTAATGGCACATCAATTGAGATTAAAATCAACTACAAAACAATCGCGCCAAACCAATTACTATGCCGACTTTAATCCCAAGATGAATGATAACGCATTACGGGATCAAGTGTCTAATACCGTTATGCAATATGGCAATAATATAGACAAAATGGTATTTTGTACTTATAAACCGTCAGGTACTCACACATTGTCAGGGATTAGCTACGATGCGGATAATGCAGACCAACTATCCGTCTATCAAGCATGTAAAAATCTGACCCCAGATCAAATCAGTCATATAGCCACAATTATTTGTCAACATCAAATTGATGATACAAGACAACCATTAAGAGAGGCACTATCCACACTGCCTTATGCAGGATTTCTATTCACTACAGATGATAAAAATGAAACATGCTGGAAGGACCAAGCAGAGAACACATTACTCTATTACTACAGAGAACAAACGAATAAGAACTTTAGGAGCACCAGTCTAGACCCAATACAAATAGAGAGAACTGAGGAACAGAGACATGACGAAAATCATAAGAACCATGCAGAGGCAGATCAACTACAGTTATATGATACCAAAAGTGGCATTTCATATAATATCACTAATCAGGACACAAGTAATAATCCAGCAAGCCCATCTATCGTATCAAATACACAGTTGAGTGATCACAATACAAGCTTGTTAAGCCATTATTTTCAGTATAGTCTAGAGAATCGAAAAAAAATCAAAGAAAAATTACAAAGCATGCTCAAAAGTGATACCCCCTATTTATTCAGCCATCAAGCTGATGCTGCGGTAATGGCTTGGGCTGCACTGAGCCAAGGAAAACCATTCCTACTGGGTGATCAACCCGGCGTTGGTAAGACACGAACCATGTTAGCAACAAGCATTCTCTACCGACAAACACAATCTCAATCCAAGAAAAAAGCATTAATCATTGTAAACAATGACGCACAAGTTAATGTATTTAGGTGTGACATGAGTTCTTATAAGAACTTCTTGACTGATCAGGATGATATGGCCATCGATATCAAAAAGATATCAGAAGTTCAAAAAATGAAAGATTTTTCTAATTATGACCTCGTTATGGTTGATGAGGTGCACAGTATGATCGATGGTAAATCAATAAAAGGTGAAAAAGACGGAAAATTAAATGATTTATTGAGTGCGATTGAGGATAAGAACGTGTTACTGGCATCTGCAACAGCAGCCAAATCTCTTGAAGAGTTAACCAGCATCAGACCAATACTTGAACACAGTCGATCTAAATCAAAAAGAAAACGTCAGAAAAAATCCAATACCGACGCAATGATTAAAAGTTCACTCTTTGTAGAGCAGTTACAAGAAAGTGGCCAGATGATTTCTAGAATGCTCAGTGATTCAAAAAAGCTGGGCGATGACATCAAGCAAGGCAAAACTGATGTATGCCACATACAAAATATTTCAGAATATACAAGTTTAACCAAAGAACTACACACGATATATAATGATATTATCAATAAAATAGCAGCACTCAGGACCATATGTGCTCAAACACAAGGAAAATCATACTATGACCAAGACAACGCATCTTTGCTTGCCTATATACAAAGGGCACGTGAAGACATCATCAAGTATCAGCTAATCAGTGACGCCGTGCAAAGACGCCAAGAAGATCCCGGGTATCATACCATGATCTGTGTGCGTGAATATGGCTGTCAAAAAAATCGAATCACAGGAATATTAGATGGATTTAGAAAACATCTGAGTGAAGGCGATGAGCAATCAATCGTTGTGCAAGAACTGACTGACCATATTGCAGCGTTTGAGCAGAAATGCGAGGATTTCACAGAAAAGAACCAGATTATTTTCAACCCACACGAAATCATTCCTGAGGAAAAAAATGCCATTGTTGTTTGCTCTAGGAGCCATTTAACTGGGGTAAATCTAAATGATATGCTCGCTAACAAAGGAAAGCGTTATAGAGATAGCCTCAATAGTGAATTCAAGTTTCAACTATCTGTCGTTGAAAACTTAGAGAGTTGGACTACAGTATGGCAAGGGATTCATAGGGTTATGCGGTGTAATAATCAGATACATTATGGTGAAGGTCTGACGGTTAAGCAGATTAATTTTGCCAGTACATTATCCAGAATTGCCAGAAAAAGAGAAATGCAAAAGATCATCACTAATAATTTACGGTTAGATAGTCACAAGAGCAGCCATCAATCGGATTTAATCAATGCATGTCAAGTAAAGTTAAAAGATAGCGTACACAAATCGCTCCAAAAGATCAGTGAACTATCAGAGGATAAGTTTCTCATCGAGGTGGATTTTTTACCAATAGATCAATTACAAGAATTGAGTCGAATCGCAGAAGAAACATTGCATGAGATAAAAAAAGACTATGAGACTAAACACCATATACTGGCTATTGAGATGATACACCATAATAAAAATAACCAATCCATAGTTGGAAGAGCAGGCAATCAAATACTTTGTAACAAAAGTGCAATTTTAGCATATAACGAGTATTTTTCGATACTATTTGATTGTGAGCCCAAGCAATTTACAGTTGAAGGACACGATGAGATATATTTTGGCTGGGACGTCAGTGGTGTCCACCATAGCGATCTCGCAATATTACATGACAAGGCCATTTATCAATATATTGATAGTCAACTTGATCGTACTGAGAGAGATTACTTTGCGGAGCGGTTAACTACTGAACACAAAAGCGTAAAAAAATCAGACAATGAAAAGGAAAAAAGAGACAAAAAACACAAAAGAAATAGAGCGCTCAGCATATATACAACACCGACATCCAATCTATTATATCCCAATTATATCGGCGAATCGAAAAGAGACAGGGCAAAACACTCTAGAAAGCGAGACACATCAGAATATGAAAAAAAGAGTAGCACATATAGAGATGGAAAAAGAAGTAGGCATGAACATAAAGAAAAACAAACCCTTAAATACATATTGAATATTGGGCCTATGCACAGCAAAACAGAAACGCCAAAATCGAGGGACTCAAATGACTCAGACAACGGTAAAAACCCTGCCGATAAACGTCTTACAAAGCGTCCTAAAAAGACGCATATCTCACTACAATCCATAGTGAATGCATCATCACAAGAATCATATCAAGCTAGTATCATTACTGCACTTAAACAACACGGTTACGACATACTACTTGACTGGTTAACGATGGGAAATTATAAATACAGTATTTATCATTATTTTCTTGAACAAGAAAATTGGGCGTTCATTTTACAGTGCGAACAATATAGACAACCAAATCAAAAATCGTGCCTAGGTCTACGTTCTATTGGTAAAATAAGTGAAGAAGATAGTTACAACGGTTGGTCTATATTACACCATGCAATTTTTCATAAAAATACAGAAGCAGTAGAATATTTATGCCATCGAGATCATGGGTCATTGGAACTATTACATTGCAGGACTCAAGATGAAGACGATCAATCTACAGCTCTACACATGGCTATAGAAAATTATTCTGTATCCTTTAAAACTCAGCAAACAGGCGTAACTTCTGAGAATTTAGAAAAAGAAGTTAGCATCATCAATGCGCTTTTAAGCAGCGAAATTACGGGTTGTGACTTTAATATTAGGGATCACAATGGAAAATACCCCACAGAATTACTCAGTCCAGAAGCACTAAATGCACTTTTAAGTTCGAACATATCAGAAACAGCACGTGAAAAACTTAAGCACCAGCAAGAATTTACAAATATGGCTGTCATGGCAGAAGAGACTTCTGATTCAGATAACATAGAAATGGTAGCAGATCATGTGGTCAAAAATCATAATGATGTGCAAGATCTAGAAGAGTATATCGGTACAAGCATGAAGCGCAGTTATACTGAGGTGGAAAGCAATGATAGCGGTGCAGATACTCAGATATCAAAAATACTGAGTCAAATGATAGAAGACAAAAAGAAATTAGATAAAGAAGCACAGCTTTTCATAGAGGAACATGAAAGCGTACAGGATCTTAATATAGAATCATTTGACAAAATGATCCAGGCATTACAGATACCAGACACCGGAATAGATTTCAGGAAAAAAGTATTGAGTCAACTGGCGTATTACTGCCAATCAATTCAATCCAGTAGTACCGAAATGTACAGGAAAGATGATAAGCAGCACGTGAGAAATACACTACAAAAACTGATGCACTCAAACCTTCTTAGTTCTAATGAACGACAAATACTCCTAAATGATTGTTACTGTGAGAAAATAACAGATGTGATGACGTTACAAGAAGTATTCCATATGAGTCGTCTCGAACTACAAAAAATAGCACTTAATACTGTCGACAAATACCTGAAGAGCAAGGAGTACTATCATGAGCAAGCACAACTAAATCCGACTACACACTACAGAAATTATGATTTTGCAGGAATGGACACCCTACTTCATCTACTCATTTTACATAGGAGAATAGATTTTTTACAGATATTTCGTCATGCTGGATTGGATCTCAATGTAACAAATATACAAAATGATACTGTATGGCATAGTCTGCTTCTGCAAACACACTGTGGCGATATTGATCCACTTATAGATGAGCAATCGCTCGATATGTGGTTTGAAATACTACCAGATATCACGCAATATATTGATAAAAAAAATAGTGACGACATGACCATACTTGATTTGTGGATCGAGCACAGTGACGATACAATATTTACTGAATTTGGAACTATGCTAATCAAAAATACCGCAGAAAAATCAGAATACTTAACCATTCCTCATGAGATATTAAGCAGTGCATTAAAAAGATGTCATGATAAAAGTCTTGTCATTGATGGATTACAAAGTATGCACACCTTAAGTGAAAAAAGTATGTTGAACAGCATAGAGACAGCATTTCCAATAGAAGGATATCATGATAAAAGTCTTGTCATTGATGGATTACAAAGCATGCACACCTCAAGTGAAAAGAGTATATTGAACAACATAGAGACAGCATTTCCGGTAGAAGATGGAAGTACACAAGACCAAGGAGAGGCAGTAGATAAATCAAATGTATTCACTATCCCAAGCACAACTAAAAATGTAACAATTAAATACGTTAAAGCCAATATCAAAGATAATAAAGACATAACACATGTAGTGATTTCTGAGGGTATTAAAATAATAGATCCTTATGCATTTCGTCAGTGTAAAAACTTAAAATCAGTGGTCATCTTCCATGGTGTTAAAAGTATTGGTAGAAATGTATTCGACAGCTGTACAAGCCTAACATCAATAAATATACCTGGAAGTACTCTGAGTATTTGCTACAAAGCATTCTGGGATTGCACAAGCTTAAAATCAGTCGTCATCTCCCAGGGTGTTGAAAGTATAGGTCATCTTGCATTCAGAGGCTGCACAAGTCTAACATCAATCGTGATTCCTGAGAGTATTGAAGAAATTAAGTATGATGCATTCAGAGGCTGCACAAGCTTAAAGTTCATTATACTTCCTGATAAATTATGCAATTCCACATATAAAAAGCATCTTCGTTTTGGTAGATCAGTCAAATGCATTCCATACAGTGAGCATGTAAAATCGATAATCACTGATGCTAGCGCCAATACAACTTCAAAATCTGGTAATCTAGCAAACGAGAGTATGAACATCTCAAATAAAAAGAATATATTGAACAACAAGAAGGCAACATTTCTGATAGAAGGAGGAGGTACAGAAGATCATAAAGAGGAAGTAGACACATCAAATATATTCACCATCCCAAGTGCAATGACAGAAATCACAGAGGAATACATTAATACCAATATCAGAGATAGCAAATACATAACGCATGTAGTGATCTCTGAAGGTGTTGAAAGTATTGGTTGGGAGGCATTTGCTGAATGCACAAGCTTAACATCTATCAAGATTCCCAGTAGTGTTCGATCTATTGGTGATGATGCATTCTCTAAATGCACAAGCTTAGTATCGATCGAGATCCCTGAGGGTGTTGAGAGTGTTGGCATGTGGGCGTTCACTCGCTGCAAAAGCTTAGTATCGATCGTGATCCATGAGGGTGTTAAAAGTATTGGTAGAGATGCATTCTCTAGCTGTACTGGATTGACATCAGTCGTGATCCATAAAGGTGTTAAGAAAATTGGTGATTATGCATTCTCTAACTGCACAAGATTAAAATCAGTCACGATTCCCAAAGGTGTCAACCGTATTGGGAGATATGTATTCTCTGGCTGTACTAGATTGGCATTAGTCGAGATCCCTGAGGGTGTTAAAAGTATTGGTTATCGTGCATTCTTTGGCTGCATAAGCTTAAAATCGATCGTAATTCCTGAGGGTGTTAAAAGTATTGGTAATGATGCATTCTCTAACTGCACGAGCTTAAAATCGATCCTAATTCCTGAGGGTGTTAAAAGTATTGGTCGTAGTGCATTCCATGGCTGCACAAGCTTAACATCTGTCAAGATTCCTAATAGTGTTGAAAGTATTGGTGCTTATGCATTTCATGACTGCACAAGCTTAGCATCGATCGTGATCCCTGAGGGTGTTAAAAGTATTGGTAATGGTATATTCTTTAACTGTACGAGCTTAAAATCGATCGTGATCTCTGAGGGTGTTGAAAGTATTGGTAACTACGCATTCAATGGCTGCACAAGTTTAGCATCTGTCGTAATCTCTGAGGGTGTTGAAAGTATTGGTGATGGTGCATTCTCTGACTGCACAAGTCTAAAGACCATTATATTACCGGATCAATTTTGCGATGATAATAAGAGAGTACGCCTTGGTATTGATAAATCAGTCCAGTGTATTCCATATAGTGAGCATATAAAATCGATAACTACTGAAAATAGCACCAATACAATTTCAAAATTTGGGTATCTAGTAAACAAAAGCATGAACATCTCAAGCAAAAAAAATATGTTGAACAGCATGGAGACAGCATTACCGATAGAAGGAGGAAGTACAGAAGATCATAAAGAGGAAGTAGACACATCAAATGTATTCACCATCCCAAGTACAATAAAAGAAATCATAAAGGAATACGTTAATACCAATATCAAAGATAGCAAATATATAACGCATATAGTGATTTCTGAGGGTGTTAAAAGTATTGGTGAATTTGCATTCCGTGACTGCATTATCTTAAAATCTATCGTTATCCCTGAGGGTATTGAGAGTATTGGTGAGGGAGCATTCTATAAATGCACAAGCTTAGCATCAATCGTGATTCCTGAGGGTGTGAAAAGTATTGGTGGAAGAGTATTCTGGGACTGCACAAGCTTACAGTCCGTCGTGATGCCTGAGGGTGTTAAGAGTATTGGTAGGTGGGCATTCTGTGCCTGCACAAGCTTAGAATCGATCGTGATTCCTGAGGGAGTTAAAAGTATTGGTGAATTTGCATTCCGTGACTGCATTATCTTAAAATCTATCGTTATCCCTGAGGGTATTGAGAGTATTGGTGAGGGAGCATTCTATAACTGCACAAGCTTAGCATCAATCGTGATTCCTGAGGGTGTGAAAAGTATTGGACAGCGTACATTCGAGTCCTGCGAAAGATTAAAATCGATCGTGATCCCTAAAGGTGTTGAGACAGTTGGTACGCTAGCGTTCGCTTACTGCACAAGCTTAGAATCGGTCGTGATCTCTGAAAGTGTTAAAAAAATACATCCTTCTGCATTTCGTAACTGTACAAGCTTAAAATCGGTCGTGATTGCTGAGGGTATTATAAATATTGGTCGTTTCGCTTTCCAAAGCTGTACAAGCTTAACATCTATAACCATACCTGCAAGTAACAAGATCATAAATTATAGAACATTCTGCGATTGCACAAGCTTAGAATCGGTCGTAATCTCCAAGGGTGTTGAAAAGATTGATTCTGAAGCATTTTATGGTTGCATAAGCTTAAAATCGATCGTGATTCCTGAGAGTGTTCAATCTATTGATGATGATGCATTTAAAAACTGCTTATGCCTAAAGACCATTATATTACCAGATCAATTTTGCGATAATGATAATAAAGAGCGCCTTGATATTGATGAATCAGTCCAGTGTATTCCGTACAGTGAGCATATGAAATCGATAATCAATGAAAATAGTACTAATACAACTTCGAATTTATGTGGTCTATCAGTATTCAATTCGTCATATACTACTTCACATGAACTAAGACCGTATCCATAATCAGACCAAACGCAAACAACAAATAATAGCTAAATGTACACTTTTAAAAAGCATCCGATTCGATTAACGACATATCGCAAGACTACTGCACTGATGAAAATTCATGGAAACACGTCCCAGTTCTATACTGATACAGACAGAAAATCCTAACCTACACTTTCAATACCTTCAGACATAATATTATTTTCAAAATACTATGATATTATTACTATCCATACTGATATTTAATAATTACCCTTGTAGGATCGAAGAATGTAGCATAGATTACAACACACAGATGATAAAAAACAAAGTATCTACATACCAAATCTCCTCATTCTTGTATCACTTTATTCTCAATCCCACCATCTATCGATTATCAATATACTATCTCAAGGTGAGTATTTATCACCAGAATGTCGATACATAAACACAATACTCATAGAAATGGCCAAAACGAGACACCCGGACATACTCAGTCCGTACCCCCTAAGGTCTCAGAGTGTCTTCTAAACTATCGCCAGATTGATGATACGAAAATCTTTATCTTTGGCTGTACAGAAAAAAGATGCGCCATCAGACAACGATAAGTTCTGTAGTAGAGCATCAGCAAAACCTGGACAATCATTTCCGTCTATAGAGACTTCGAAACAATGATTACGTTTTTCAGCATCGGCCATTTGCTCATCTACATCACAACTACCATTGCTCCGAAAAAACTCTGGCAGACACATTGTTTTTTTGTCTACAAATTTTAATAAGTCATACATTCTAACTTCTGGACACTGCTTTAAAACTTCGCTCCAGGCGGGAGTAAAGGTCTCAATATTTTGTAATTGATATAAAAATAAGATCGCTTGATCCGAATAGGATTTACCTGCCAATCCATTATCACGTTTCCACTCAATAAAATCACTATATCTAATCACTGTTTGATATGAAGTATTGGTGTATTTTACTGTATTAGCTACTAACGCATCAGGCAATACAATTGAGTTAAGAGCTGTACAGCCAGAGAATGTATCATGGTCAATCCCTCTTACACTCTCTGGAATCACAACCGACTCTAAGCTTGTGCAGTTAGAGAACGCGAACATATGAACACTCTCAACACCATTAGAAATTACGACCGATGCTAAGCTAGTGCAGCGAGCGAATGCGGCCATACCAACACTCCCAACACTCTCAGGAATCATGACAGATGCTAAGCCAGTGCAGTCACTGAATGCTCCCTCACCAATAATCTCAACACCATTAGCAATCTTGACAGATGTTAAGTTTGTGCATTTAGAGAAGGCACTTTTCCCAATACTTTTAACACCCTCAGCAATCACGACCGACTGTAGGCCTGTGCAGCCAGCAAATGCGTGGTCACCAATACTTTCAACACCCTCAGGGATCACAAACGACTCTAAGCTTGTGCAGCCCGAGAATGCTCCTTCTTTAATCATTTTTACACTACTGGAAATCACGACCGACTGTAAGCTAGTGCAGCCAGAAAATGCATCATATCCAATACTTTCAACACCTTCAGGAATCACCACCGACTGTAAGCTCTCGCAGCCATTGAATGCCCAACTACAAATATTTTCAACACTCTTAGAAATCACGACAGATACCAATCTTGTGCAGCCAGAGAATGCTTGTACTCCTATACGTCTAACACTCTCAGGAATCACTACTTCAGTTGTTACCTCTTGCATGTTGTCTCTAACGTACTCATTTGTTATTTTTGTTATTCCATCGGGTATTATCCATACTGTCATTTATGCTTTTCCTCATACAATCGTTTAATTCAGCATACATTACAACACAAAAAGTATACAGAATAAAGCATCTAGAAACTCAAATCACACCACTGATGTATAATCCCATCAGCGTCTCACTATCAATTGATTGATATACATTTTCAGTCCGCATATTACCACCATCGCATCTCTGCATATAAGCAACACCCATAGAAATGGCCAAAACGACACACCCAGCCATACTCAGTCCATGCCCCCTAAGGTCTCAGAGTGTCGTCTAAACTCTCGCCTGATTGATGAGAACAAAAATGTTTATCTTTGGCTGTACAGAAAAAAGATGCACCATCAG
>JAZAFR010000018.1:0-9020 GCA_036121365.1 Pseudomonadota bacterium | reverse complement strand
TCATTTTCACCTTCTTGAGGTGGTACCTTATTACTCACTGCTTGCCGCTGAATTACTGTTTCACCTTTCCGCTTAAGCACCTCTTTATGAAATTTATTTAATTGTTGATGTCCTTTTGTATGTGGTGAACGAGTCAATTCTATTGAACCCCCTGGGATTTCATATTCTTTTTGGTCTACCAGTACTTCTATCACTTCTTTATATGCTCTTTGTCGGAGTCCATTAAGAGTAGTAGCTCTGATATAGACTTCACTAAAAGTTTCAGATGTTGTATCTGTTTCTAGTTTCTGTTTTATATCCGTTTTTAATTTTGGACTTAGAACTGTACTTTTGCTTAGTTCCGTTAATATTTTCTTGTATCTCTGAAGATCTTTTTTCATTTCCGCTAAGAGAACTTTTTTTGTCTCTTCATTATCCCCTTCATTGGCAATGTCTAAAGGCGTCTTCTCTTGATTATCTTTAGCATATAGATCAGCGCCGTTGTCTAGTAAGCTCTGAATTGCCTCTTTATTATTCTCACTGACAGCGTGGTGTAATGCTGTCATTCCTTTGTTATCTTGTGCTTCTATTTGAGCACCTCTCTGAAGCAACTCTTTAACGATGTCTGGATTCCCGTTTATAACAGCGTGGTGTAATGCCGTCATTCCTTTGTTATCTTGTGCTTCTATTTTAGCACCTCTCTGAAGCAACTCTTTAACGATGTCTGGCTTCCCGTTTATAGCAGCGTGGTGTAATGCTGTCATTCCTTCGTTATCTTGTGCTTCTATTTGAGCACCTCTCTTAAGAAACCCTGTAATACCTCTTGGAAGCATCACTTTAACGATGTCTAGATCCCCTTTTATAACTGCGTGGTGTAATGCTGTCTTTCCTTCATTATCCAGTTCATCTATATTAGCACCCCTATTAAGCAACTTTTGAACAAATTTTTTATCCCCACTTATAACAGCGTAATGTAATGCGGTCCTTCCATCTTTGTCTGTAAATGTCAATATTTCTTCAATTTGTTTACTAGGCAGTTTTTTTATCTCACCTATTATATCACTATCCCATTTTCCATACGATAATATCGACTTTATCGTTTCTCTTGAAGCATTCAACCATTTTTCTGTGTCCTTCTCTGTGTCCTTATCTTTAACATCCTCAATAAGTAAGTCTATTGCCCTTATCAGTGTATATTTGATTGTAGAATCACCGCACTTCCTGCTCGATAATATCGCTTCTACTATGTCTTTGCTCCTAAGATTTGCTTCTCTCAGTGCTGCTGATGTATAAGATTCGTATTCTTTATCATCTTTGTGATACTTACTATCTAATAGCGCCTTGATTACCTCTAGGTTCCCTTTCTTTACTGCATCTATCAGGACTTCATATCTATTTTCATCTTGGTCGTTGATAACATCACGAGGTTTTTCATCTTTATCAAGATGCGCTAATAGCCCTTTGACCAAGACTACCTTGCCTTGTTTTTGTGCGTTAGACAATAAACTTTTGATATCTATCTCTCTGTTCTTCACATGATCTAATATCGTCTCGACCATTTCTTCACTCCAAGCACAATACAGTGATCTCTCGATGTTTACATCACTGGCTTGGCTGTTCGATAACATCTCTTTGACCATTTCTATATTGTTTTTCCTCGCTGCAATCATCAGCGCTGAACCTTGCCAACCCCACCCGTCGATATTGCACCCCACGTTGATATTGCACCCCCCATGAGATAATAACGCTTTGACTATTCCTACATGGCCTTTCTCTACTGCATACATCAGTGCTGTTTTGCCACCCAATTTCCCTGCTGTTCGGCCACCAGCATCTATGGCGTTGATATCGCACCCCTCATGAGCTAATAGCGCTTTCACTGTTTTTTCATGACCACCCTCTACTGCCCATATCAGTGCTGTTTCTTCCCAGGTATTTTTGTCTTTGATATCGTCCCCCCTATGAGCTAATATCGCTTTGACTACTTCTACATGACCATTCCTTGCTGCCCACATCAGTGCTGTGTTGCCCTTCGTATCCATGCTTCTGATATTAAAAAATTTTTTTCCTTGCTTATTGTTAGCTTCCAGAAGCGCCTTCATAACTTTTGCGTGTCCTTTCTTCGCTGTATTTATCAACAGATCACTCCTTCTATCCCATTTGAAAATGTCTACAGGCCTTGATAGTATCGCTTTTACTATTTCTGCATGACCTTCATTCGCTGCTATCTCCAGCTCATACCCGACTATCCCTTCATTTGTGTTCAACCTTGGTAGTATCTCTTCTGCTATTTCTGTATGACCATAGTATGCTGCTAACATCAGTGCTGTATAGCCATTTCCATCTGTGGCTTTGATATTGCACTCCCCATGATCTAATATCGCTTTCACTGTTTTTACATGACCTTTCCCTGCTGCTATCAACAGCATTTTGTCTCGTTCATCTCTTCCTATTCGTTTTAGTTCCTCTATTTTTGATTCAAAATCTAACCGTTCAAAATCTTCACCTGTATTTTCTTGCATTCGTAATTCTCCTTGTCTCTTCGTGTTTATATAGCACCAATATCTGTTTTTTTCTGTTTTTTCTCAAAATTAACTATTTATAACATTTCCCCAACAATCTCTTCTACATAATTCATCAGTTACTAATCTTTACATTCTTGTCCGAATCCATCATGCATTCCTGCTGCAAGTGTCAGTGCTTCTAACATTACTTATACTCTTGGTCCGGGACTATATTTAGTTGCAGCTGCTGCTACTGCCAGTACTCCTAACGCTACCACGACGTGCCGCGCTTCATGCGAAAAAAATGTATCGGCTATTTTATTTTTATAGGAATACAATCTCATCTTTTTTTCCGGAATATTTCTTTTTTGTAGTATTGTCTTTGCCATGTTTCCTTCGAATCTATGTTCTGTTCGTAATGCAGCTTCCATAGCCTGATCATCACTCACAGTATAGGTTTCATCGTCTTGTCTGAGACATTTTAATTGACTCAAACACGATGTCTATCTTTAAATACTACAGTCTAATTCAATAAATACCACAGTCTAATTTAATTCTATTGATTATATACTTCTTTGACTTTATCTACCTTGTCAACTCTCAACTTTACCGACTGACCATACTCAAAAATGACTTCACCCTGACATTATCTTTTTTGGCAAAAAATGACTTCACATCGGTATCAACCACAATCTCACCCTCATCAATGAATACAACCCTGTCTGCAAACTTCTTGGCAAAACGCATCTCATGTGTCACCACAATCATCGTCATACCAGCCTTGGATAAATCATTGAGCACGTCCAAAACCTCACCAACCATCTCAGGATCCAACGCCGATGTGGGCTCATCAAATAACAGCAACTCAGGCTCCATACACAATGCCCGTGCAATGGCTGCCCTCTGCTGCTGACCACCAGACAATGCAATCGGGTATTTATCGGCCTGATCTAAAATCTTCACCTTGTCTAAATAATACTCTGCCATCTCCAATGCCTTTTCCTGAGACATGGACCTCACTTTTAATAACGGTAATCTACAGTTTTCCAGAATTGTCAAATGTGGAAATAAGTTAAATGACTGGAATAACATCCCCGTCTTACGCCTAACCGCCTGTACACTCTTGATATCATCAGTCAGTTTTGCCCCAAAAACCCTAACCGAACCAGCTGTCATTTTATCCAATCCATTCAAACAACGTATCAAACTTGTCTTACCAGAACCTGATGGACCACAAATGACCACCCGCTCATCTCTTTCCATCTGAAAATTCAATTTCTTCAATATCTTCTTACCATTTTTCTCCAGACTTAAGTTTCTTACTTCTACCGCTTTCTTTGGCATCACCATACGCTTTTTATCCTCTCAATCTTCCCCAAACTACCTTCCAACCTTGATGGATTTTTCAATTCGCAAACTGAATATTGATAACCCATAGCACAACAACCAAAATACAAATCCCACAAAAACATAAGCCTCAACTGAATACGGCATCCACTCAGATGTTGCCGTTGTTGCCTGCATGATTGCCACCACATCCAATATCGCAATGGTCGATAACAACGTCGTGTCTTTGAACAATGCAATCACCAAGTTCATCAATGATGGTAATGCAATCTCTAACGCCTGCGGATAGACAATGTATAGATCAACTTGCCAACGCTTAAACCCCAATGCCTTTGCTGATTCAATCTGTCCATGCCCCACAGATTGTAGGCCGCCTCGAATCGCCTCTGCCATGTAACCACTACCAAATAATGTGAACATCGCAAACAGTCTGATTATTTTTGTTGACCCCTCGTAATCCCGAAATAGTAATGGGAGTACCAACGATGCGAAAAATAACAAACTCACCAAAGGCAATGATCGTATTAAGTCAATCAACACCCTGGCCACAAAACTATATATCCCCCAATTCTTTTTTCTCACCACTGCCAAGATAAAACCCAACGGAAACGCACAGGCAATACTCAAAATACTAAAAATAATATTCAAACACAGCCCACCCCAATACTGTGGTGAAACCAGAGCTAGACCAAATACCTCCCCCCGTAATAAGTAAAATGATATCACTGGGCCAAAAATGATAAAGATACCCATCAACCATGCTCGCAATACTTGTCCTCTAATCTGTACAATCACCAACATCCAAATGCAATAATCCAATAATAGTGCATTGACCCGCCACAGCTCAGTCCTTGGATACAATCCATACATTAACTGATAGATATTGTCTGAGACATAGACCCAACATGCACCATGTTCGGAGCACCCATCAGTCGAACCGCCCCAGGTGGCATTGACCACCGCCCAAAATAACAGCTGCCACAGAAAAAAAACCATGACAAAAACAGTCAACACACTCACAATTGAAGTTGGCCGGGTTGCCGTACAATTTGCATACAAGTCTGTCAGCTGTTTTCTAATGCACATCAATTCTGTTTAACCCCTTTCCACTTGGATTGCCTTTGATTCACCCAATTCATGCCATATATGATTGCCATAGACAATATCAAATAAACACCCATAACAATCGCTATCACCTCAACAGATCGACCAGTTTGATTCAACACAGTCCCTGCAAATATCGCAAATATTTCAGGATAACCCACCGCTAAACCCAATGATGAATTTTTTGTCAAATTCATGTAGTGACTCGCCAATGACGGTAATAATCCAGGTAAGGCTTGTGGCACAATCACTCTTGTGAATGACATCCAAGGCGTCAGTCCAAGCACATCAGAGGCCTCCTGCTGCCCCTCTGATACCGCCAATATCGCGCCACGCATGCTCTCTGCATTGTATGCAGCTGTGTAAAATGTCAAACCTGCTAATAAACCAATGAATTCAGGGTAAATATGCGTTCCCATCACATTGAATTTGCCCATATTTGGCATCACCATATCTCCCGATAGATAGCTGACCAGATAAAAAACTATGAGCACTGCCAAGCCTGTTAGGCCAAAGGGCCTGATCATATCATATTTCTTAACTTTTTTTCCCTCATCAGTCTCATACTGATTGTGCCTTAACCACACATAGACCATAACCATTACTACAAAGTAAACAAAGAAAACCCAGATAGTCCAATTGACCTCTGGTAGATAGACGCCCCTATTGTTAAAGGCAAAAACACCAACGAACCTGGTGTTTCTCACTGTTGGCATCTTTAATATCCACACATTATACCAAAATAATATCTGCACCAATAAGGGAACATTCCTAAAGACATTCACATATAACCGACCAACTCCCCTTATTAATGGATTTTTACCATGCATGGCCAATGCAATCACAACACCAACCAGAGTTGACAATACTATCCCACACACACTCACAACCACCGTATTGACAAACCCAATCCATAGTACATTGAAGTTGCTGTCATGGCTGTGATGCTCAAACCACTTTTGTGTGATGCCAAAGCCGCTCTCTAGACTCAAAAAACGCATATCCACTGTGATGTCTAAAAGATTCAAGTTATGTTGCATATTCATATACCCCCTGAATGCGAGATATACCATCACCAAAACAGCCAATGCCTGCAAATATAAATATGCTTTTGATTTCTTTTTACTCGCTTGAATGAGATCAGAAATCTTTCTCAGCCCTCTATCGACTTGGCATCGCATACATCAATCCCTTATCTGATTTTATCCATAAGTCATTTCTACCCCTTTCAATATTTATGTTACTTTTTTCACCAAGGTTTCTTGCATAAATCTCTCCGTAATTACCCACTTCTAATAATATTTTGCTGACAAAATTCCTCGGTAGGCCTATTGATTCAGCCACATTTTCACTCATGCCCAAAAACTTTCTGATGTCTGGGTTATTTTTTGCCTTCTTAAGATAATTCTCTGCAGTTAAATCCCACTCTTCGGCCTGTATACTTGAAAAAACAACCCATCTAACTAACTTAAAAAAGTCAGGGTCATTGTCCCTGACTACGGGTGCAAGTGGCTCTTTTGAAATGATTTCATCGAGAATCTCATGTTGGTCTGGATCTTTCAGTACTCCTTGTAATACATACAGTTGGGAACGATCTGATGTCATTGCATCACATCTACCGGCTTGGTAACTTCTGATCATCTGTTCTGAACGGTCAAAATAAATTGGTTTCATCTTTTTTTTGTTCTTTGTAAAATAGCTGGATAAATTAAGCTCACTGGTTGTTCCTTGCATCACGCAAATACTCGCCCCCTCAAGCTCCTGAACGCTCTTTACTCCTGCACTTTTCGACACCAGAATAGATTGACCATCATAAAATGTCACCGCTGGGAACAGTATATTTAATGAGGCTTCTCTCGTAAAATTCCATGTTGTATTCCGAATCAATACATCAATTTCTTTTGCTGCCAGTGCAGCAAATCTTGATTTTGAATCCAATGGAGAAAACTCAACCTTTTTTCCATCTCCAAGGATTGAAGCTGCGATAGCCCGGCAAAAATCCACATCAAATCCCTGCCAATTCCCATCACCATCAATATAACTGAAACCAGGAAGACCTGTACTCACGCCACATTTCAAATACCCCCGATTTTTAATCTCTGTAATTGTACTACCCGTCTGTGCAAAAACACAGCAGCACATAAACACAAAACCGAGAAAAAAGTATGATTTTTTCAGCATTCGATAGTCCACATGAAATCTTAATATTTTAATAATAATACCTTAATAATTTAAATCAAGAGCCTGACTCTTTAATTATCCATTTATTTTATCATTCTAAGTGTGTGGTTTGATGTTAGCAGACAGGTATATGCAGAAAATGTCAAAAGCTTATTCAAAATTCAAACTAAAAAATCCATTCAGAAAAACAGGAAAAAAATAAAGATCGAGGCTATAACACTAGTTAAGTAATGGATAGTGTTAAAATGCAAGAAAGAGATGAAGCCAAAAGTCTTTTTGAAATGGATAGTAGCTTAGAAAACTTAGAACAGCTATTAGATTTCGAGTCAAAAAGGGAAGGAGCCAAAGAAGTCAGTGGCAATCTGTATCATTATTTTCTACAGGTTACAAACGACATAATGGGGACACTAGACGAATATCCATTGATAAAGAAATATCTTGATGATAAAGATTTTGTAAGGCATTTGATGATGTCCTCAGATTCAATTGCAACTAAATGGTTAGATGAAGTCACAAAAGAAAAAAAAATAGAGGCATTACAAACAATAAAAAGTCAAGATATCCTACCAGAGATAGGTAAATTTGAATATATAAAAATTGGAGAAGATGGAACAGTTGCGATTAAAATGCCTTTTTCGGCGTCGCAAGCGGGAATGGCACTTGACAACACGTGTAAAGCCACAGAAGAGATGTCTAGTTTTGCAAAAACCATTAAGCAAGAACTGACAGAATGTATGAGTCAACTAGATAAGCAGATAGGTTTTCTTAGCAAAATAGATCAAGATGAAGAAGTGAAAAAATTGCTAGAGCGGGTGCAAACAGCAAAAAAAGGGCTTGGAAAATATGAGGAAAAAATAGATAAATTAATTAAAGAGATAAGTGGCTACAGTAACTCGGAAAATAGTAACGTCAGATTTCCAGAATGGTTACAAAATATCTTTAAGCACAAAGACAATAATTTAAAAGTAATGCTAGTAAGGCCAAAAGAGCAAGATCCATATATGCGTTCAATTATTGCAATGCGTGTATGCACGTTTAACCACAGACAAGTCAGTGTGGGGATCGGAGGTAATCACCAATTTACAGAAAAAAATAGTCCATTTTATAAGGGTTCTATTGCAGCTTTTCAGAGTCAGATTGATACAACAGGTCGAGGTTGGGGAAATGTCGACGAAAATGATTTGAAAGCCATGTTGAGAGAAGGTGGTAAATTGCATAGCCATTTACATAGCATTGCAGAAGTAGTTAGCACAGAAGATAAGACCCCCGAAAGTGTAGCGAAAAAAATAGCAGAGAAGATGAGAGATATATCTGTGGAGCTCCCACAAAATATTGATGATATTATGAAGTCATTGGGGCTTGTGTATTTAGATGGTGAAAGATATTTTATGGTCAAACTTAAAGAAGACACAGAAAGCCAACAAGGGCAGAGATTATCCATTGACACCACATCAGCTGCAAATTTATCAGTAGCTTGTCAGTTCTTTTTAGGAAATGCAAATATTATACTACAAGCAGAAGGAATGATGCAGGGCAATGCAAACTTTGGAGAAATTCTTGAGGCAGATGAAAACAATGAACTAAGAACAAGCTTTTATAAATGTGTTACCAGTGCGATAAATGAAGGTTTGCCTGTTGAGAACAAGATCGTGAAATGGATGAATCTAAATCGACAAAAGTTGGGTATGAATGAGGAGATAGATGATCAACAAATGGAAGCTATCATTGACTCATTTCATAAAAGGTTTGAAATAGTGGTGAACGCCATGGAGCAATCCAATATGGAGGTGGACGAGTTTTTCATTCTGGAGAATAAAGAGGGGTTTTGGATTGAAGATAAAGGACAAGTGAGAATCAATGTAGAAACTGTTCTAGCTGCTATGGAAGATCTAGAATTGAAAGTTA
>JAZAFR010000017.1:0-20630 GCA_036121365.1 Pseudomonadota bacterium | reverse complement strand
TTAAAGTGCTCAACCACTGTTTTTTGTGCGCTCAATGGATCTCGACCACGGTCAAACTGAATCCACAAGCCTAAATTCGCATTGAATGACTTGAGCATATCATATGCCTTTTCATATCTTTTATCACGCTCTGCGTCAGATTCTGGACTCGCTGAACTCGCCTGAAAAAAAGAAGTCACACTAGGCTGTGCCAAAGTTCTAGAAAGCTCATGTAAAACAGAGTCAGAATATCCAGGGGTATTACATCCATTTAATTCTAGTTGGTAAGTCAAATAAATCTTATTAATATCCAACACAAGGTGATGATAACCCATCATTGTCAAATAGTCACAAAGATCTTTTACAAAATCTATACGAGACTCTTTGCTTGTTTGATCCCTATCCCGTTGTAAAACGCTGTCATTGATAAACCTGCTCAAGATTGATCTCACAGTGACACTTTATCGAATTTAAGTCAATGACCACACACACCTCACTCTTTTGTAATGGACAATATTATTGATATTCTACCACTTTATAATTGGTCTATGCTATAAATTTCTATCTAAAATCCTTTAGCGTTGGCCCATTCCTAAAATCATATTATTTTTCAAGATAACCAGATACCATTGAAATGTTCAATCTCTGTTCTTAAGACTGTAAAGTTTCATCTCACCAACTTATTTCTGATTAAACATTGTTTGATCATTTTTTCATCTACGCTTGCCTTACCAAACACCACTCAGCGATGATTTTCACTGCCGTCTGTCGCAAATTTTTAAACCTATGACCATAGACTTAACCTGCTGAATAAAACAAATAAATCATGCAAAAATATCTTTTTCATACTATAAAACACATATCATTCCATTTGGATACAATTATGAAGCCCAGTCCAATTTATATTTTTTTATCTGCTTTGAGCGCTGGGGCAACATTAGTTTTTGCTAACTTGGCCAGAGAAGACATGGTAGAAAACCAATGTATCAGTGCGAATAATTTATTTTTTTCCGGCCTTGCACTTGCCTGTGCTGGGTTCGCTCAATACGTTGTATCTGAAGATAATCCCTATATATCTGGTGAAGAAATAATTTTGACTGAGTTGAATTCAAAACCAGATGGCTATCGTGATCCTTATGAACTCATTGAAACACTCAATCGTGAGGTTTGTGAATATAAAAAAGATAATCATTTTCAAAGACCTGCATTGGAACAAACATATGGGGTGTGGGCAGATCCAATTTCCAATGCCCTTTGTGAACTTTATGAACAATATCGAAATCATCATCCAGAGCTGAAATTACCTCCATTGGATCAGTTGGAAGAATACATTCGTGTACAATATCAATCTCGCAACACTAATCCATATAACAGTGCTGACCTCCTTTCTAATGACCTCATTTTAGAAAATTTGCCTAGATATTGTACAGACTATGATGTCCTCATTGAAAGTATCGATGAACAGGTAAGAAAATGGAGGAGAGATAACTCATTTTCAAAACCCAGTATACCACAGAAGGATGGTCTGTGGGCGTCTTCAATGGCCATACCCGTTTATGAAATTTATACTCAATACCTAGATGAGCATGATCCCTTAGAATTCCCACACGAAAGTGCGGATCAGGCACTTTCTGATCTTATCTCCAAATATTCTCCTTACAAAGACATTGACTCTACTCCTACTGTTGAAGCAGTCATCGATAATATTTTTGAAGTCTATGCAGCTGTAAAACCTGTAACTCCGGATTCTGTGCAAAAAATTAAAAATATTTATGATCAATTACGAAAAGATTACCACCTAGATCTACCCGATTCAGATGAAATTCTACCTGATATTTTTTCCCGTTTCGCATATCATCAAAACATAGAACAGCCTTCTGACCCAGATTATATGCGAGTTTTTTCTCAATCTTATCAGCATATTCATCCGGAAGCTACTACACAAGAAATTGAATCCGCTTATGAAAAATATTTAAAACTAGAAGGAATCCATGTATCCCCTATGTTAAAACATCAACTGTCTATTATCTCTCTTGAACATCGTAAAGTACTTCTTGATAGACAAATGAAAGAAGTAGTAATCGCTGTATCATCCTTACGAAAATCCCTGCACTCACCCGTATCCGTTGAAGAACGAGTGGATTCACGTCATAATAACCAAGCCAGTTTGAAGCTTATAGAGCGCCTCAGAGAATTGCATATATCCAAAAATAAGGTAATCGCACATTTAAAATCGATTAAGAATGACACAACAGATAAACCGAACCCACCTAAAAATGATGTTGATAAAATCACGAAAAAATAGAATGTCTGAATCTTGCTCTACTTTGCAATTTCAACCATACTCATCATAATCCATGTCACAATACTCCCTTGTTACTTTCACTATATCCACACCTGGTTTTATCACTTTGACCATCACAACCAATGTAGCATCCAGCCCGTTTGACTCTGGGTAAAACCTATTTTTACTTTCTTAGTGGGTTTTTTCTTATGTCCATTCAGCCTGTCCATGTCTTGTTCTGATTACTGCCTCCATGATCACTGTCATACCTTTCACCATTACTCATAGCTGTTACAGCTGCTTGCCCCTCAGCCTCTACCAGGGAACGCCTTATTGCCTCATCTAACTGTTTTTGCTCTATCTCATTTTGCTCTATTATTCTCATTGCTCTATCAATTGATTCTGCCTCTCTCCGTTCTCTCGCATCGAAGCTTACACCTCTGTTGGAAATGACTGAACTCTGATGATTATTGGCTTCTACTAGGGAACGCCATATTGCCTCATCTAACTGTTTTTGCTCTATTGTTCCCATTGGTCTATCAATTGATTCTGCCTCTGTCTCTTCTCTACCATCACTGCTTACTCCCATATTGGATCTACTAAAAACACCCAGACTGCTTAAACCGATGTTCGGTGACTGGGATGTGACATCGAAGTGTCCTCTCGCATTGTGTCTACGTGCTCCCATCAACATAGATTCCAGTACGCTCATCGAATATCTGATCTGTCTATCTATCTCTCGCTGTTGTGCTTGCTCTTCCCTCCATCTTTCCAATCTTCTTGTTAATCCTCTAGTCTGCTGTTCTATCTGAGTACCCACTTGTTGACCTAACCCCAACGCACTCCTGAACACTGTTGTTCCAGCTTGTCTCGATAAGCTGCATAACGCTCTACTTCCAGTACTGACGCCTCTTTGTAGTTGGTGTAATGGTGAATCTCTATCAAAATAATCTTCTGTTTGTCTATACTCACCATCATTGCTTTCCTGTGCAAAGATATCTTCATCAATATGTGTTTCCTGATGTCTCCTTCGAAGACCAACCATTGGAGATAAACCCAAAAGCTCAATGCCTTCACCAATAGATCTGGTTGGCCTTCCTAACAGTGAATCTGTCTCTAAAGCCTCTGTATTTGAATCAGATGTATCATTCTCTGCCTGTCTCTCTGCACTAAATAAGGTAATAGGTTCACTATCAGTGATCTCATCACTACTCCCCTGATCTGTCAACTGTCTTTCCTGAGTTTTTTCGTCACCATATTTCATTCAATTTCTTAATATCTAACGTATCCCTACAAGAAAACACAGTGCTTTTAATTCTGCAACCATAAATCAAATATTATTCGATTTTGTTATCTCAATCACACAATGCAACTAATATTTGTTTCACTGGTTATACTTTTTTAATCTGTATTTCTCTCATGCGGATCGTGTCGTCTTGTTTACTCGCTGCCACTCATTCCTTTGATGTTTATGGGATGATTATTTCTCGTATCTATGCCGTCAATTCGCATTTCACTTGACTGTTTTGTGGGTTTTTGTATAATAAAATCACTAGATTTTAGACGCCAGAAGGACATCATATGAGCACATATAAACACTATCTTCAATTTCCAACATCCAATCACAATCAATTGGCTTTCGTCTCCGAGGATGATCTCTGGCTCAGTGATATTACCAGTTTGAATTGCCGCAGATTGACTGTCGATTTTGGTAGCATCAAAAGCCCTAAATTCTCTCCTTGTGGCCAATACATTGCCTTCAGTTCCGATAGAGAAGGATCCATTGAAGCTTATGTCATTGCCACCTCTGGCGGTTCTGCTCAAAAAATCACATTCACTGGCAATGCCTGTATTGTTGTTGGGTGGAAAGACAAAGATACGGTTATCATCTCCAGTACCCACGACCAAGCCTTCAGACAAGGCAAGCTTTACACTGTGTCAAAATCAGGTGGCAGCCTGGATGAAATTAAAGTCGGACCTGCCAATGCCATATCCTATGGCAAAGACCTAGACACTGCTGTCATTCAACGCCATGGCTATGGCTACCCCAACTGGAAACGCTACCAAGGCGGTACCTGTGCTGAATTGTGGATCAAACGCTCCAAGTCCAGCACATTCGAACTTTTTTGCAAAAAAAATATGAATATGATCCAGCCCATATGGCACAATGACCGCGTTTTCTTCATCAGTGATTTTCAAGGCCATGGTAATGTCTACTCTGCCGCAATTGATGGATCAAACCTCACCCGACACACCCACTGTGAAGGCTTCTATGTGCGGCACTTTACCATCAACCAAGATAGCATCATTTATAGCCAACAAGGTCAACTCTTTCAAGTTCCTATCGATATCAATGCCAAAAACCCACCTAAAGCCAAGCATCTCTCCATAGACACCGGCAGTATATTGCACCATAAAACACGTAAATATGACTTTTCTAGCAAAACTCTCGAAGACATTGCGCCCAATCACAACGCCAGTCAAGTTGCCTTCTGTCACAGAGGTCGACTATTTGCTATGCCATCGTTTCAAGGACCAGCCCTTCTCATCGATGACAGTAGCCAAAAACGCTATCGTCACTGCCTCTGGCTGCAAGACAGCACGCGTATTTTTGCCATTTGTGATGACGGAAATATTGATTACCCTGTCATTTTTGATACGAAAAAACCCCATAGCAAACCTAAGAAATGGGACAAACTGAATCTTGGCAAAGTGCTCACCCTATCTGCTTCACCCAGTGCTGATAAAGTCTTGATCAGTAACAATCGCCATGAACTGCATCTTTTTGACATCAAACAAGGCAAGCTCACCCAAGTCGCTCACAGTGACTACGCCACCATCAGCCAATATGACTGGTCATCTGATGGCAATTGGATTTGTTACAGTCAACAAAATACGCACGAAACTGCCAACATCATGCTCTATCACGTTGACAAAAAGACACACACAACCATCACACATGGCCATTACCATGACTATAGCCCTTGCTTTAGTTCAGACGGCAAATACCTATACTTTCTGTCACAACGCCATCTTGAACCCAAGCCAGATGCCATTTGCTTCCAATACAACTTTTTAAAAACCGCAAAAGCCTATGTCTGCTGTCTAGATAAGACCCTACTCAACCCCTTCGACCACAATCCAAAAACAGATGACGACCAAGCTGATGAGGCCTCCAAAGCGAAAAAAGACAAAGATGCCGATAAAGATAAGAAAAAACCCATTCATATCGATACTTCTGGAATTGATAAACGCATACTGCCCTTTCCTGTTGATCCAGGTAACTATAACCAACTTGAGTCCATTGATGGCAAAGTATTGTTTGTCACAGCCAAACATGCCTGCGGTCAGAGTGGTAACGATGCCGCTGGTAGTTTATCAGTCTACGATATGAAAGAACTCAAGTTTGAGCACCTATTTGACGGCATATCTTACCTCATTCTTTCCCACGATAGAGCATTTATGTGCTACAGCAACGCTGAAAAACAAGTCCGCATCATCCCCGCCGGCTCAAAACCAGACGAAAAAGACGACTCTTATCGTAATGGTGGCCTGATTGACTTTACTCGAGCCCGTGTTGCCATCAACCCTGAATCCGAATGGCCATTCATGCTCAAAGAAGCTTGGCGCTTGCAAAGAGACTTCTTCTGGGACAAAGACATGGGCCAGGTCAACTGGGACCAAATACTCCAAGATTACCTAACCGTTTGCCAGAGGGTCACAACCCGATCCGAACTCAATGATTTGATCAATGAACTCCATGGCGAACTTGGCTCGTCACATGCCTATATTATGGGCGGAGATTTGCCATCCAAAAGACACTACCAACAAGGACTGCTGGGTGCCAATACCATTTATGACACCAAGACAAAATCTTACAAAATCCAACACATCATTCAAGCAAATGACCTATCTGATGAATCTTTGATATCGCCTCTTGAATACCCAGGCGTTGATCTCAAAGTTGGGGACCTCATTCATGCAGTCAATGGCCAACAGCTCAGTCCAAGCCTGACACCAGAAAAAGCCCTTGAAATGCTTGCCAATCAATATGTCGATCTGGAAGTGACACGCTCTTCCAGCAAAAAACCAAAAAAAGAAAACGTCATCATCAAAGCCAGTGATTGTAACCACGATAGGATTTATCGTGCCTGGGTTGAAAAAAATCGTCAGTACGTCGCAAAACACTCCAATGGTAAGCTTGGTTATATCCACATACCAGACATGTCCAAAGATGGTTATGCAGAGTTCTTGAGAAGCTTTTTACAATGCTTTGATGCGCCAGGCTTGGTGGTTGATGTGCGGTTCAATGGCGGCGGCCATGTCTCCTCTCTCATCCTGCAAAAACTGGCTTTAAAACGCTTTGGCCTTGACAATGCACGCTGGCACAATGCCAATATCTGCTATCCTGCCAACTCCCCAAAAGGCTGCATGGTTGCTTTGTGTAACGAATATGCAGGCAGCGATGGCGATATGTTTTCTTATGCATTTAAAAACATGAAGCTCGGTCAATTGGTTGGTAAACGCACCTGGGGCGGGGTCATCGGCATCAATATGCGCCACGATCTGCTTGATGGTGGCATCACCTCACAACCCGAATATGCCATTTGGCTTGACGGTGTGGGCTATGGCGTTGAAAACCACGGAGTCGATCCTGATGTGGTGGTCGAAATCACACCTGAACAAGCAGCCAAAGACCAAGACCCCCAGCTGGACAAAGCCATCGCAATTGCACTGGATGAACTCAAAAACACGCAGTATACAGACTATGATGTCAAGCTTGCCAACACCCAAAAACCATCCAAGCAAGCACCAAAATTGCCACTGGCGGCCTTAATCGAGTAAACACAGGGATATCCACTGGACTCATTTGTACGACCATCTGTTGGTTTGTTCATTAGTTGAGTGCGCACTCTTTGCCTGACTGTGTTTTCTTTCGCAGTTGACGTTTTTGATTACCCTTGTTTGCGCGCATCATTATGATTTTCTGTCTGAGCTATTAACTGTAGCTCCTGACTGAATCTTCTAATTGTGATCAAGTTGCCCTTACTTTCTGATATCTCTACTATTGGATGATCTGGCTTGTCTTTTCTATGACCTCTTTTCACTTTTTCTAATTCATCGGTGAATTCTCGCACTTTTTCACTTGCCTCTTCTAAAGCCTTTCTTTTTTCCGCATGCCTAGCATTAAAATCGTCATCAAGATCCGACTCTAAACTCAATGACTTAAAATAATCATTAATTTCTGTACTTAGTCCTTCTTTATTGTCGTGTTTCTCTATGCTACCCAAATACTCCTCATAAACACTCTTATGCATTAAATTGAACTCTTTAGATAAATGCTTTCTAATTTTTTGATGCATATCAGACGAAGGATCGCTCTCTGTTTCTTTTGCTCCTTCTTTGAGTTCGTGATTATGTAACTCTTCTATCAATTCATATCTTCTTTCTGTTAGCTCCTTGTGACCATCCTTCATCCATTCTGCCAAATCTTTAGCATGAATAATTGCTTCACACTTTTCTAGATGCTTTGCCCTTTTAATGACCTCGTCCCTTACCTTATCAGGTCCAAACTCCGTGCTGAGTTCTGTCAGTATCCGCTTTATGTGGCGATTGGTAGCATTACCTTTTCCATGTATTCTTTTCATCTTTTTGGCCAATTCGATTAAGATTTCTTTTTGCTTTTCTATACATGCTTGCTCAAGATGTTTTGCCCCTTTGTCTCCAGGAATTTCATCTAATGATCTTTTAGCCATCATTCTTCCCACTGTGCAAAAAGCCCAAGAATCGTGAACCACTTGATTTTCACCTAATATTGCACCCATCGTTGTGAGACCATTTGATATATGATCCACCCCTTCTTTTCGATTTATCTCATCTGCTAGTTCTGCGACCATCTCTGCTGTTTCGTACTGGACTTCATTTTGATATTTTGTAAAAGGAGACTCTACTATTATCCCATGATCTTCATTTATTACATTGCTAAATGACCGCATTAATGTTGGTCTTATTTCTAAATCTGATGTTGTTAGGCTATCTTCTGACTCTGATGATGTTAGGCTACTTCCTGATTTTGATGATGTTAGGCTACTTCCTGATTTTGATGATGTTAGGCTGTTGCCTGATCCTGATGATGTTAGGCTGTTTCCTGTTCCTGATGATGTTAGGCTACTTCCTGATCTTGATGATTCCATTTCTCTTTCTGATTTAAATTTATCACTTGAACTCAATAGCATACCCGTCATAACACTTGCAGGAGTCTCATCTTGCTCAAAATCCCTGTCAATAACAGACCATTTTCTATCACCTTTTTCTGAAAACAATATATTATCCAACTTAAAATCACCATTCAGTTCACCTTCTTCGGCGCTGATTCCTGCATCTCCTATAGCTGATAAAGCTTGAATAGAACCTTCTTTCATTGCTGTCTTAAAATTTTCTCTATCAAGAGACTCAAGCGGATCTCCTAAATGTATCACGACTCTATGTTTATATCCCTCAAGGCCTTCTCTATTTCTCACCAAACCTAAATTTGTTGGTTTTTCAGATCTGCCCTCTATTTTCATCAAAACTCCGTAGAGGGAGTTTGCTCCTTTTCTCAAATTTTCAGGCTTATCTCTCATGTATAAATCCACTTTTCCATTTTTCATTGTCATTACAACTGCATCACGTCCAAGACCTTCACTGGTTTGATCATAAATAAATTCAGTTTTAGTCTCGTTTGATTCTTGTATACTTGTATACAATTCATGAATTAACTTATTTAAGACTTCTTGATACAATCCATTAGGTAACCCTTCTTTTGCACTTTCCAATTTTTCAATTGCTTTTAGATAAAAAATACTATTGCTTAAGTTTAGCCCGCCTTGGTCTTGCTTTTCTTTTACACTGATAATAAACTTCTGATAAATACCATCATCTATTTTTGTTTGCATACGTGAGGCTAGCTTCAAACATTCTATGTTTGCTTCTCTTCTCTTTATAGAAATGGACTTGGAGGGTTTCTTGTTTTCTTCCTTTACTAGTAGCGGCATTATATCAGGATGTACCTGCATCATGTCTTTCATTTCCTTTAAGTGATCCAATTTCTTTTCTCCCGATTTTTTATTGAGATCATTAAATTCTTGCACGTACTTGCTCAAGTCCATTCCTGGATACTGTTGCCTTTGCTCTACCGCGGTGACCCAACCTTGCAATGCTTCCATCTGCTCTATATTTTCGATTTTTTCCACAACTTCTATTGCACTTTTTAAAACGTTTCTATTTATCTCGGCCCTTGTCGCATCGGTAAATAGTCCAACCTGTTTTTTTAGCTCTTTTTTTTCAAGTTGTCTCAATTTACTTTTTATCCATCCCTTGCATGTTTCAGTCACCTTGCTATCAAATCCATCTGCTTTACCGCTACAATTTTCTAATTGTTTTAAACTTTCTACTTTTTTGTTAAACTCTAAATCTCCAGCGCTCCCTTTTTTTAATAACTCACTTAAAATATTGAGCGCCTTCAAAGGCAGTACCTCACTAAAATCTCCCCCCGCTCCAATTCTTGTAAATGCCAATCTGCTTCTTGTTATTTTTATATTCTTCACTTCATCTTCTAGAACCTTTCGCTCTATTTCTTGTAATTTACGTTGATCATCACTATTTCCTATATCTAATACTCTGCCTTTTTGTCTCTTCTCTATATCCGTTAGCAAACTGTCAAGTACGTCATCTCCATCTTTTGCATACCCAATGACATCTTTTATTTTTCCCAAAAACCGCCTATTTTTACCATGTATTTCTTTCTCAATTGCATATTCTGAATTTTCTTCTTTTTCTTTTTCACTTGCCTCTAGAAGCCTCACCCTTAATAGCCTGATCCATTTTCTATTTAATTTTCTATTTAATTTACTACTCGTCCTTTCAAATTCAGTTAACATATCCATTTTAATCACGCCTGGAAATTTTATTTTCTCATTGCGCCCTTGTCTTTTTTTTACTCCTTCAACCAATGCGTTGAATTGATCTTGTGTCGTATTATCCTCTTGCCCTATTAGGTTGTTGGTTCTGGCCAACATCGCAATGAATTGAATGTTTTTTCTGTGTGTTTCTGCTTTTTTATTTTTTTTCTTGCCTAATGATTCTTCTAATCTTGTTACTTCTACTTGCAGAATCTCACTCAATGTTTTATTTTTCTTTCCATGACATACGAGCTTAAACTCTTTTCTAGAATCGAGCTTAAACTCTTTTCTAGAATCACGATAAATTATTTCTTGAATGCCAAGACCAGTTGATCCTCCATCTTTCAAAAACTCTCCATAGTTTTCAATCCGATCACCATAATCATTCCCTCTGGGCTCACTTACCTCATCAAAACTCACTCCTGTCATCTCAGCCAGTTTTTGGATTTTATCCATATCAAATTTCTGATCAAACATGTCAGTATCCTTCACTGACCATCCACACCTGTATCCAACAATCTGTCAATCTTGCTGGCACAAATGAAATCATTCTCAGTCAAACCACCCAAGGCATGTGTTGAATATGACACCCTACAATCTGCATAATTGACAATCATCTCAGGATGATGATCCTCATAATGACTCACCCACGCCACCGCATTGGCAAAAGCAAATACCTCATAATAATTCTTAAATTTAAAATCTCTGTGGATGCTTTCTGATTTTTTGTCATACTTCCAGTCCTTGTTTATCATTTTCATATGTCTTTTGATCTCATCTTGATTGAACTTTTTTCCAATCCCCTCACAAGACTGACAGCGTTTTTTTTCTAAATCACTCATGTTAAACTCCTTTTTTCTCCTCCCCCATATATAGACTAGTTTTTTAATATTTGTGTTTTTTCTCACTAAAAAAGTTTTTTCTACTCATAACCCCGGTAACACCGCTTTAAAAATCGACTTTTTCATACCATATCCATCCCAATAAACTATAAAATTATAAAAAAACTTTAATAATTCCTGCACAAATTCACATATGGGTCTATACGTTGTGCACGAACTACACAACAGGAGTATCTTATGGTTACCATTCTTGCGCTTATATTTTCCATTTTAATGCTGGTTAAATGCGTTACTTTTTTAATCGCACCAGCCTGCGTTATGGACTTCATTAACAAATTCTATAACTTCATCGATAAACTTGGCATTTACTTACAATGTGGCATTGCTGCTTTTGCCGTCATCATGGGACTTCTTATCTCCCAACTGGTAGGATTTTACGCCATGGTTGCCGCAGGATGGTTCTGGTGCGCAGTCTACGGCCTATTCATAATGCCAACTGCCCTCAATCTACACAAAAAAGGATATCTTAAAAATATAGAACTTGATCCTGACAATAAAAATAAACTGCTCATTGCCTGCATATTTGCCATCTGCTTGTCTGTATTGACCATTGGATTGATTATATAATTATGAGCAAAAGCAGAATCATTGAACTTATCTGCGTCTATGACTTTAAGCGATCAATATACGATCGCTTAATGGCCCTCTTTGGAAAACACCCCTTTAACCCTTCTTGTCCTCTGTCTCAATTGACATCCTCTGGCCCCCACCTAAAACTGGAATGGGTTGACTTTGCCAAACACTGCCCCGTTCCCATTTCTTATGTCTACCTTGACAATACTACAACCGAACTCTACTACCCCACCCATAAAAAAACCCCCTGCATCGTCGCCAAGTGTACCCATAACCAATACATCTTACTTCTAGAACATTCCCAACTCTCACAATGCTACCACCTATCCCAACTGGAAAATGATTTAAACTTGGCCATATATAAAAAATTTCTGACTTTTTAACCCCAACCACACTCTTATGCCTCCACTCCATAACTCGCTTAAATATACTAAAAACCTCAATAATTCAATAATATTAACGCCATATTTATTACACCAATGTTGATATAAAAAAATTTTAAAAAATACATTGCAGAATTCAGTTTTTCGTGCTAAATAACATCTGTTACTTTTTTACATTGGATCAACTTGGAATAGATGAACATGAATCGCAGCTCTGAATCACCTCTCTTTATCTTTATTATGATTTGCTTCATTGCTACAATTCCTTCTATCTGTTCAGATATCTTTGTCCCCTCCATTCCTGCCATTTCAGATTCATTCAGTGTGAGTGTTGATCAAATCCAACTGACCATTTCTACCCTAATGTGTAGCTTTGCTCTCTCCCAACTTTTATACGGACCAATGTCACAAGCATATGGCCGTAAAAAACCACTGATTTTTGGATTGTCCCTTATCTTTATTGGTACAGTTATTTGTGCTTATTCGACAAATATTCGTATACTCACTCTCGGACACATCATTGAAGGCTTTGGCCTTGGTGCTTGCTCCCTGTTTCGAGCGATCTTACGAGATTGCTATGATGGCCAAGAGCTTAGACTCAAAAGTAGCTATGCCAACCTGCTTATGACACTTTTTTATCCTGCTGCACCTATGATAGGCGGGTTTCTTCAAGTTTTATTTGGTTGGCGCTCCAATTTTATTTTTCTAGCCTCTCTGTCTTTTATCTGCTTCGCACTCCTCCTTGTTTTTCCAGAAACCAACCACCACCGCAACACCGACCAAATTAAACCGTCCTATATTAGAAAAGTCTACCTCCTCCTACTCACCCATAACTCCTTTGTCGGCTACTCACTTTGCTCTATGGTCGCCATGACTGGATACTTTTCTTGGGTTCTGTCTATCCCCCTCTACATCATCAAACACCTCCATCATTCCCCCGACCAGCTCGGCACTGCCATGTTAATCATCAGCTCTACCAGCATCCTTGTCGGTGGTACTATCAATAATAAACTGGTTCGATATCTCAGCGTTGATGATATACTTAAATTCGCTTGGTCATTCCTCCTTCTCGTCTCGTTCTTGCCTCTAATACTTTACTACTTTTATGGCCTCAACGCTCTGTCCCTCTATTTTTCTATGTGGCTCTATTTCTTTGGTACTGCATTCTTATGGCCAAATCTATTCTCAAAAGCCTTCGCCCCCTTTCAACACCTATCAGGACAGGCTGGCTCCCTCTATGGTAATGCACAAACCATGGGTGCGTTTTTCTCAGCCATACTCACTGGCTATTTTAGCGAACACAACCCTTTTGGTCTATGTACCATTCTCATTCTCTCCAACATTATTTCTATCTTTATTTATTTCTATGCAATAGTACCCCATCAACAAACCATACACCACAATAGCTAGGAGCAGTCATGCAGTGGACACTAGGAAAAACATTCACCCTCATTATTATGATTCCGCTGGTTTCAGCTTACTCTTTCTCCCTGGATCTCTATAATCCCTTGGTACCGACCATTCAAACAGCACTTGAAATATCACGCTTTGACATCCAGCTGACCAACAGCCTATTTATGCTCTTTTGCGGTCTCGGCCAATTGGTCTTTGGACCCCTAAGTGATCGCTATGGCAGAAGATCTGTCCTATTTACTTCCCTCGTTGTCTCTATGCTTGCCAATTTCATCTGCATGAAAACAACTGTTTACTCCCTGTTTTTAACCGGAAAATGTCTTCAGGCTATTGGTGCATGTGGCTCATACCTTACCTGCTTTGCCACCGTTAGAGATTTATACAATAAACCTGAAAAAAGCGCTGAAATGTTTAGCTATCTCAATATTGCAAATTCTATTTCAGCCATAATCGCACCCTCCATTGGAACTCAACTAGGACAAATCTTCGGTTGGCAATCCATCTTTTTTACTCTGATGATTTATGCTCTTTTTGCTTTTATTATCTGCTTTTTTTATTATGGTGAAACATTTCCCAATAAACCAAAGCACACCAAAAAATATCAAATTCTCTGTGACTACTGGTGCGTGTTTTCACACGTCAACTACCAAGTCTATACCCTTCCTGCCGCCCTGGGCGTCAGCAGCTTCTTTGCTTATTTTTCAATCTCCCCCTATCTTTATCAACATACTTTCGGCCTCTCTAAAGAAATTTATAGCCTTCTGTTCGGATCCTGCGGTCTGACTTTTTTTATCGGAAGTTATGTCTGCGGCAAACTGGTCAACCGAATAGGCATCATAAAAACCCTCCTCCTAGGCCAAATGTTCCATCTTGTTGGCTGTATTGGTCTGATTAGTAGTTTTATTATCCATACAAGCTTCCAGCTGACTTTTATGCACCTGTCTGTTATTTTAATCATATGGGGCTCTTCCTTTATGGTTAGCTCAGGTATTGGTGGCACAATGGCCCCGTTCCAATCCATAGCAGGGTCTGCCTTCGCCTTAATCAGCGCCTATAAATTTACACTTTGCTATGTTCTTGGAGAAATGGTGATGAAAATGTACGACAATACGCCTATCCCTCTTGGCATACTACTTTTCTCTATAAACGTCTTCTCACTGCTCATACTGTTTCTATTTCGTAACCATCTACAGTGTGAAAGTACCCTCTCTCCACCCACGCAAGACTCCATCTCAATGTCAAAAAGTATCGATAATATTTTGTAAAACTCCTTGCATCTTTAACCCAATATTATATGCTGTTTTTATTATCCTTTCACAGACGTTATGATTCAAACCATCATTCTCTACCTGATAGCACTTCTATCTATTACCCCACAAACAATCTACGGGGCAATCTTTGAGTCTTTCTACCTTGGTCTTTCCTCAGGCGATCTGATTAATGCCTATGAATCACTACAGATCCAACTTGCTGAAAATGCTGCACTCCTATCTGATACTTATAACTTTAGCTTTGATCGGGGCTTTACCCTCTACCCTTTTAAACACTCACCGCATACCCGTATACAAGTAGATTCACACTCCCACTTTGAAATCAAACAACACGCCAGCGCAATCACACTATCTGACATCGCCCCAAAACACTATAAATTCCAACCTTCTATCGGACTTTCTATACTCTACAATAGTGACCAACCCTTTTATTTTCTTCAAAACAATCTCGCACTCAGTACAAAAAAAGGGCCTTTACATTTCTCTACCATGATCAATATTCCCATCAAACGAACCCATACCTACGAAAGCACGCTCAGTAAAAATCTTTACCAAATTGCAGGAGGTCAAAAAGGGGCAGCCCTATCAGCTGCGCAGAAAAAAGACATCACTAATACTTTGCTCAATCAACACCTCACTAATACCACGACCATCTCCAACGCCTATGATGAGATTATTGCCCTACAAGCAAATACAAAAACCAATGATACAGTGAACTATACATCAGTATTTTCATCTTACAATATGCAATCCCCAGACTTATATTATGATGACTTAGTGTCTGCAAACAAATCAGGTACTTATGATTATATCGCTCAGTATGGCCTGCACTTTAGTTTACTAAATGAACACATTTATCAGAACTCAATTATCAATGCTGCCTGCTCTAGTCAACTGTCTTTTTATGAAAAACAAACTATTTTGAATCTCAGTGCTGAAATTTCAGACCTTACCGGCAGGTCAAAATCCATCTTGCCTCAAGCCCAAATCGTCTACCAAGACAACCGCTTTCGACTCAACGGCTCCCTGTCTTTATACTTTTATTTTGGCAAACAGAAGCAAAAACAGCACCTGCCAACTCAACAGATTCAAAGCTCTCCTTATTTTGTAAACTACACAACCGATTTGTTCACTGCCACTAACTTTAGCTAGAGCCTCTTTTAAACCCCTTGTTCGTGGTCAATTATCTGAGTACTAATCCAAAAACCTCTTGAACCTTCTTGACTGTATGGATTTTCAACCCCTTTTTGACCTCTGTGGGCATTTCCGCTAAGTCTTTTTTATTCTGCTCTGGAATGATGACCTCTCTTATCTGCCCTCTTAACGCTGCCAATAATTTTTCTTTTAAACCCCCAATCGCCAAAACATCCCCAGATAAAGTCACCTCTCCTGTCAAAGCAATGTCAGATTTGATCTTTTTCCCAGTCACCGCAGATAAAATCACCGCAGTCATGCCTATTCCTGCACTGGGCCCATCTTTGGGCGTGGCCCCCTCCGGGACATGGACATGAATGTCATTTTTTTCAAAAAAACTTGTCTTGACCCCATATTTTTGTCCCTCAATTTTTACAATTGAAATTGCTGTCTGTATGGACTCCTTCATGACATCGCCAAGGCTACCTGTATAAATAAATTTGCCTTTGCCAGGATAGACAATCGCCTCAATGGTTAATAACTCACCCCCCACAGCAGTCCACGCCAACCCTTGTATTTTTCCAACATGATCTTGCTCTGCTTTCACGCCAAACTTATATCGCTCTACTCCCAGATACTTTGATAATACTTTAGTCGTTACGGTGACTTTCTTGGCTTTTCCTTTGTCTTTTTCACTCATTTGCTTGACAACTTTACGGCACACTTTGTTAATAGCCCTGTCAAGCTCACGTACACCTGCTTCTCTTGTATACAGTTGAATGATTTTCTGTATCACCGAATCGCTTATCTCAAGCTCTTCATCTTTAACTCCGTTGTTTTTGAAGTTTTTTGGTACCAAATACTGCTTTGCGATTTTGACTTTCTCTTTTTCTGTATACCCAGCCAGTCGAATGACTTCCATTCTATCTAACAATGGTAGCGGTATGTTCATTGAGTTTGATGTTGTTATGAATAAAACATCAGATAAATTGTAATCAATTTCTAAATAATGATCTGAGAACTTTGAGTTTTGCTCTGGATCCAAAACCTCTAATAATGCGGATGCAGGATCACCCCTGAAATCAGATCCCATCTTATCTACTTCATCCAACATAATCAATGGATTGGTCACCTTCGCTTTTTTCATTGCTTTTAAAATTCGTCCTGGCATAGCACCAATATAGGTTTTTCTGTGTCCCCGTATTTCTGACTCATCACGAACACCACCCAATGCAATTCTCACAAATGGCCTATTTGTCGCCCTTGCAATTGACTGCCCCAGTGAAGTTTTACCAACTCCAGGAGGCCCCACAAAACATAAAATTGGCCCCCTCATTCTTTTGACCCGATTGTTGACAGCAATGCTTTCGACTATCCTTTCTTTGATCTCTTTAAGCCCGTAATGATCTTCATCCAGTACTTTTTGAGCCTTTTCTAAACTGCCATTGGTCTTCGCCTTTTTATTCCATGGTAAATCTAACACCCACTCAATATATGATCTAATCACGGTTGACTCCGCGGACATAGGAGGCATTAACTTCAAACGATTGACCTCTGCCATTACCTTTTCTTTGCTTTCCTCCTCTAGGCCTAATTTATCAACTTTTTCTTTAAACTTCTCTGCCTCAAAGATGCCACTGTCTAACTCTTCATCGCCCATTTCTTGTTGGATCGCCTTCAACTTTTGACTTTTAAAATAGTTTTCTTGATCCTTAGAAATGCTTTTCTTAACCCTTTTGTGTATTCTGTCATCAATTTCCATCCACTCTATTTCTTGCTGTAAGATTGTTATGACTCTCTCAACACGTCTTTCAATGTCTACAATGTTTAAAATTTCTTGCTTTCTTTCTTCGTCAATTGCTAAGTTCATCGTTACCAGATCTGCTAATCTTCCGGCATGAGTGATACTTCTCAATGCGAATACTACTTGTGAACTTATTGTTTCTGTGTTTTTTGCATAGGCCATGAAACGAGTGATGAGCACTTTGGCGAGATTACTGCTGTCTCTCGTATCTCCTTCTTCATAAACACTCACCAAGCCCCTTTTACACACATCGTCATCATTGATGCCACATAATTTTGCTCTGCTTACTCCCTCAACTAAGACCTTATATCCACCATCTGGTAATTTTATGATCTGAGGAATTTTAGCCACAGTGCCCACATCATATAAGTCTTCTAATTTGGGGTACTCCTTATCCGCATCACGCTGTGTCACACAAAATATCGTTGAGTCTCTTTCAACTGCTGTTTCAATCACTCGCTTTGAGCTTTTTCTGCCCACAAACAATGGCACAATCATATGAGGGAATACTACGACTTTTCTAAGTGGTAAAATTGGCAATAATACTACATCAAGAGGCAAACTCATTTTATTCTCCCTCTGCTCTGTCAACTTTGTCAAAAACGTATAAAGGATCGCCTTGATCCAAGATCACCGACTCATCTATGACCACTTTACAAATATTATCTATGGATGGCACCTCAAACATCACGTTGAGTAGAACTTTTTCTATGATTGATCTCAACCCCCTTGCACCTGATTTCTGCTTATTGGCCTCTTTTGCGATAGAAATCAACGCCTGATCCGTGAAATCAAGAGCCACACCTTCCATATCAAACAATGATTTATATTGCTTAATCAGCGCATCCTTGGGCTCTGTTAATATTCTAATTAAATCTTTTTCTGTCAGCTGATCAATCTTAGTCACCACCGGCAGTCTACCGATAAACTCTGGAATTAAACCATATTTGATCAAATCCTCTACTTCAACTTTATCTAATAATTGATCGGTCTTTTTGTTTTTCGCTTTACCGACAACTTTGGCGTTAAAGCCAATACTAGATTTATCAGTTCTATCAGATACCACCTTCTCTAAGCCGGCAAAAGCCCCTGCACATATGAACAATATGTTGGTTGTATCTACCTGAATATACTCTTGATTTGGATGTTTCCTCCCGCCCTGTGGTGGCACAGACACGGTAGAGCCCTCTATCAGTTTCAGTAATGCTTGCTGCACGCCTTCACCAGAAACATCTCTTGTGATTGACGGACCATCTGACTTCTTTGTGATTTTATCTATTTCATCAATATAAATGATGCCCTGCTCTGCTTTTTCAACATTGTATTCACTGCTCTGTAGCAACTTCTGAACAATATTTTCAACGTCTTCCCCAACATACCCAGCTTCTGTCAACGTTGTTGCGTCCACAATTGCAAATGGAATATCAAGCTTTTTCGCCATAGATTTTGCAAGCAAAGTTTTTCCTGATCCTGTTGGGCCAATCAATAAAATGTTACTTTTTCCCATCTCGACATCTGAATGATCTCGACTGCTGTGCTGTAGGCGCATATAATGATTGTACATTGCAACCGAAAGTACTTTTTTTGCCTTTGTTTGGCCAATCACGTACTGATTCAAATGTTCCAAAATTTCTTTTGGCTTTGGCAGGTCAACTTTGGGTGCATCGCTATTTCCTTCTACATCACCCTCTTCTACCAATTGTCCACACAGTTGTATGCATTCATTGCATATACAAACACCTGGATGTCCCTGAACAAGGCGCTCTACCTCATCTTGGCTCTTTCCGCAAAATGAACAATGATGGCTTTCTGTTGTCATGATCAATTCTCTATATTTAAAGCTAATCAGATTTTAGCATAAAAGATCTTGTTTCGGCAATTATTATTACACTTTTTAGCCTAGAAACACTGACCGATACTGAGATATATTTTCAGACTGATTGACTACAATATTTTATATTTTTTTCAGACCTGATTCCAGACATCAAGACAATGCTCATCTTTTCATATAGATGAAAAATATCTCTTGGCCTATTTACAATACTCTCAGCCCTAACACGCCTAAATCAATGACAATTTTGGGCCTTTCACCTTCTACATCATCCTCTTTTATCATGGTTCTCCCTATGGCTTTCTTGAGCTATCACTTCCTCCTTCTCCTGCAGAAAAGAAACTAGAAGACGATGAGGAGAAAAATGAAGAGCCGGGATTGGAATCTTTTCCTGATTCTTCTTCGACTTGATCGGAACTCACTTTCGCCTTTTTTCGTACATGTTCATCAGATGAACGATACCCCTTTGCAAACTTGAGTATCGACACTTTTTTCAGATCGGGATAAGACTCTAACGTTGTCAACCCTCCCCCTCCTCTGTTGGGGTCACATATCACTACATCATTTTCTCTCTTTATCCATACCACTTGATGCCATCTACCATTCAGATTCAATCCCATCAAACCCCAATTCCCATGCTCTTGTTCTTTAAAGTATTTATCTGCATTATCTTTATTCTTAACATCCGTTATACACGTTCCATGACTGATATCAATCACCTGATCTTGTTCTGTCATATCATTCACTTGAGTTGGCGCAATTAAACCGGCATAACTGTCTTCAACGGTTTGACTGTCTTGTAAAAAACCCCAGCCATGCTCATTCTTTCCTGGAAGTTGATACCTAATGCCTTGGTTTATCATATTCACCCCTGAACAATCTTTTCCTTGTAATTCCCACACAACCCTGGCCGCTTGCACCTCACAATTATTGGTTCCTTCATCCCTTTTTTCTCTGGCTTTTTCATTCACAACAGTTATGATTTTTCTTAAATTATCATCACTCACATCAATCTCAATGCCAGACTCTTTACTTGCTCTTTCTTCACCCTCTTCTAATTTGACGAACACCTTGGCTCTCTTATGAATACGGCTATTGCCAGCATTTTCTTCTTCT
>JAZAFR010000016.1:0-72612 GCA_036121365.1 Pseudomonadota bacterium | reverse complement strand
GAACTTTATTATATATTGCCAGTGCTGCATGTGAAGGCCATCCCGAATCTTTAAATGCGATTAGTACAAAGCTTGAAAACTTTACTAAAGAAGAATTAAAAGCAATATTCCAGGCATCACCAGGTATTTTAAATAATATTGTCTATGCTGCTTGTGAAGGCCATTCGGATGCTTTACATGCTATACTTGCGCATCTAGATGGTGTTATGGATTTAGAAAATCAGGAGGTGAGAGAATACTATGAGTATTTAAATAACAAAATTAAACACTATTTATTCCTGAAGCCAAATAGATTTCTTGGTTTAGAGCGTGCTTTTCGTGACCTTGGTACCGCTGCGTTCGCAAGAATCACTACTGGAGTGCCGTTTAAAATCATTTTAGAGAAGTCAATCAATTGGTATAAAGAATTTACGGCCATATTTAATGAGAATGCAAGTGATCAAGCAGATAGGTCAGGTACTGAGTTTCAGATACAAGAAAATTTAAGTGCTCGCGTGCGTCGGTTTATTAATGACAATGTTTTACAAAGGGATAGGGATCAAAGAAGCAGGGAGTATCGTGTGAATTTTGTAAAAGGTCTTTGTGACTATTTAACAATGATGGGTTATCATCACTTTGTATTAGATCTTAATAAGATTTATTTGACTTACCAATCAGGATTAAATGGATTTAATACCCCTGGATATGCGGACTCTGTTTTAGGTGAGTTGTATAGAAATTTAGCAGGTCCTAGTGGGACTTATTTTTTTCAGGCAAGTCAGCGTGATCAAAGGTATAAAAAGGCATATGGTATGCTCAAGTCTTTTAATGAGAATTTAGGTTTGTGGATTCAGTTTAAACCGGGCCGTGATCCATTGAGTGCGCAAAGTACAGTGGTTGAGCACTTTAAACTATTTTTGCGCTCTTACCTAAATACGCTTGGTGATATAGGTATCGATAATAGCTTGGATTATGATGACGTTAACTGTATATTAAAAGAAAAAGATTGGGATGCATTTCTAGATTGTAGGAATCGGTTTTTAGTGAATGAATCAGAAGATGTTGCTGCCAGTTCTGGCTCGTTCCAGCCATTTAGCCGAGGATCTTGATGTTTCTGAATTGGCTTTTAAGCATCTTGGTATTATAATTAACAAAAATGGAGTTAGAAATGAAAAGAAGTATTGAAAATGTGACTAAGTCAGACGATACAAGTCAACCAGCTAAGATAGCAAATCAACCATCTGGAAGTGATGCGCTAAGATCATCTAGTGATACACCCGAGCATTTAGAAAGTGCCAGTAATACTAAAAATTCATTAGCAACTTCTTTTGCACAGCAAGAGAGTGTTTTGACTGCAGAAAAAGTTGAAAGTCTAAAAATTTTCGATAAAGACTCAGTGAGTATTATTCTGATTTAATGATTGATTCAATTAGAAATGAGGTAGATATTTCAGAAACAAAGCCTGAACTATATCGTCTTAACATAGTAGGGGTAGGAGACAGAGGAAACAGAAGAACAAGATGTGCCTGGATAACAAAGTTTATTTCTAGTTCAAAACATTCAGCCGATACCAAAACCAACGCCTTGATGAATAATAGAGTGATTAAATGGGGCAAAGTAAGTGATCATTATGAAGATACAGTATGGGAATTTACAATTGAATTTGTTAGGATGACTAAAAACAAAGGACATTTTCATGGTGAAGAAAAAAACTCAATTTCAGTGTCAACATTGTGGCAGTGTTTACAACCAGTGGCAGGGAAAGTGTTTTAAGTGTGGATCATGGGAAAGTATCATTGAGCAGGCCATCACGGTGCCAAGTGGTGCAAAAAAGGGTTACAGCGGGGCGGGTAAAGAAGAGGTGTTACTACTTGACTCAGTTGAATCAACAGAAACTCAAAGGTATAAGACTGGATGGGACGAGTACGATAGGGTGCTGGGCGGTGGTCTTGTGGTGGGCTCTGTGAGCCTCTTAGGGGGAGATCCAGGCGTTGGAAAATCAACATTGATTTTGCAGATGTTGTGTAATCTTGGAACCAGTGGACAAAAAGTATTGTATGTGACTGGTGAAGAAAGCGCACAACAAGTTTCTCTGAGAGCAAAACGCATGGGCTTAGATCGCAGCCAGTGTTGGTTATTGAGTGCGGTAGACATTGAATCCATCATAGCGAATATAGAGAAGCAAAAAAGTAAGATCGTGGTCATTGATTCGATTCAGACGATGATTTTATCCAGCTTACAGTCAGCAGCAGGAAGCATCAGTCAAGTGAGAGAATGCGCCATGCTATTGACCCATTTGGCAAAACAAAAAGGCATCACCGTCATATTGATTGGCCACATGACCAAAGAAGGCCATGTTGCTGGCCCAAGAGTATTGGAACACATGGTTGATACGGTATTGTATTTAGAGGGTGAACAAAGTGGCCGTTATCGCCTACTGCGAGCATCTAAAAATCGATTTGGTGCGGTGCACGAGCTGGGAGTATTTGCCATGTTAGAAACGGGAATGAAAGAGGTCAAGCATCCATCACTGTTGTTTTTAAGCAAGGATGCCAATCCATCATCAGGCAGTGTGGTCATGGCATTGTGGGAAGGTAGTAGAGCTTTATTGGTGGAATTACAGGCATTGGTGGATGAAAGCCATGGACAAAGTCCAAGACGGGTGGTGGTTGGTTTAGATGGTCAGAGAGTGAATATGCTATTGGCGTTATTGCATAAGCATGCAGGCGTATTTACCCATACCAGTGATGTGTTTATCAATGTGGTCGGGGGCCTTAAAGTCACAGAAACAGCCAGTGATTTGGCCTTGTCAATGGCCATTGTATCGAGTCTGAATAACTGGACATTGCCCCGCAATCTGATGGTGATTGGCGAGTGTGGGTTGAATGGCGAAGTGAGGCCGATTCAGCAAGGACAGGCCAGACTACAGGCAGCCATTAAGCATGGCATTGAGACTGTGATCATGCCCAAGGCCAACCAGCTGGTGGTGCCAAAAGGAGTACGGTGCATACAAGTTTCTCACATCATGCAAGCCAAAAATGCGTTGAGTGAATTGAGACAACGTGAAGTGGTCTCAAGCTGAGATAAAACCCAGTGGAGTGCATCAGCACCATCAAAGAGTCAATCTAGAAACGTCAGTGAAAATACCAAATATGGTCAGGGTTGATTTGGGTTCCTAGGACTAACATCATAGTCATCGTCATCGCTTGACTTGACAGATCTGAGTGGAGGAAGTTTTGATGTTAAGTCTTCTACATTGCTTTGAAGTGTGTAAGATTTTCTTGATTTGTATTTAGAATATCCTTGTCAACGACAATGATAGCCATACAGATGTTTACGATTCTAAAAAAACCAGATTGCAATTAGTATATCTGTTTTTAATAGGAATAACCTAGCAAGTTGTCTATTTAAATATACCAGGTTATTCCATATGCCAACAATAGAAAAGTCATTTAAGTAACACTGCACTACAGTGATAAAGATTCAGTATATTGGCTGACCATATCTTCTACTGATACACCCTCCACATCATGGCTTTCTAGTTGCGTAGATAGTTTACAAGAGTTTAATGGATCAATGTCCAATGATTTTACCTCTAATGAAGTAAATCCAAAGCCGATAAACCCATTAACAAGGACGTTTTTCATTGCATAAATATGATTTGTAATCATCTCGTTCCCCAATAATACAAATATCACTCGAATTAGAACAAGAATCTTGAATATATTCACAAACCGTTGCTTGGTTGGGAAACTGCAAACGAGATTTTTAATACCACAACTTGCATCCATTAAGCTTTCAATATCGTTGGTTTTAGAATGGTTTTTCAAAAAATAACTATGTTCAAAAATGTTAGCTCTAAAAATGATAAACTGACTGAGGTAATCTCTCTGTAGGCTCTCACTTGTATATGGAGCAATATCAATAGTCCAACCATTTCCAGTCCATTCGCCCAATGGAAAGTTTACACACTCTAGACGGTCTAGTAAATCTCGATATAAAATGTTCTCATCTATGATTTCTTGTATTATTTTTCCGGCTTCTCCTTTGGCATAAGGTCTTTTTTGGTCAAGACATAAAAAAGCTTTGAGCTCAGATAAACTAATGAATTTTTTTTGCTTGATCTCTTTTTCAATAAGTTTTAGAAACCTACTTAGGACGTTCTTGATCGCACCGTGTAGTAACTGATTGCCAAAAAATGTATTGTGAGCCAAAGCAAGGTCCATACACTGCATGAAAAAACCATAGTATCCAAATAAACGATCTGGCATGATATCTAAAATGTAACGCAATTTGATAATATCTGGCGCCCTTGTGAATCTTGGACTGAACACCTTTGGTATAATCTCTGCTAAAAAATTTAACTTTATAGTAGGGGGAATTGCGTCAGAGTAAAATAATAAGTCAGTTAAACCTTTTTCCCCAAAAGCCAATATAAGCAATGGAAATAGATCACGAGTGATCACTTCTGAGTCCATCACAACTGGATTTTGGTCTGTTGCTGTGTAGAAAAGTTTCTGCTGGGTGCTTTTTAACAAGTATGGATAATGGGTCACTAAATGACTGAATGTGTCTAGATCTCCCAATATCAAGCTAATATGTAATAAGTTAGCGTCATTGATAAATACAAATGGCATTGGCTTCATATTCTTGATATTCATGGTGCCTTCAATCTCTTCTAGCTGTACTAGGACCTGAAAGTTTAATTTAAGAATATCTGTTGTATCATGTGAGCCCTTACAGAATATTGCTTTATTCAAAACCTCTAGATTTTTAACTTCTAGATATATTTGTAATGTGCTATCAAGGTTTTTTGTACTGAAAAATTCTAATGAATCATCATAGTAACTGATTAGTGTATTGAGGCCAAAGATAGTCTCTGCTAGCGCTTACTGGCAGTTTAAATGTCGGCATACAGTAATTATTATTAGTGTAAAGAAACGATAGTATTAGTGCTTTACATAATTCAGGCAAATTATGGAATTTTAAATCTTGTATAATGGTAGTGATAACCCTGCAACTAGCAGACTTAGGGTTTAACTCTGATACAAATGTACCTTGTGTGGGTATATGAAACATAAGAGTGCTCCTATTGAATTTAATTTAGTAATGAAAAGATAATATAGGAGCTTCACCAACGTGCGGTGTTAAAAAATTTCTTATTTGATGCGATTCTGTTCATGCTGAAATTATATACAGATAAAGAAACTAGTCAATGGGTATTTATGAAAAATTCAATACTTAGATATTGGCCCCAATGGCATGCAATAATAGCTCTGACTCAAAAGACTACGTGCATCAGGCCAAACCATCTTTATTGAGCTTGTGCTGTTTTCTGAGTGCGACCCTGTTTATGCAGAGCCATTGCTCACCATAATAGGGGTATGATAACTTGGCATTGTTGCTCTCACGTATGATAAAACAAGTTGTGCTTAGGCAATCATGATGGATTTTAATCATTGGTGAACAACACAATAAACTCAGCCAGAAAAATGACTTTAAAAATGAATACTATCTAGAAACGTCAGGGAAAATACCAAATATGGTCAGGGTTGATTGGCATCCCTAGGACTAACATCATGGTCATCGTGATGTGTTGGTCTATCAAATCGGGTTTTGTCTAGTGATTGTTGTGTAGACTGTGTTGCATTATTTTGAAGTTCTATAGTTCTAGAGATAAATGAAGGAGCTGTAAGATCCATATGAGCTGTTGACTGACTCAGACTTCCCTGGTCTTTGATGAATTGTTCTGCCACTTGTTGATAGAATGGCTTCTTTGCTGTATCAGTTGTAGCCAAGCTTTCAAGAAAATCTTTTTGATTCATAAGGAAATCAATCTTGTTAGCAGTTGCACATAGACTTTCTATATCCCACTTATTATTAATAAGAAAATACTTCTTAGCTAACTTAGAAGAAGGAGGAATATAATCTTTAGAATGAGTTCGTTTCTGTGGGAAAATTAATCTCTCCAATTCCTTCAATTCTTCTAGAGATAAATGCGGTAATCTAGACTCAAGTTGTTTGGTGATTTCATCTGAGTTAAGTTTGTTTGCTTTTGCAAAGTCTTTAAAACATGCATTTATTCTTGATATATGATCTTGAGGTAGAGGGTCGTCAAAGATTGAATAGGGGTTTCGATATGTATCGACGGTAAGAAAATGATGACTCTCCTGTTTTATATAATGGGGTAGTTGATAGTCAAGAATAAGTTGATGTCTGTCTTTGTAAGAGGCCTGAGCAAAAGCAGCAGAAAAACCAGGGGTTTTATTTAATTCAATAAGTGCTTGCGTAGCCGTTTGTAAAAAATCTGAGTTAAAAGATTCAACATACCCAGTCAGTCGTCCTCTCAGTTGGTTACTAGGGGTTTCTCTCATGATGTCAACAAAATTCATCTGTTGACTGGGGTCAGAAAATGCCAGTGCGGTTTCTAAATTCTTAACAGTGGAAAAAAATTTCTGGTATTGATCTGAATATTCACTCATATCTGAAGCCAATTGTTGTTGCCTCTCACGATGTTTTGTTAGAACTGATAGCAAAAATTCATTTTCGTCTTGACCTATAAAATGAACAAGATCCTGTTCATAAGTAAACAAAAAACCATCCTTTCTTCGGGCTATAATATTCGAAGATTGATTCTCGTTTGGAACTTTAAAGTGAACAGCGTCCTGTTCATAAATATCATAGCCTGATGCTAAGTGTTTTAAAGTTTCTTCATAGTGACTGATATCAGAAAGTTGTTCTTGAATGGCAGGATCAGAATTTTTTAAAACTTGATCAGTGATATATTTACGTTGGGATCTTTCTCTCAATGCAATATAACGATTCCATACTCGCGGAATTTTGGTAGAAGATAACTCTTCCTCAAGCTGCTCCCATCCCAAACGAGAATACTTTAGAGCTTTGACGCGATCAATAATATCTGGTGCTTCACCTTGTCGTATTGCTTGAGAATCTTGCAATTTGGTCACGATAGATTGTTTTAATTTTTGTCGAGAGAAGGATTTAGAACGAAGTAATAAAAAATGTTTTAGAGCATAATCAATTTGCGGAGATTGTTTGATTTTTTTCTGTGACTTAACCAACTCACTAAAAAAGGTACTAATGAATGGGATTGCAGCTAATAAGTTAGAAAAATATAAAAAAGACATAGTGAGAGAATTCGATGGTCTTCTTCTAGATTTATCAGATAGTCCTTCCATATAATCATACAATGGGATAGCGAATTTTTCATCTATCTGCTTTTCTAGTTCCTGAATTTGCTGACTGGTATTAGGTTGATTATTGGAGGAATGTATATGTTCAGATGTTTCTTCCAAAGTAGATTTCTGCTGAATTAATGTTGATAATTGATTCAACAAGGTTAAATCAAACTGGCTTTGATCTTCCTGTGGAAGGGTTTTTAAATATTTTTGGATTCTATCTAGAACCTTTTGAGTATATACCGACATAAAACTATCCTATATTTGTAACATAAATAGTGTTGTAGATGATATGGATGAACTGTTCAGAATGAACGATATCTGCATTAGGAGAAATATATTCAAGAGACTCATCCAAGCATTGAAAAAAGGTATCTGAAAAAGTATCAATGGTAATTTTTTGGGCCATAATAAAACTCCTTAATATTCAATATTGGTTGTCTTATAGTACATTTTTGAATACATATCAGGGATTTTTTAATATTTTGATGATGAGCTTGAGTTTGTGCTGTTCTCTGAGTGTGACCATGTTTGTGCAGGGCCATTGCTTAGCCTAAAATAGATAGGGATATGACAACTTGGCATTGTGGTTTTATGTGTGATGAAAAAAGTTGTGATTAAAAAATCATTATGATTTTGAACCGTTGGTAAACCTCACAATAAACTCAGCCAGAAAAATGATTTTAAAGTTAATACAATCAAGAAATATCTGGAAAAAGTAATAAAGATGGTCAGGGTTGTTGAGATGGGCCTGACTCAGGGTGGGGAGGATCTATTTCTCTACCAAGTTTTGGCAAGTCGGGTGTTTGTTGTGTAGACTGTTTTGCATTCTTTTGAAGTTCTTGAAGTGCTATAGTTCTGGCAGTACTTGATGAGGCAGCTGTAAGCTTCATGGGTTCTGTTGATTCACTTGAAATTTTCTGGTCTTCGATGAATTGTTCTGCAATTTCTTGGGACAAGGGTTTCTGAGGTTCAGTTACTTTATCAGTTAGAGCCTGTTGTTCTATGAAATATTTTTGTTTCATAATCAAATCGATCTTGTCATTGGCTCTCACTAGACTATCTGAATCCAATATATTGTTATTAATAAAATACTCATAACATAAATTAATAGGAACTTTAAGCTTATAGTCATCGGTAATGTTCTGTGAGAAAAGTAATTCCTGTAATTCTTTCAATTCCTTTAGAGATAAATGTGGTAACACAGACTCAAACTCTTTGGTGATTGTATCTGGATTAAGTTTATCTTTTTTGATAACTGCTTTAAAACATTTATCTATTTTTGATCTTTGCTCTTGACTTAGGGGAAAGCCATAGAAGTTTGAATATGTTTGGACAGTAAGTAAATTATGACATCTTTGTTTTAAAGAATTGGGTAGTTGATAGTCAAGTATAAGTTGACGTTTATCTGTGAGAGAGGCCTGATCAAAAGCAGCGCGAAAACCGGGTGTTTTTTCTAATTCTGTGAGTTCTAGGGTAGCTGTTTTTAAAAAATCTGAGTCAAAAGATTTAACATAGTCGCTCAGATCTTTTTCCAGGTCGTTATCAGAGGAGTTTTTCATGATGTTAACAAAACGCATCTGGGCGCTAGGGTCAGCGAATGCCAGTGCGGTTTCTAAATTTGCAATGGCAGGAAAAAATTTCTTACATTGATCTGAATATTTCCTCATATCTAAAGCCAGTTGTTGCCTCCGCTTAGTATGTTCAGTTAGAACTGATTGCAAAAATACATTCTCGTCTTGATCTATAAAGTGAACAGCTTCTCGTTCATTAATATCATAGCTTGATGTTAAGTGTTTTAAAGTATCTTCATAGTGACTGATATCAGAAAGTTGTTGTTGAATGGCAGGATCAGAATTTTTTAAAACCTGATCAGAGATATATGCACGTTGCTCTGTTTCTGCCCTTGTAATGGAGTTTTCAAATTTTATAATGTCTTTTTTTTCTAGTGGAGAACTGGTCTTATCTAGATCGAGTTCAAGCAGATAATATTGCGACAATATTGATTTAAAAGTAGCAGTATGCTTTAGTGCTTTGATGCGTCTAATCATATCTGGTGCTTTACCACTTAGTTTTTCATGAGAATCTTGCAATTTGGTCACGATAGATTGTTTTAACAGTTCTCGAGAGAGGAATTTAGAACGAAATGATAAAAATTGTTGTAGCTCCTTATCTAACCTAGGTGTGACTGGAGGCTGTGGTGTTTCAGGTCCATCAGATATTTGTTGAGATTGTGTGTTTTTTTCTTGTAACTTAACCAACGCACGAAAAAAAATGCCAAATAATGGGATTGCACCTAACAAGTTAAAAAGATATAAAGGATACATAGTAGAAAATTCCGAAGGCCTAGCAACCATTTGTTGGCCTTCTGGTTTTGTGGTCAGTTTCTCATATAATGGCATAGCGATATTTTCATCTATCTTCTTTTCTAGTTCCTGAATTCGTTGGCTGATAGTAGGTTGATTCTCGGAGGAAGGTGAAGGTTCAGCTGCTTCTTTCAAAGTAGATTGCTGCTGTATTAATGTCTCTAATTGATCGAGAAAGATTAACTGATCAGAAAACTTATTCTGATCTTGATCAGAAAGACCTTCTACGGTGGTTCTGATTTTAGTTATAATTTCTTGAGTATATACCGACATAAAACTATTCATTATTTGTATGGCAAGAGTGTTATAGACCATATGGATAAATCATGCAGGAAAAAGTCAATTTTACTCTTTAATGTTGGCCGCGAAACCAAGTGAAAAATGAAAAACACATTCGAGGAACTACTGATCAAATTTACGCGCCCCAGATGTTTTAGCATTAGCAGATGTCAATCACAGTTATAATTTCGCAAGAACAGTCAAATGCTTCTGATATCTTGAAATCTCTGCTTCCCATTGTTTGACTTGAAGTTTGACTTCATCAACAATGTCTTTTGGCGCATTATTGACATAATTGGGATTTTTTAATTGGCCTTTTCCGCGCATCAAAAGCTTAGATATCTTTGCAATTTGTTTTTCAACACGTGAGATTTCTTCATTCTTTTCAATTAAACCCTCTAACGGGATATGAATCGTTGTATTGCCTGAAATTTGATTGGCCGACGGATTGAGGGGCTCTTCTTTTTGTAGAGTGATTTTTGATTTGGATAGCTGTTGTAGTAGGTTTTGTAGTTGCCCAAAAAAAGTATGGGCATCAGCATCGATGCTCTGTAATATCACAGGGATTTCTTTTGCAGGCGAAATTTGCATTTCAGAGCGCATGGTACGTATGGAGCTAACCGTAGCAATGAGCCAATCCATAGCAGGCAGTTGATCAAAGTTTGAGTGCGCTGAGACAGCTTTGGGGTAGCTTGCCAAGGTGATACTCGAGTCTTTTAAATCAATTTTTTTACTCAATTCCTGCCAAATCGCTTCGGTGATGAATGGGACGATGGGATGCAACAAAATCAAAATGTCTTTGAGCACCGAGACCAAGGTATGTAATGTGGCATTGGTTGACTCAGTGTCACTTGATGCCATTTTGGCTTTGGCCATTTCTATGCCCCAGCTACAAAAGTCAGTCCAGACAAAATCATATAAAAGCTGAGCAAGGTGATCAAAACGAAAGTCTTCATAGTAGGCATGGGTTTTGGATTTAACCTGCTCTAATCGATGATATAGCCATAGCTCAGAAACGCCGAGGGCTGTTGACTTGGGCTTTGTCGGTGCCGATTCAATGAGGTTCAGCACAAAGCGTGAGCCATTCCAAATTTTATTACAGAAATTACGATAACCCTCGAGTCTTTGCATGTCAAAACGAATGTCGCGACCAGTTGTCGCAAGGGCGCAGAAAGTAAAACGCAGTGCATCTGTGCCATGCGCACCAATGCCTTTGGGAAAAGACTTTTTGGTATTTTGAACGATTTTATTTTTCAGTGCCGGTTGCATCAGTCCATGTGTGCGTTTTTTGAGCAAATCATCGAGTGAAATGCCATCAATTAAATCAATCGGATCAATGACATTGCCTTTGCTTTTTGACATTTTTTCATTGTGTTCATCTCTGATGAGACCGTGAATACAGACTTTCTCAAAAGGAATTTTGCCTGTACAATAAAGACTCATCATGATCATTCTAGCCACCCAATAAAAAATCAAATCATGCCCAGTGATGAGGTTTTGAGTGGGGAAGAAAGTATCCAGATCAGGGGTTTGCTCCGGCCAGCCAAGTGTGGCAAACGGCCATAAGGCAGAAGAAAACCAGGTATCAAGGACATCTTCATCTTGTTTAAGAGGGACATCAGCATCCAGATTGTACTTTTCCCTGATTTCTGCTTCGCTATTACCCACATAGATAGCGCCAGTATCATCATACCATGCCGGAATTTGATGACCCCACCACAATTGACGACTGATACACCAATCTTGTATGCTTTCCAACCAACGGAAGTAAGTGTTTTCATGGTTTTTTGGATAAAATTGAATTCTGCCAGATTTCACCGCTTCTATAGCAGGCTGTGCAAGCGGATTACATTTGACAAACCATTGCTTGGTTAGGTAGGGCTCAATGACAACGCCACTTCTGTCGCCTATGGGTAGCTGCAATGTGTGCGCATCAATTTTTTCAATAAGATCTTGATCTGTTAAGTCAGCAATCACTTGGTCTCTTGCAGCTTCGCGGCTGAGTCCTTGGTAAGGTTTTGGTACATTCTCGTTGAGGTGGGCAGTTGAAGTCATGATATTAATGAGCCCAAGCTGATGTCTTTGGCCCATTTGATGGTCATTGAAGTCGTGTGCAGGTGTGATTTTAACGCAACCTGAGCCAAAATCTGTACTGACTTCATGATCTGCGATGACAGGTATGGTTCTACCACACAGCGGCAGTGTCACGCTTTTCCCGATCAGATGCTGATAGCGTGCATCATCTGGGTGGACTGCAACAGCCGTATCACCAAAAAGAGTTTCGGGACGGGTGGTTGCCACAACCAAGAATTCATCACTGTCTGTGATTGGGTAACGCATATGCCAGAGAGAGCCTTGCGTTTCAGTATTGATCACTTCAAGGTCACTGATGGCAGTTTGCAGTTTGGGATCCCAGTTCACTAGACGCTCGCCACGATAAATCAAGCCATCTTCATAAAGTTTAATGAAACAAGTGCTGACAGCATGCGATAAAGAGGCATCCATGGTGAATTTTTCACGGGTCCAGTCCACAGAAGCGCCAAGACGTCTAAGTTGTTTGGTGATGACGCCACCTGACTCATCTTTCCAGTCCCAAATGGCATCAATAAAGGCATCTCTGCCAAGATCATGGCGAGTTTTATTATTGGCAAGCAATTGCCTTTCTACAACCATTTGGGTGGCAATGCCAGCATGATCAGTACCAACTTGCCACAGTGTGTTTTTACCGATGGCACGGTTATAACGGGTGACGCAATCAATGAGTGTGTTTTCAAAACCATGTCCCATGTGTAAGCTACCTGTGACATTGGGCGGTGGAATCATAATACAAAAGCTTTCACCTTTGCCACTCGGTGCAAAATGTCCAAGGGCTTCCCACTGTGAATGCCAATGGTCTTCGATATGATGTGGGCTGTAGGTAGTGTCCATGATTACATCCTTATGAGTTGAGGGTTGATTTTATTGGTTTGATGTTGCTGAAAAACTTTGTGCATATGAGACTTTTCAGAGGGACCGTTGATGATCCATCAATATGTTCAACATTGGGTTTATCTAGAAATTCTAATGGGGCTTGGTTGATGCAATTTAAAAGCAAGCGGCAACAAGAAGACTGTGATAAATTCATGCCAAGACGCACTTGGGATAATTGGTGCTGTTGAGGTTTCGAACTGGCAAGATATGACATGAATGAGAAAGAAGAGATATGACTTTTAAAGCATGGATCGAGAATAGAACCAAGAAAATCCAATCGATTTTGACATAAGTCATTACGACTCAAATTAAAATGTGTGTTGGTCATGCCATCAAATGTGTATTTTTCATTGATTTTATCATAAAAGTAGACACAAATGAAAAAAAAAAGAAACTAAATGACACTATTTGATCACATGCAGCAAAGAAACAGAATAGATTGTTTCAATCTCATGATCATAGTGGATGGTGACTTTGATCAAATGACAATCAAAAAAGTGTATGAAAAAGAAAAAGTCAGTCCATTTTATGAATACCGTTGTCATCAATCACAAAGTATAATAAATTTTGGTGTTTTTTAATCTGAGGTCGGAAAATATTACTGTGAGTTCAATATCAACAGAAACATCAATATATGAAAATTGAAAAAAATAAAAGAAGGACATTGCCTTCTTTTATTTATAAAGTCTGAATATTTTTGATTATTTACCAGAAGTAGATCCGTATCTTGCCTCCCCATCACCAGTGGAAGAATATTCTGTTCGAGGGGAAAATCCAGTTGACCTTGAAAAGAAACTTTTTGCAACTGTAGCTCTATGTAGGAAATTTTTAGAACTTTCAAAATCAGTTTTCATCTGATCAAAGCCAGTCTTAGTATTCTTTGCAAAATTAAAAAAAGAATTAATCAGTTTGGAAATAGTCTCAAAAACTGATGTGATTTTTTCAAAAATTGATGAGATGAACTCAGAAAATTTATTGAACATACCATCAAAAGAGATGTTATCAAAATAATTTTTAACATTTTCTTTCGTCTTAGACCAGAAATTAGGTTGGTCAGTAACTTCTTCAGCTGGTGCAGATGATGGCACAGGCGTTGAACTGGGTTTTCCTGCTACATTTTGAGTGCTTGAGAAAACATTGGAAAACCAATGACCCCATGAACTTTCTTTTTGCTGCTGTTCCTGTTGCTGCTGTTCCTGTTCCTTCTGTCGTTGTTGTCGCTGTTGTTGTTGCTGTCTTCTTCTTTGTTTTGACATGATAGTGTCCTCATTGTTTTAATATTTCAATGATATAATATAACATTACAAATGTCAACACTTTTTTCAATAAATATTTATCGAGACAGATTCATTGATAAAGATAAGGAAATATTTGACACAATATAACCAACTGAATTTCAATTGATGAGAGGGGGTTCAGAACCATGACCCATATCTACACTGCCGAGAACATTGTCAGGTGGGACCATAATATAAAACCTTCAATGGGCCCTATCAAATCCGTATACAAAGAGATTCACATTGCGATGGAATGCGGCACAGCGTACAGCTATGATTACAATCTGATGAGTTTGGGGTTGATCTTATTGGATTGATAATGCTTAAAAATTTTGCGCATATGCGATTTTTCTGAGGGGTCGTTGGTAATCCACTCAATATATTCTATATTCGACTCATCTGAAAATTCTGACAGGACTTGATTCGTACAATTAAAAATCAAGCGACAACCTGAAGAGTATGACAGTTCTGTTCCTATATACACTTGGGGAAAAGTTGCCAATTGATGAGTCGAAGTGACATGCTTGTGTGGTAAATACAAGAATCGTTCAGACCATAAGAAATCATCCAAAAAGTCAGCGTAGTCTGTGTCGGGAGCTAGGCAGAAAGTCGATGTGGCGCTTTTAAGACAATTTTCCAGTAGAGTGCCCAGTAACTCAAGCCGATTCAGGGTGGATTCAGGATGGTCTAATACAAAATTGACGCAGGTCATACTCAATACATTTAAATTTTAATTTGATATTAGCACAAAAGCGGCGCGGAATAAAAAAGTAATGGAAATATTTTTAGAGGATATGCTAAAATAGCCAATGAAGAAAAATTATGCCAATTTGGAATAAATCCCACATGATAGAGCTGGGTTCCGGGCAAAAGTCACTCAAAACAGTTCAAGTATACATCATCAATGGTGAAAAGGATATTCTAAACAGCATCAATTCGGCCCATAAAAGAGAGAGCTGATGTCATTGTAGTGAAACGATGACATTGGTCAAATGGAAGGCAAACGAAATCCATATCAAATAGGGAACGAGTAAAACCCAGTCACTACTCTTTTCGTGATGTTCTTCTATGATGATATAAATTGTCAAAAGAATCATACAAGCAATAGACAGTAGAGATAACCACAGAGCATGAAGATAAAAAAATAAGATTGACCAAGTAAAGTTGAGGATCATTTGAATGATGAAAGCAAATTTGATGCGAAAAGGAGTTTCTTTGTTTTTCCAGGTCAGCCAAGCATAGGTTGAAAGACAAACATACAATAGCGGCCAAACAATGGGAAATACATCAGAAGGAGGTGTCAAATGAGATTTTTGCAGGTTTTGATACCATACGTCTGGTGGTGAGATCACACTGGATAAAAATCCAAGCATTTGAAAGGCAATTAAGTATCCACAAAAGGAGAGGCAAGATTGTCGACAAGATTTTGAATACAGCTGACTGAAATGCCTAAGCATAAATAAGCCCCATTAATTAATATAGTTTTAATTTAAAATACGATGGTTGAAAAGTCAATGACTTAACCAAACATAAAAGAATGAATTTGTTTGCATCTGCTGAGCAAAGTCAGTATGATAAACCTGAGGTGAATATGTATTTAACCAATTATTTCAAGCAGCTTGTGTTATCTCGAGCGCTAAAATATTTATTGATTGCAACCATGCTGGTGAGTTTTATTGAGACTCTAGAGCACTTATTCATGATGCCTTTTTCATTGAGTATTGGTCAGAATGTTGCATTGTGGGTGTTGAGCTGGCCAATGTATGTGAGTTTATTGATGCCCATGTGTGTTTGTGGGGCAATGATGAGTACGCATGCACAGCTTGCAAGTTCGCAAGAGCTGGCCATCATGCAGATGTATATGTCGCCATCTAGGTGGTTATTGTCAATAGGGTCAATGGTGATTTTCTTGAGTGCGATATTGTTTGCAACCAGCGGTTGGTTGGTGCCATGGTGCTACGGGGTCCAAACAGAGTATGCTAAAGAGTTGCTCAGTGATATCAGAATGCCAAGAACATTAGAGGGACAGTTTAACAATATCAACATTGGGGGAAAGAAGCTGGTTATATACCGGGATAAAAAGCTGGACAAGGGATTATTTGTAGCAACCAGTCTAAAAGAAGGGCAGGGGCTGACGGTGATGTCAACTGAAAAAGTGGACGTAGAGAAAAAAGAGGGCATTTCATTCATACGGTTTAAAAACGGAAAAAGTTATACATTTGATAAAAACAGTGCGCTGAGATATGTTCTTGAGTTTGATGAAAGCCAGATACCATTGGACTTGAGTAAAGGTTTTGGGTCTAAGCACAAGGTGATGAAGATGAGCGCCGACAAGCTTTATGGCAACCCAGGAAGGGGAGAGCAAACTGAGCTTGCTTGGCGAATACACATGGCACTACCAATGGGTATATTGGTCATGGTTTCGTTTATCTTTGCAGACTATTTATCATGTCGAAGGCATCCAGCCATGGTCTATGGCTTCACATTGATTGTGACCATCAGTTACTATGTGTTACTGATGATGGTGAGGTCAAAAGCGCAGACATTCGTCAATCTAGGACATCTTCACATGGCCTATGGGGCGACGCATATGGCAGCCATTATACTTGGATTAATGGGATCCAAAACAATCAAATATTTTAAAAAGTGAGCCAGTCAGATGAGCATTAAAGCCAAAGGTCCTAAAACCATCTTACATTTTTCATCTGAACCCCGCTAGGAGAATTTATGAGCGCCAGATACATCCTTACATTCTATTACCGACCTTGTGAGAAGGGTTTTTTAGGTTCATGAGTATTACGATGTTTGTTGGACGGTTCATATCCTGGAATATCTAGAGTTTTAACAGGGTTTGAAGTTGAATTTGGGTTGAATGCAATATTTTTTCCGGTGTTGGGGGTTTTGAATACCCTTTCCAGGTGTATTCAGGTCCGGACTGGGGATAAATGTATCACCAATAGTGGAGCAGCAGACTGCAGCTGGATCTCCGCTACCAGTTAAGTCACGGCCCCAATACCCATTCCCAGCAAAAGATCCAACATCCCACGAAAAATTGACACAAAGTTTTGCATTGGAATATTTTTTTCATCAATTTTGTGAGCAAATTTAGCCTCATTAGAATTGATGATATCAAAACTTGGTTTTATATGCTTATTTGCCATCATGTGAGTATCAAAAGACCGATAGTAGTCTTCATGACGGTATTAAGAGAATTTAAGTGCGCAAATGCTTTTTTTCTATCTTCAGACACTTCATTGATCACTTTAGAAACTGCTTTACCAATGGCGATTCGTACAGATTTTGGATGACCTTCAGACCAGACGCCATCGCCTAAGCCAAAGATTTGGATATGGGCATTTTCATTTTTTTTTGCAGCGATCTATGGCGCCTTTAATAAATTTCTTATACGACAAATATAAGCGATATTCCAGGGCAGATGCATCTAGCCCACTAGTGTGATGAAAAGCAGCGCCTTGTTTGTAAAAATCACTCCAAATATCCTGGTATCCCTACACAAATTGTCGGTTAACCCCTTTAATTCGACCAAAATCAGCTCTAGCCAACTTGTCCCGTACTTTGTGAACGGCATTATGAAAATCTGTAGAGACAGCTTCCATTTTCTTAGGAAATAAATGCAGTGCCTTCATCGCATTGTCAATTTCAAAACGAGCACCAACCAGTCCTGAGATATAGCCAGTTGTTTCATGGGGAGATCCAGTCCTTTTATCGTTTGCATCAAATGGGACTCTTTGATTATTGCGCCTATCATCATTGATGAACTTGGTATCGCCAGCAACTTGTAATAAAGCGCCAAATTCCATTTCAGAGTACAAGACATACTCACTGGGATTATAATCTCCAGGGCATCCTTCTCCTATTTCATTATTTCTCAATATGTAAGAATCTATTTCGCCCATAAACATCTGCGGTCGTTTGCTAACAAGACGCTTATAAAAATTATCAATGTGTGCATCTGTAATTATGTCCAGATATCTTTTGAATGGTCATAAAATCAAGTTTTGATGGTCCAATGTATCCTTTGAGGGAAGCAGGTAGTATTCCTTGCTTAAGATAAACATCTTTTTGAGATAGTATCATGTATTTTTGACCACCGGTCAAAGCAACCAATGCCAAAAATTTTCAGGCATGTTCTCTTTCAGCACTGGTAATTGTGATTTGAGTAGATTTTTGTAGTTGCTCAAGGCTTGGCTCTTTATCTTTCGGTACGGATTTTGTGTTTGTTGGGAGTGAAAGTAGTCTATTCGGTCGTAATCGATATAGAAATGTGACCGCCGCGATTGTTAATGCCACAAGTACTGAAGGTAAGTTGAATGTCATGATATCTACTCCAAAAAGAACTTGTACTCTTCATAGTACATATGTGGCATGATGTCAGTTTTTAATAAATAGTAGGAATGTCTTTGACAGAATTTTATGATGGATATTGATAAAAAATCCAAGATTGAACGGATGAGATCATAAGCTAGCACCGGATATGAATTGTCAGTGAGTTGAAATAGGCAAGACGATGATAAATCAAAGGTGATGCGGATATGGTAGAAATTGCCAAGTATTTAAAGTATAATGAGAAGAGTTGTAGACAGAGGCATTGAGTGATCATCAATCGATATTTTTCCTTTCGGCTGGCTCGCATACACATTGAGGTCAGTTTACTATTTGCTGCAATGTTATTTGTCATTCGCCTAGTTTCAGAACTCAAAAGAATTCGTCTCGGTTACAGCAGTGCAGATGCAATCATCTATGTATTTTGCATGTTGCCATCAAGCATTGCCCGATATGAATCAATGATTGTGTGTTTGGCGACCTGTATCTGGTTTTTACAGCTGAGAAGAAGTCAAGAGCTTTTAATGGCACAAGTATTTGGGGTCTCAATGACAAAGCTGTGTATGAGGATGCTGCCTGCTATGATCGTGATTGTGGCGATGTTTTCATTAAACAGGGAATGGATTGCACCAAGTTCATCTGAATATGCAAAAGAGCAACGTGCAAGAAAAGCCAGCGGAGGGAGGATGTATGTTCAAGACAATCAGATGTGGATTCGAACCGATGATGGTTTTTTACAGGCAATAATAGGCAAAAATGCCAATAAAATAAGGAACGTACGTTATTATGTCTTTGAAGATGATCATCTGAAAAAATGGCAAATGATGCCTGATGCAGTTTATAGAAATGGGTTATGGATAGGTAGGAATGTCAAAGAATTTCATATGGGCAAGGAAAAACAAATAGAAAAGGAGCGGCTACAAGTAAAATTACCAATTGGTCTGAAGCCACGTGTGATTTCTTGGTCGTTTTTAAAGCCAGAGTATTTGTCACTGCGTCAAATCATTGTGAGCTTAAGCAAGGGCAGTAAGTTTGGTATCTCAGAAAATATGACATGGTTGTTGATGGCGGCAAGAGCAATGAGGCCGGTGAATATGTTGTGCATCATGTGGCTGGCATGCAGTATCATGGACAAAGCGGTGGCAATGAGGTTGGCTGGGGTGTCTTGGCGGATAGGAATGGTGATGTTGATCTCTAGCATTGAGTTTTTTGTCTATGAGTTTATGACGCAAAGGCAAACGGGTCTGACTCTAATCAACAGTTGTCTGGTTGCTGGTCTGCCAGCCACAATATTGTTAACGCTGATCATATCAATCGCATTATTTAGACGCGTCAGGCAGTCCTAGAGTGTTGCCAGCCTAAGCCAGACCAATGGACAATACAATGAATAATATTGAGTGTGATGAATTTCTAAATAGAAATTTCAGTCAGAAATAGCAAACAATTCTATATTGGTTTAGGTGGAAGTGTCTTCGCTATGCGCAAATAAAAATCCTTGCGCATTCATGGTGACTGAAAATGGTAAGTCAATTGAGTGTTTTGATGATTTTCGGTAGGGTATGGGTGTTTTTTTATAGATAAAGTGAGGACAAATGGGACCTTGTATTGAGTCTATTTTTGTCTGATCACCAGAGATGGTTGTTTTAGGGAGTAGTTGCCCTAAGCTTGAGGCGTCGTGGTAGTACGGATTATTGCAGGCGAGAATACCAGAGTTGTTGGAGGCGGTCCAAACGCTGAACAAATAAGTTTTTGCATTTCTTTCCCATTGATGTCTGATTGTTTTAGGGGGGTTTCCATCACTATAAATACAGCGCAATCTGAGCGTATCAAACGAGTCAATGTTCTCGGGAGCAGTGGTCTTTAGGTTTTCTACATCAGATATGAATACGGTTGACTGGGTTTCATAGATGGATTCAATGGTTGAACGAGTCTTAAAATCTGCAGTGGTGAGAAACAATTCAGTCCCAGATGCCAGTGGATGTAAAAGGCCCATAAGTAACCCATAGCAATTGTTGAGGCCTACAGAATTAAATACAATGTCTTTACCTTGAAGATCACAGGAGATATGAAGTTGATAAGTTTGTTGGCAAAGGTTTTGGTGACTTAGCAGTGTGGTTTCCTCTGACTGTGTGTCATAGAATAAAACAGCAGGGATGGAATGGGGTTTGGATTGACTGTGTTTTAACGGCTGTAAAGAGATCGCAAATTTTTCAGCATAGGTGCTGGCTTGAGTCAGTGAGGCAAAACGAATGCATGCAATGTGGTTATTTTCCATGCTAGTGTAGTGTTGGTCATGTGAAGTGTGTGGCCAATAATTGGGATCAACGACAATAGAGTGAATTGTAAGAGCATCACACAGTCGTGCAAAAGACTTAGAATGGATGTCTCTATCTACTGGGAGAACAATGATTTCAAGAATAAAGCAAGCAAAATATAACGCTGCGCAGTCCACGCCGTGATTGATGCTGACTGCAAGAATAGAGCGGGGTGGAATTTGTTGTTCTTTGAGTCGCAAGGCTATCAACTTGGCTTTTTGAATGAATTGATGATAAGTCATATCGCTCAGATAATCATTGTTCCTGATAGCAAGGCGTTTCGCACCAAATCGTCGCATGGCATCGTTGAGCATTTCTGGCAATGTGACATCGGCATAGCTTGACATATAAGTCTCAGTCAGACGTTTAAAAATGACATGCTTGATGAACTTGCGTTTTGCTTTACCGCGCAAATCTGTTTCGGGTAAGGGCAAGCATGGTCCAAATGTAACGGTTATTGGTGTGAAGAAAGATTTGGTATGGCGTAAATCATTGCGGCTACAAGTTAAGTTCATACCGCCGTTGATAATCACAGGCTGTAGGTCTGCTTTGGCATGTTCAGCAAGAATGACTGTGCCTTCAAATATTTTCATGAGATTACCCGTATCACTCAGACGCCCTTCAGGAAAGATAAGGCATTTTTGACCTTTTCTAATGGCGTGTATGACATTGGTCAAGCTACTAGATTGACTTGGTTTCATACCGTAGAGGTGGCCAAATTTTCCACAGAGAATCTGAACAGGCCAGAAATCAAGCCAATATGGATAAATTGGATAAGCAAGAACTTCGTCAAAGAGTGAAGCAATTAAGGGCACATCTAAAAAGCAGCTGTGATTGGAAATCAGAATGACACGCTGATTTTTTTTATAGGAGAGATGTTCTAAGCCCGTATAGCGGACACCAATTCTGTGCAAAACAAATTGGATGCATCCAAATGCTGTTGCCAGTTGGGAGCAGGATGCATCAGAGATATAAGCATTAATAATGACAAGGGTTAGAGCACAGGTAGTTAAAAGAAATGCTTGGTCGATGAATAATGGGTAGATAACAAGTGCCAATAAAAAAATGGCAAGATTGGTGAACGAGAACCGATCTTCTTGTAATGGATAAGCGCGAGCAAGACTAGAAAATAGGAGTTTTGCGGTGGCAAAAGCAAAAGAAAACCCATAAATGGCATTGAGTACAGTCAGTGGCGCATCATCGGTCGGCAAGCAGAAAAAAAGACCCGTATGAGCGAGTATCCAATAGGCAGAGCTATTGGTTTTCCAGTCAGAAAGTGATTGGCTATATGACAGTCTAAAAGCAAAAAGTAGGCCTAGAAGGAAAGTGATTTGGTGTGAGGGGTCAAGAAATCGGCCTTCTTGAAAAAAATAAATGCAAGTAGTGGTCCATACCCAGCCAATGTTAAGCCAGAATAAAGGGGCATAACTGGAAATGGTTGGTGAAGGTGGTTGTTTCACAAGTTTGGGTTTCTCATATAGGCAGAGGCAGGCAAAGAGGCAGGCAGGGATAGGCAGAAAAAGATAGCTGCTGACAGGGTCAAGGTGTTTGAAGGTATAAATACCGACAATAATTCCCAAAAAAGGCATAATCGAATTGAAAAGTGCACGTGATGCGATGTCTTGGCAACCCAAGTAGGATAAGGGTTTGGAAAAGGCAAGGCCAATGGCTGAGAAGCAGCACAGGTAGCCAAGAGTAAAAATGATTGAAGATTGGTCAAAAAAAACAGTAGCGCATTGGCCAAATAAAAGAAGTGCGCATTGAAAGAGCGAGCTGCTGAGGTTATGCGAGGGTGTTTTAGCGGTGGTCTGAAGAAAGCTCATGGTGAAAAAAAATACTGAAATCAGGAGCAGTACAATGGTTTGGTGGCCAAACAAGTAGACAAGCTGAGAGCCTATGAGCAGGTAGAGTAAGAAATTATAGCAATAAAAATAGAATGAAGCTGTATGGACTCGTTTGGAATTTTGCATGATTTACTCCTGTGAGATGAGATGAGGGGAGGCAAGTTTAAGTATTGAGTGATCAAAATAGTCACAAAGACCAAGGTTGAAAGTTGGAATTGCCTCTCCTAAAACAAGGGGGGTGAGGTAGTCTCTGGCCGTTTGAGAGATTAGGTAAGTCTCTGGGTCGATAAAAGAGGTTGGCATGGTTTTTTCGTGGTTTGCACAGTTTTCCAGATTGATTGAGCAGATGGACCAGGTAGTATTATTTTTTGTACTGGGGTTGCGTTGAAGTCCAAGCATACAGGTGTGTTGGTTGTTCAGTAGGGCATCTACGGCATGTTCACCGAGTGAACGGGCATGGGTCACATCACAGAGTGATCTGAGGTGGCCTGCGGAGCGTTGTAGGTAGTCTGGTAGGGCCCAGTGGGATTTGAGTTTAGTTTTTGAGGCGATAATATTGTTGAGAGTGGCACCGATGCCGCCGAGTTGGCTATGTCCAAAGGCATCTTTGGAGTGTTGTTTACAAAGGAGCTCACCAGAATCATCAACCAGTCCTTCAGAGGCAACGATCACGCAGAACCCATAAGATTTTACAGTGTTTTGAACATAGTTGAGCCATGTTGATTCACAGAAGGGCGTTTCTGGTGTGAGTATGCAGTGGGGGGCTTGGTGCTTTTGGGTGCGCAGTAGGCCAGAGGCCAGAGCGAGCCAGCCGGTATGTCTGCCCATGACTTCGAGAATGAATACTTGGGTGGAGTTTTTACTCATTGCACGGGTATCGAGTGCGGCTTCCTGAGTGCTGGTGGCAATGTATTTTGCTGCGCTGGGGTAACCTGGGCAGAAATCGGTACCTTGAAGATCATTGTCTATGGTTTTGGGTAGGCCAATGACGGACAGGGGGTTTGGAAAATGACGAGCAGCTTTGGAGAGTTTAAGGGTGGTGTCTTGAGAATCATTACCACCTTGATAGATGAGGTGTTGAATATTGAACTGTGCTAGGGTGTTGAATATGGACTGATAGACAGATGGGTCTTGGGAAAATTCAGGGAGTTTATAGCGGCAGGAGCCAAAGGCGCTGCTGGGGGTTTGGCTGAGTTGGTTTAATTGATCTGAGCTGAGATTTTCAGTATCAAAAAGTCTTTTTGAGATGAGTCCATTGAGGCCAAATTCTGCGACAAAAATTTTTCCATAGGCATTTTTTTTTCTGGCTTGAAGTATGCTGGCTGCTGCTGTGGTATTTAGAATCGAACAAACGCCGCCAGAGTGGGCGATACAGAGATTTGGTTTTTGCATGGGCTTCCTAAAAAAAATCCAATATTAGTATACATAACCGTAAAAAAATGGCAACAGCTTATGGCATTGTGATGGTGAATAAATGGGCGTATTTGATGTGGAAAATGGCATTTGATTCATGTCAATTGAGAGGAGAATTGGGAAATGGTCCGTATGCAAAATAGAGCGGTTATGAGGGGGTGTTTAGAGATGAGGATGGATGGGGCAGGATAAGTGATTGTGGGCAGTCAGTGTGCAAAAGATGAGATTTAACAAGCAATGGGTATCATCAGCATGGGGGCAATGAGAGAAGACGATTTTTACACGGTATTGGATAGAAAAGCCAAATTGCTGTGCAGGTTTAAGAGGGCATCAAGGCAGTTTTTCAACAGGTACATGTTACAACAGCAAGAAGTGCGGGACATGTTATTTCAGAGGCTGATCCAATGAGTGAACTTTTACTTACTTTTTGCCATCGGTTTTTGTTTTATCTGAGCTTGTTTTCTTAGCAGTTGAGGCTTTTTTCTCAGTTGACTTAGCTGCAGGGGCTTTTTTCTCAGCTGTTTTTGTGTCTGTGCTGACTTTTTCTGGTTTAGCAGGCGCTGTGTTGGTTTTGCTGCTTGCTTTTGCAGGTTTGTTTTTACGAACGATGCGTTCTTTGATTCTGGCTTTTTTACCAGTGAGTTCACGTAGATAGTATAGCTTTGCGCGTCTCACTTTACCAAATCGAGTGACTTTGATGCTTTCAATCTGCGGGCTATATAGGTGAAATGTTCGTTCCACGCCTTCGCCATAGGAGATTTTTCTGACAGTAAAAGAGGAATTAAAACCACGTTTGCGGTAGGCAATGACAACACCTTCGAAGTTCTGGATACGCTCACGCGTGCCTTCTTTAACTTTAACAGCCACAACGACGCTGTCTCCTGGCCTAAAACTGGGTATGTCTTGCTTTTGATCCATTTGTTGTTTTTCAAAATCGGCAATAATGGCATGCGTACTGATCATCATTTTTTCCTATCTAACACTATCTTGAGAACATTTTACGACTTTAGTAACAAAAAGTCAATCATAAATTAACAATAGACACCACTTAATGAATTATTGTGGCAAGTGTCTTCATTATAGTGAAGAGGAGGCTGATGGAGTGTCTAGATCTACTGCTGGTGGAGCTACAGAGGGGTCTTTAGAAGTAGCCGCATCAACAGCACTCGCAGCGCGCTTAGCATGCCCGTCTATTGTTTTACTCGCTTCGTCTAGATTCTCTTGTGCCAGCGTACTGGCTGCTCTTGCAGCTTTATCGACTAAGGAAGATGTCATATTTTTCAATGCCGTTCCAGTGAAGGCTTTTTCAAATTGATTGACTTTTGTGCCCCGTTCTTCATCAGGCAGATCTGCTAATTTGGAAAAAGAAGGTATTACAGTTTCTGTCCATGTGTCAGGGGCCTGTTGTAGTCCAGCAGGATCTTTTTTGTCACTGTCAAAAAAACACCTCATAGCATTCAGTTCTTGAATGGCATCAATTTGTCGTGCTACTACAAGAGTAGGGTTATTCATATCACCTAATGTGTGTACATTCTTAATACCGTCATCGTCTGCAATGGACTTTTGTTCTAGAGCTACAAGCCCTGGACCTAGGCATGCATTTTCCTTCTCTTTTTGTGAATCTAAATGCTTGTAAAGTTTTTCGTTTGAATATGTTGGTTCTCCTGAAGTGAATGTCTGCTGACGGTATTCAGTCAGTGTTTTTTTTCGACCCTCTTGCTTGGTTTCTATCTGACTTTTCAGAGCTTCTAATTGAGGATCTTTATTTGGTACAGGTGGTTCTGATGTTTGAAGATTTTTATATTGTGTAATAAGGTCTGCAATCTCAGCATCGAGTTCATCACTTTTTTGAACAAATTCTGCCAAGTTTCTGAAGACAGGGCTGGGTATGAACTCTTTAGATGAATCCTGTAGCATGGCTTCTTCTTCTTCCAACACATAAGCATCTGAAATTTGTGCGCCTACATTCTGAGTAAGTAATTTTTCCTGATCTGGTTCTTGAATATTTCCGTCCACAATAATGTCAGTGTTAACTACAGATTCTATATCGATTTTTCTTTCATACTGAAGTTTTTTTATTTTTTCTGTAATTCCTATTTGTTTGGTCTTAAGGGATTGTATTTTGCTTTCAATGGCTGCCTTTTGTTTGTCATATGCTGCCTTTTGTTTAGCATCTGTTCCGCCAGGATCTGCAAGGCTATTAAGTTGAGATTCTGTCTCATTAATTTGAGCTGTTGTCTTTTTATATTCACCAATCAAATCTGCAATTTTCTGCCCACGTGTTTTTATGATTTTATTACTATCAGTAGTATTTTTATATTGTTTAGCTGCTTTTGATAGATCGTCTTTTAATTTTTCTTTTGCATAACCGCGTAGTTGCATTGCAACATAAGTTTTTTCATCGGAAGAGAGCTTTTGAAACTCAGCTGTGGGTGTGACTTTACCTTTATTATCAACAGAAATCCATTTCTTGATGTCCTTCTGTGAATCAAATTTTATAGATTCTATAGGTTCAGCTTCTTCTTCTTTTAGAGCCGTGGTTCTAGCTGCTTGTTTCTGTTTGGACAAATATAAAGCACCATTTTCTTGATTTCTATATGGGTGACCATTTGTCCTGAGTGTGCCACCTTTTTTTAATATTTCTTGACATTTCTTTTTTGATATAATGCCATTAGAACTGAACTGATATCCTCTTTTTGTGGCATCTCTGTTATATTCATCAATAAATCCTGAAGGTTCACCCTGCGCTCGTCTTTCTACCATTTCGGCAAGAGTGCACTTTGTAAATTCTTTTTTATTATTAGTACCGCTATTAAAGTTACTAGTAGATATTGTGATTTGGTCAAGAGGAATCCCTTGCTTGTCTGCTTGATCTATCAAAGCAGAAATTTCGTCTTGTAGCTGATATGGGTCTTTTGCTTTGAGATCAATGTTAACAGGTTTTCCTAGTTTTCCTTGTGCCATAATAGAAGCAATGATAGAACGCGCAAGCATATTGGGTGATTGGGGGGAAATGCTTATTGACCCGTCTGTATTGATCGAAAATGAAATTCCAGATTTATGCTTACCTTCTAAATTGAGAAATTCACTCCATGATTGTTTTCCTTTTTCTAGTCCTCCACCTGCTCCTTTACCAGTAAACCGTTTAATGCCATACTGGTCATGAACTTCTTGGGTGCGTTTTTTAACCCATTTGGGTGCTTGCTGCTTGCCAGATCGATATGGGATTGAAGAGTCAACTTGATACTCGGCGCCTGTGTGAGCAAGGTCAGCAATAATGGCCTGTGTTAGATTTTCGCGGAGATTTTTGTTTTCTTGAAGTTGTTTCCTGAATTCAGACGTTTCTGACCGCAAAAGTGATTCATTCTTTGTAGCAAATCCCTTTAGCTCTGAGTGATTATCTTCAGTTTTAGATTCTCGCATGATGTCTTTTATGAACTGTATATTCTTGTCAGTATAGGCGTTTGGGTCAGCAAGCATCTCCTCAACTTCATCAGTCTTCCTAATCTCTTGATGCATTACCATATAACGACGACATTGCCCTTCTAGGTTAGGCAGATCTGGTCCATCGGCAGCATGGATTGTTGCCCTTCTTTCTTCCGTACTTTCTTCTGCAGGGGTAATTATTGCCCCGGAAGCCTCATCGTGATCAGGACCTGCATCAAGCTCCTCTTCATCTTCATCCCCTTCTAGAATTGTTTCTAGAACGGGTTTACTAGTCTTAGCCACAGGAGCCACAGGAGCCACAGCAGTCGAAGTCTCACTAAAAGGAGGATCCTCTACTTCTTCATGAAGTTCAGCTTCTGCGACACTTCGTGATAAGTCCTCTTTTGCCATTTCAGCCATTTCAGCCATTTCAGCTCTACTTTTTAGTTCAGCATCGATGCTAGAAAGTGCTTCCGATGCTTTTCTTACAAGTGAGTCATCAACGTGTCTTCTGGCATTATCTAGAGTGCTTGATAACGAATCTTTTACTTTAGTTAATTTTTCAGCGGTCATAGAGGATAAATTTTTAGGGTCAGCTTCTGCGACCTTTTCTGATAATGTGTCAGTGAGGAGCTGTGCAGTTGTACTATTTAGTTTTTTTTGTTGCTCGAGATTAAGTTTGATCTCATCAAGTTTACTTTCTGCCTCTTTTTTTAATTCTGTTACTGCTGTATCGACACTGCTCTCACCAGCCATCACGGTCTTGAGATCGTTTATACGTTTTTTCAGCACATCATGTGAAGATTGCAATAGATCAATATTCTTCTCATGCTCCAGATCTATTTCTTCAACCTTTTTGAGCTCAGCTTCTAATTCATTTTTAGTACTGTCTACTAATGCTTTAGCCTCTTCTTTCGCTACTTTAGCAGCTTCTTCGAGGCTGTCTCCAGCCTCCTCAGAGGGAATTTTCTTAAGATTATGTGGTGGCGTAGCATCTGGTTTCGGAGCGGGATCCGTAGAGGAAGTACGTGTTCTTCCTCGGGAATAGTTGCTTACGCCACTTACCATCTGACTCAAAGAGCTTGCAGCGTCATATAAGGTGAGGCCCAATGGTTGGGTTCGAGTACCATAGGGATCAGTGTCGTACAGAAGAAGTTTTGTTGTAGCCACGGCAATTCGGCCTACGGCTGTAATCAGGTCATATGACATCATAAACTCCTTATTATTAGGTTGGTTTCTATATAGTATATTTTTTCGGATTTGTCTGGATTAATTTAAATTATAACTGGATTGGGCACCCAATTTGAGTCATGGCAATATATCCCTAAAAAAATATGATGATAAAAATGCCAGAATGGGTCGAAAAAACGCAGTAAAAGTAGAAAATAAAATTCATTGATCCAGCATGACATTTGCGAAATGGCAAAATACAGAAATAATGGCATCTGTCTATAGGCAGTAATCTGAGGCATCATAAATCTGTATCACGACTAAGACCTTGAATGGATCGTATCATGTAGAGCGATAAAAAATGCAATATATGGATTTTTATTTAAGTCTATCAGGACGAGTATCTGGGCCATTTTGATGAGGGTCCTCTTTAGATTCTGAAGGTCCTTGTCCCGTACTTGTGGATTTATAGGACGTTTGATATTTTTCACATTTTTTCATTGCAGTTCTCATAATAGGAGATAAAGGGTCTTTGTAATGAGGTGGATAAAAACGAGTCTCATTTAAGTCTGCAAAACTAACCCGCTTAGAATTTCCATCAGTCAAACGACTAGCAGAATCGTTTGCGTCAGAAGTGGCAGGTTCATCGACTGATTTTTCCTGCAAATATAAAGAAAAAACGGAATTAGATTTCTCATTGCTTTTTAAAATATCAAAAAAATCAGCAGTCTGATTAGGGTCTAATCTTTTCAAAAGATCCGGTTGTTGTACCATATTCTTAAGAGTGCAAGATGGAAACTTTCCTGAGTTTATCTTGTTGTATTCGCTTGTAGATATGGTAAATGAGCCGAGGTCGAGTCCTTTATCATGTACTTTGTGTATTAAAGCTGTAATTTCTTTATATAGCTGAGATGCATTTGTTGAATCAAGATCGACTGTAACAGGATTTCCCAGGTTGCCTTGCGCTATGACACCTGCAATGACAGAACTCGCTAGCTCATCTGCACCATTATATTCAATGGTAACCTTATCGTCTGCTATCGTAAGCCTATTACGATCATCTTGAGTGATACCATACATCTCGTGAAAGCCTTCAGTTCGTGTCTTGACCCATCCTGCTTCATTTGATTTAAGGTCATAAATAAGAGCGTCTTTTATCTTAGGATTGGATTTGAGTGCCAGGCTAAATTGGGAGTCATCTTCTCGGGCAATGTTTTGTACTCCTGGTAACTTTTCAAGCGCTGAATTAGCATCGTCTTTAGACTGTTGGATGATTTTTTTTAAGAACGTTAGATCATTAGGACTACAATCTTCCGGCTTATCAAGTACCTTTCCAACTGATTCAATTTGCGATTGACGGTTAGAAGCCTTTGGATCCATCGTCATACAACGCATAGATTGTATTTCTAGGTTAGGAAAATTAGCTGGAGTAGGAGGGGCAACAGGGGAAGGTTTGACAAGAGTGATAGGAGTAGCAGTAGAGGGAGGCTCAGGATATTGAAACGGTTCACCTGGCTCAGATGTGAGTTGAGCTTTATTAGATGGATTGATTGCATTCACCCATTGTACCGTTACAGATGATTTAAGATCCTGAAAAATTGCGGATTGTAGTTCTTTTCTGACTTTGTTAAGTTTAAGTAGCTGAAGAAAATCAAAATTATTTGATTGGATAAGTGCCCATCCCGCATCTAACTTTTGAAGATATGAGTTATGATCGCTTTGAGAATCTATAATGATTTTTCTTATGAACTCTATATCCTCGTCGGTGAATGCTTCTATATTATCAAGTCTATCATGCACTATCCAAGTAAGTTTGTCATGCACAGACGAAGCAGATTTACTCGCCGCCAAAGAAGAATGTTTTTTTTGATAAGGCGACTTATTGATACACACTTTACAGAGGTTTTCCAGTATATTTTGAGATTCGATAGAAGTCTGTTTAGTCTCGATAGGTGGTGAGGTTTTGATCTTATCTGAAATATTTTTTGCCTGAGTTCTGAGGTTCTTATATCTTGGATAAGCAAGAGAGGTTAGCGTTATATAATTGGAATATTTACGCCATTGCTTTAATACACCAACTCGCAATGTTTGAAGTTCAGATATGAGTACATATTTTTTGGGATCATTATGTTCGACATCTTCTAATAACTTGTCAATTGATTCTATAGCTATTTTATAATGATCACTAATCAATGTAACATCGCGATCCAGATCATCAAGACTGTTTAATGCGCTTAACTTTATTTGTGCGTTTTTATACTGTGCTACTATTTTTGAAAGTACCTCTTGTTCAGAATCTGTTCTTTGCTCTTTAATTTTTAGATCTGGGGAGCTATTCGAAAATACAGTGAAGATATTGCGTTTACGAGAAATCACTATTTCGAGGCCAGTAGCTTGAAGAGATTGATTAAATGTTTGGTAAATAATTGAAATCTTGTTTTCTGCTTCAGTAAGTTGTTTTTTCGTGGCTTCTAGATAACCATACCAACTTTTAAATGCGGACTCTTGCAATCTTATAAGGTGACTTAGGTTATCCTGTCTACCTGCTGTGTAAGCTCTATTCATTGCATTACGAATTTCATCTACAACAAGTTTATAGGTTGTATTATCATTAGCAGCATCTAATTGTCGTGCTAGTGCACTATTTTGTTGATGGTCTAGAAGGGTAGGAGGTTTAGGCCGACTAGACCCAGTAGCAACGGCACGTCTAATATTTCCAGAAGAACCCTTTGCACGAACGCTTGTCTCAAGATCATCCAAAAGATCCTGACGAAGCGCGTCTCTAAGTATAGCTGTTGCCTTTAATTTTGTTTCGTACTGTGCAGTATTTAGCGCATCCAACGTGGACAAATGTTCAAAAAAATTAGACTCTTCCATATAAATACCTTGTCATTAAATCAATGCCAATATAGTACAATTTTTGCAATCTATCAGGATTAAATATTATTTAATTGAAATGGAAGTTTGGGATCTGTGTACGATAATAAATTAAGGAAAATTATGATAATAGCAGGATAGATAGAAATAACGGGTGTAAAAGTAGAAAATAAAATCCATTGAGCCATCATGAGATTTGCGAAATAGCAACTTTTTGAATGGGGCTGTCTGCATAAAGATTGAATATCAAAGTGGCTTGCAGGAAGAAGCAGGTTATGAAAGAATGAAAGATATCCAATCAAAGAGTATTTTTATGCAAAAATATCACCTATCCATGCTAATCGTAGCATGCTGGTTAACACCACAGTCATACGCATTGAAAAGCAAAGACATTGAAGGAAAGTGGTGTGCAAAGCCCAATAGTCCAATAATATTAGGGGCTTACGATGATAAAGATAATCCCACAACACTCAAATCAGTCTGCATTGAATATAAAATTGAAGAGTCAGATGAAGACGGTGGAGTGGGGCGATACCTATTAACAAAAACACAAGAGGAAAAAGAAATCTATCCAATCAAAAGACATCCTCTGGAGAAACAAAATCAACAAAATGGACTGTATGAAACTGTCGACTCTCCAGGTCTATTTTCGTTCATTTTGCCAAGTGATTCAAGTATGGTGATCAAAGATCAAAGTTTAGGCCGCAACATGCTGACTGCCAATGGTCATATGACAGCATCAAAAAGTCTACTTTTTAGCCTAAATTATAGGCCAAAAAACAACCAGATGGAGTATGCATCGGTCGCGTATCTGAAATTAAAAAAAGTATCAAATCGTGTGGATAGGGAGTTTGATGATCGCTGGAAAAAATCCAAATCGCATTTGAATGATGTCCTCAATCATAAACGAACAAAAGACGGTTAGGCTGCTAGAAAATGCCTGACAGATCAAGAAAGGACAGAGCCTTTTCTCCCTAAAATCAACTCTGGCAAAAATGATCTTAAGCATAGGCCTCAATTTGTCAGATGACATGGTCCGAGGAATACTTCACTGAGCCTGGCATCAAGCATATCTACTGGATGTGTGGTGAAAATTCAAAATCATCGGTCGGATCGGTTGAAATGATCTTTGATGTAAGTCTGCAAAAGCACAATGTCTGCATCACTCAATGGGGTGTTGATCAAGCAATCAGGTTGGTATTGCCAAGTTCTGCCAAGGGCCATCATCCGCCGCCAATTGTCAATTTTTTTAGGATCTCCCGACAGTAATGCCTCAGGCACAACGCCGGTAGCATGCATTTGCGGGCGGGTATAATGCGGATGGTCCAATAATCCATGCGCGTAGGAGTCCTCCATCAAAGAAATATCATTGCCCAAAGTCCCTGGTAAAAAACGACAGACAGCATCAACCAAACACATTCCCGCTAGATCTCCACCACTGAGCACATAAGGTCCAGTCGAAATCGATAGGTCCACATGCTTGTCTTTAATACGCGCATCAATGCCCTCATAGCGCCCACACAATAACAATAGATTGGACTTTTGTGCCAGGGTTTGACACAGCTCAGCATTGAGGGTGGTGCCAGAAGGATCAAGCTCAATCACAAAAGGTTTTTTCTCTCTGACCTGATCAATATGCTGAATACAAGCGTGTAATGCCTCTGGGCCAAGAACCATACCAGGACCGCCGCCATAACTTTTATCGTCAACACGCCTATCTTTCCGTGTAGAGAAGTCACGTAGATGCCACAATTTTTGCTGCCAAATCTCAGCATTTTTAGCTCTGCCAACCACACCATGATCAAGAGATTGCCACATTTCAGGTGCCAGTGTGACGATGTCTATCATCATGCCCACAAACCTCCTCCAATAAACAAGAAATGTATTTTCAATTTCAGCAAAGACTGCATGAATGGATGAGTCCAAATAATGACAAAGTCAAAAGCAATGGCCATAATTGTCCAATTTTCAAACGCACGAATCAAAGGTGAGAGATAGGCAAATGGCATCAGTCAATCAGCCAGTCAACCACAATCTGGCGTTTGTCAATATCGACCGCCTTAACTGTAGAAGGTTCATACGGAATCAAATGCTCAGTTTTTTTGTCAGATTCAGGGTCTTTGACCACCATGATTGGAAATTGAGCACCTGCATACAAATAATCCACCACCCCAAAACTATGGCCAGTGTTGGAGACAACGCTGCACCCAGCCAATTGATGCCAGTAATACTGTCCATCTGGTAGCTTTTCAAGCTGATCAGTGTGCAGATAAATGAGCTGGTTGGTCAATCTTCTTGCTGCATCACAACCAGCAATGCCCTCAATCTGGCAAACAACATTTTTTCCATGTTTTTGATGGCTTAAAAAAGAAATGGCTGTTTGATTGCCTAAGTATAGTGGGGAATAATTGAATAAGTTTTCAATGGGATCAGTGTATGAGTGTACAAACAGCTTGCCATCTAAGCCGTGTGTTCTACCAAACTTACCGACTACAATATAATTGCCATCACCGTCAAGCAGGTCTTTGTGCATCAAAGATTCAATGGTTGCCTGTCTTTGGGTGTTATGATTGCTAGTATCTGCTTGATTTTCTTGTTTTTTTTGTGAATTAGAGGATGGGTCGGAGTCTGCGTCAGATGGATTGTTTTTCAGTCCACTGTCTTCAAGCTTGTTACTCCCTGTGGAGTTTCTTGTTGTCTGGTCGTCCGCTGGTTGCTTTTTGCTCATCAACTATTTCCTTTTGCGCGTGTATATGCAACATCATAAAAAGTCGTATCATTAGACCGTTTTTAAATTGCCAATAGGCTTTCAGTGACAAAAGCAAATGTGACTACGCTGCTTTCTTCTGCTGTTTGACAATCTTTGCAACACGTGGAGTGAGTTGTGCACCTTTTGAGATCCAGTGCTCCAAGCGTTCAAGGTTGATCTCTACAATTTGATCACCTTGTAGGTTTGAAACTGGGTTATAGTACCCCAATCGCTCAATGAAGCGTCCGTCTCTTGGAAAACGTTGGTCTGCAACCACTACTCTGTAAAATGGTTTTGATTTTTTACCGCCTCGTGCAAGTCTAACTACAATCATGAATATCCCTTTGTCGTTACAGTATTAAAACTGAGTTCATAAAATTTTAGTAGATTATATAAGAATTTAATGGCAATTGGAAGAGTTGGGTTAAAAAAAAGAGCAATTTTACGAAATTTATGGTGTTGCTCGAGCGGAAACATTCAGCCATTGCAGGGATGAAGGGTGTTACACACTGGAATATGATCCAGCCTCAGGCAGGCGTCATTCAATCAATCCCATATGCCCACTTTTGAAATACAGCAGAAGAATGCAGAGATACGTTCATTGAGTACCGTGTTCGAAACCAAGAGATGGCTCATTGTGTCATTAAGGTGGCAGTTAGTCTTCTTTTTTTCCAAACATGCTAGACATCTTTCCCATCATGTCCATCATGCCTTTGCCCTTGAATTTTGAAACCATTTTTTGCATACGTGTGAATTGCTTCAGCATGGTTTTAAATTCTTTGATGCTACGGCCAGATCCGCTGATGATACGCCTTTGCCGAGTTTTTACATTCATCACCAATGCGGGGAAACAGCGCTCTTGGGCCGTCATGGACTGGATCATAACCGCAATGGAGTCAAACGATTGCTCTTCAAGCTTTTTCTGTAATGCTTCCATGGGAAGGGCGCCACCGAGATTTGGGAGCTTGCTCAAGATTCCCTGCATGCCACCCATGGATTCCATTTGCTGTATCTGTGCCAGCAGATCGTTAAAATCAAAAGCGCCTGAGCGTAAGATTTTATCTGCCATTTTTTTGGATTTTTCTTTGTCTACCTTGCTTTCAAATTGTTTCATCAAGGCGACAATATCACCCATGCCAAGAATTTGAGACGCGATGCGTTCCGGCTGAAATTGATCTATGTCATCGAGGTGCTCACCAGTGGTCATGAACTTAATGGGCTTTTTCGTGATGTAGCGGCAAGACAGAGCGGCACCACCTCTGCTGTCACCATCTGTTTTGGTCAGCACAGAGCCTGTCAATGTCAATTGATCGTTGAAGCTTTTGGCGTTCAATGCGGCATCTTGACCGGTCATGCTGTCTATAACAAACAACAATTCACACGGCTTACACAGTTGCTCTAATTGGATGCACTCTTTCATCATGTCATCATCGACGTGCATGCGACCTGCAGTATCCAATATAAGGACGTCGTGTTGGTTCTCCTTGGCTGCTTGCAGAGCTTCTTTTGCAAGAGCCTCTGGCGTTTTACTGGGGTCAGAATGATGCATGTCAATGCCTGCTTGGTCTGCCAATGTTGCCAATTGGTCAATGGCCGCAGGGCGGTAGACGTCAAGTGATGCCAATAATGGTTTTTTCTTGTTCTGTGTTTGTAAGAGTTTGGCCAAACGCGCAGCAAAAGTGGTTTTACCAGCACCTTGAAGGCCAACGAGCATGATGACAGCTGGCGTTTTGGACAGTTTGAGGTCAAAGTCATCTCCCTTACCTAGCAGTTCAATGAGATTGTCATGAAACAGTTTGATCAGCACATTCGCAGGTTTGGCGCCTGAGGCGACCTCGTGATTGAGCGCTTTTTCGTTGAACTGTTCAAGCAGTTTATCGCTGACGGTTTCTGCAACATCTGCTTCTTGTAGGGCTAGGCGAATGCTTTTTGCGCCCTCTGTTAACATTTTTTCTGTGATTTTGTCTGTGCCTGCAAAAGAGCGAAAGACATCTGATATGCGTTGGCTGAGTTTTTTAAACATAAATAGAATACAATAAACGTATGCAAATTATAAACATAAACACAGGCTTGTCAAGCGCACAAGTGTCAAGGGAATCCAATATAGCTGGATATCTGTCTATGCAAAGTGTCTTAGGTGAGGGAGACAGATGTGCCAATGATGATTGATTGTTTGTGATCATGATGTAAAGATGTTTGGTGTCAATACAGCGACATTACAATAGCATGTCAAGTGTTCAAAGTGCAGAAGACATTGGAGATATAGAGTATGATTTATCGGCAATCAGGTTGATTTAATGAAAAGTACAAGATAGACTAAAATAAGCCTCATCCAGATTGGCGCTTTGAGACAATGGTTGTTCTTCAGTAGTCATGTGCAGAGAGGATAGGCCTATGCAATAGTAGAGAGGATGAATAAAACGGATGAATATTGAATGAACGCAGTCTTGCAAAACGGAGTTCTAACACTGTTTTTTATCGTGATTTGTATGATTCTATCAGGTTTTTTTTCAGGCAGCGAAACAGCAGTCACCGCATTGAATCGTTATCGATTGCAATATTTGGCCAATATCAAAAGAAACCAAACAGCTGAGCGCTTGTTAGAAATGTTAAGGCACCCTCAAAGACTGCTAGGGATGATATTAATTGCCAATACATTTTTAAATATGCTGGTGTCATCGTTGACAACGGCAGTCGTCATTACATGGTTGGGGCAAGAGTATGTCTTGCTATCCACGGTGGTCTTGACGTTTTTGGTTTTGGTGTTTGCAGAGGTCTTACCAAAATCTGTGGCTGCTTATCGGCCAGATACCATTGCCTTCAAGGTTGCAGGAATTTTAAGCATATTATTAAAGATAATGGGACCAATTGTGGCAATTGTAAACCTAATCACTGCTGGTGTTCTGCGTCTATTTGGAATGCGTTTGCAAGCGGGATCAAGATTGAGTTTAAGTCGAGATGAGATAGGCGGATTGATCAAGCTCAATCGGCAGAAGAAAAACAGTGAAGATGAAGTTGAGCAAATGCTGGAGGGGATATTGGATCTGGATGAGATGGTTGTGGGCAATGTGATGCAGCCAAGGGCCGATCTGGTAGGCATTGATTTAACAGACCATTGGCATGAAATTATTGGTTATCTGAAGAACACAAAAAGTCGAAATATGATCATCTATAAAAGTAAGATTGATGACATACAGGGATACATTGATTGCGAAACAATCATGAAGTGTTTGTTGGAAAATAAATTGAGCAAGGAGACTTTAGTCAAGAGGATGAAAAAGGCCAATTATATTCCGGAAACAACCAAGCTGGAAAAGCAGCTAAAGTATTTCAAGGAGAATCACGAGCATTTGGCAGTGGTAGTAGATGAGTATGGTCAATTGTGTGGTATTGTTGAGCGCAGTGATATCATTGATGAGGTGGTGGGATGCTATGCTCAAGGTTATCCAATAACATTGGGCTCGTATAGTCATTACGGGGCCAATGAGTATTGGTTCTATGGCAATGTGGCTGTGAGAGATGTCAATAAAACCATGCAATGGCAGTTGCCAGAGGAAGGTGCAAATACAATAGGGGGGTTGATCATTGAGTATCTAGAGCACATTCCTGAAGGCAGTTTGTGTGTGTTGATAGCAGGCTATAAAATAGAAATTTTGCAAATGAAAAACAATAAAGTGCACAGATTGAAAATCATCGCTCCAACCGAGAGAAAAGAAGTTGATGATATGGAGTGATGAGTGGTTATTGGGAGAGAGGGGTGTTACTGGTGAATTGGTGCAAATGCATCTAGATCACGACGGCTTTAGAAGAGCGTTGAGTATGCACACTGATATCGGGGTATATGAAGGGCTAAATAGGCGGTGGAGAGGCTTGAAAAATAAGCAGGATTATGATATAATTAACAAAATTCATATAGAAGGTGGTCAATAATGAAATCTATCAACAAAATGCTAATAGCTCTGTGGGGGTTTATTGTGAGCATGTCAAGTCAGGCATACGGAATGAAAGAAATCAGTACCATAACAACACCAGAAGTGCTGTACACACATCGGCCAGGCGCGCCAGCCATCCAAGAGACCGTTGATTTTAAGACCAATACCATTGCAGCACTAAAGATAACCATAGCAAATTTTATGATAGTGTTTAAGCATTTTATTATTGTGCTGGGTTTTGGTATTATTATTGCAAGCCTATTTCAGTATTTTAAATATAAAGAAAATCCGCATGCAATGAGACTGAGCTATGTCGGTACAACATTTTTTTGTGGGCTTGCTTTAGTAGGCTTGAGTTATATAACAGGTGAAATATTGGTTGCATAAAGATGAAAATAATTTTTTTAGGAGCGCCAGGCTCAGGAAAAGGAACACAAAGTGAAAAATTAAACAAAGATTTTGGCTATCAAGTCATCACCGCGAGTAATTTATTGAGGGAGTATGCACAGTCAGGCAGCGAGATCGGCAAACAAATAAAAGAAATCATGGGGTCAGGCAATTTAGTTGATGCTAAGTTGGTTTGGCAGGTCATGAGTGCGAAGATTGATGAGTTATCACAAAGTGGAGAGAGTATAATCTTAGATGGTTATCCGCGCTCAATTGAGCAGTTGAACTTTCTAAATGCAGATCAGTATGATTATGATCATCTGGTATATTTTGAAATCAGCACAGATGTACTAGTGGACAGGGTCGGTGGCCGCAGAGTGCATATGCCATCAGGGCGAGTTTATCATGTGGATTATGCTCCGCCTAAAGTAGCAGACAGAGATGATGTGACTGGCGAACTATTGGTGCACAGAAAAGATGACCAGCCGGAAGTAGTGAAAAAACGTATGCAGACATACAAAGAAAGCACATTACCCATCATTGATGTTGTTCAGACACAAATTGCAAAAGGGCAGGGGCGAGTAAAGAAGGTGTCAGTGATCAATGCAGATCAGGCAATTGACAAGGTGACCATCGATATTGAGCGGTTATTCAAGTAGACTGACGCTACCTTCCTTAAGTGAAAAAGCACAGAAATCGCACATTGGGACCTTGTTGGCATTGCCTCTAAAGCACCAAGCATGAGATGTGAAGTATAAAGCCAGTCTAATTGGTGCAAGCGAGCTTATTTTTCAGTTTGGGTGTTCATGATCAGCTGCCTATTTAAAAGCTGTACGATATCGTATTACAAAGTAGGCAAGGTAATGGCATATTGGTAGTAGTGACGGATTAAAAACATATATTGATTACAGTGATTGTCCAAGGATGGTTTTTTTGTAAAATAAAAAAGCGAAATCAGTTAATTCAATAATAAAAATTGACAAACAACAATGATTGATATAAAATAACATTTAATTAAAATGATTCAAAAAATATAAGGAGTAAGTATGCGGCAAGAAGAAGTTGATTGGAGTAACCCATCAGTGAATGGAGAAATGAGTGAATGTGTTTTGTGCGCTGCCTCAAACTGCAACTGCGAACCCCGAGCAGCGCTTGATAAAGAGCTTGAACCAAGGTATCGACGCCGGAGAACAAGTCACCGTCACAGAGATCGTATTATTGCAGAGTCACCAATTACAGGAGTTGAAAAACAGTCTACTATTGAGAAAAGTGTCAAGAATTCTGAAAAAGAAAAGGCCTATCATACTGAGAAAAGTTCCAATTCTTTTAGTAATATGAAATTTACTTATCTATCGACTTTTTCAAACGTAGCCATCTCCAGAGCAAGTTCTTATTTTTCTGATCTGGGTGGATATGGTGTCTTTGTTAAATCAATGTTCGCAGGACTTTCTTATTACCAAGCGAATAAATTGACAGAAACTTATTTATGGAAGACAAAAGATAAAAAGGAAACAGAAGACGTTGATATTAATGGAATGACAACAACCATAGTCATGATTGCACAATGGTGTTTGTTAATCAATTTGTTTCCGGAATTATCGAATGTTCGATATAGCTATCAGTGTGCGGCGTTGGTGGGGGCGGGACCATTAATGCATTGGGTTATTAATGACTGGGTTAGCCACAAGGTTAGAAAAGACAGAAGCTCGTTGGGTATCAATATATTTGATGTGAGTGCAGCCAATTTATTGATGACAAAATTGCTTGGAATGTTAAATATTTTAGGCATCAAGAGTAAAGATATTGGTATTGAACATACGATTATAGCGTCACTTGTAGCTAAAAACATTATTGATCAAGCTGGAAATACTCTGGTAAAATTCGATAAAAAGGTTATAGACCCAATTTTTTCTGGGTTGTTAGAGAAGTCTTGTTTAGAATTAAAAAAATCATGGCAAGCAGAATCCAATAGATTATGGAGCAGTGATAAGAGTAGATTGGAGCAAATCGCTTATAAATCGTCTCAGACTTATGAGAAAATTTTGGGCCACTTAAGAAAGATGGGAGGGGTCATGAAGCAGGATGCAGTTTGGCTTTCTAAGCCTATCTTGAGCGTGTTCTCAAAAACAACAAAAGATGACAATATGGCGGACAGATCTCTTGAGAAAAATAATCCAGTCAGAAGTACAGAAGTCACAGGATTGAAAAAGAGAGCGGGCCATCAGCGTACTGTCAAACATCATGATGGAAATACCTGTGGCTGTACGGGTAATCATAATATGCTTACGCAGTAGTGGTATGAACTGAGTTAAGCAAGTCGATTTATAAAGCGCAAAAAATTCACAACTGACTTCAAGCAGCCATATAATGTGGCTGCTTGAGATTGGGAGTCAGTGTAATCGCTTTTTGATTGATGGGTAATTTAGCAGTCTCAAGAGGCTTATATACAAATTATGATATGCCTAGTAGTGCACAGAATTCAGAAATACTGGGAATAAAATGCGCAAAATAGTGTCAACATAATGGCCACGAGAAAATAATTTTCCATGGAAGGTGAGTATAAAAGTGAAAATCATGACAAATTCTAAAATCTAGTCTATAAGACAGTAAATTATAAATTGAGGTTTAATCATGGGAAAGAATTTGTTGATGAGAGCGATATTAAATGCGCTTGAATTTGAATTAATAAGGCTTCAGAAATATGATTCAGATACTGCAAAGAAGATAGTTGCTTTAGCAGGGTACGTTGTCAAAAATCAAGAAGAATTAGGAAGATTCAAAAAAGACTTTGAGGCGATAAAGAAAGCATGGAAGAGAAAAAACAAATTTGCATGGGCTGGATCAAGCGATAAAAACGAACAAATCAAAGGAAATATTGTCGGAGTACTTGAATGTCAGATGAAAAAACCGAATTCAGCACATATGGCCATGTCAAGTAAGATGAGTTTATTATCAAGCTTACACGTGTTTGCAAAATGTGAAGTGTCAAGAGAGAAAATGAAAGGCTTTATAAAAAAATGGAAGCAAGTCAGTAGCCCAAAAGAGAGATGGAGTGATGAAAACAGTAGTGAGTTTAACAATATCATAAGAGGAATGAGGAGAGATATCGAAACATACATTGATGGCAATCCTAAAGCAGAAGGAATTGAGGAGGCCAAGGTGTTGCAGTCGAAACTGTGTTATATAGAGGCAGGTGTTTATGCGGTATCGGAGATAGAGTGGACGGGATCTGGTTATACACCAGGGCCAAGAAAAGAACCATCAAGAGTCAATTTAATTGAAGAAGGGTTTTACGAATTTTCCCAGCCACATGGAAAAAATGAAGCAAAGGAAGATAAAAGGTTGAGGAGAATGCAGCATGATATTTTGATTCAAGAGCTGTTTAATAGAGAGGAGAATTTATTTAAACAACTTGATTTAAAAGCAAGAGAAAAGGTGAAATTTGGTGTTGCAGACACGATTCAAAAGCAAGAAGAGATAGGAGGGATAAAGGCTAAGGATAGAGAGATGATAGTGGTTGGTTTGGCAACTGCAGTTCAAAAGTTGAATGATCTTAGAGCAGAAGGTTTATCAAAACAAGGTAAACACACAGTACAAGGTAAAGAGAAAAGAGAAAATGCTATCGGTAACATTGAAAATATTCAAGCAAGTGTGCCAAAGAAAAAAGAGGGGAGAATGAGATCAAGTATGCAAAGTAAGCATTTAAGCGGAGGTTGGACGCAAAAATTCAAAGGTTATGTTAGTAATGTAATCAAGGAAATGATAAAAGCGATCCGTAAAATAACAATGCAGTTAAGAATAGATGAATATGTAAAAAAAGCGAGTCTCAATCCGGAGGAGAAAGCAGTTTTTTTGAATGATAGGGCGTCTATCAAAGGTGGAATAAGGATGGTACAAAGAGGGTTTGGTCGGGTGCTAGAGCATACTGAAAAACACAAAGATTTAAAAGGTAAAGAGAGAAAAGACAAGCGTGCTATGATGAAATTAAAGTTAATTGAGTATTTACAGGAAGAAAAAGAGATTTTAAAGAGAGAGGAAAACAAAATTTCACTTGAGTTATTAGAGGAGTGCATAGATATGAATGAAGTTGCTCAGGAAGCATTGAAAAATCTTGAGAAAACATCCAGGTTTCATCGATTAAATAAGGCAATAGAGAAGGTTGGGCAAAGGTCAATGATGAAAAAAACACAAATCGAAAAATCTCTTAAAGAGGTTGGTCGTGAGTTATCGGTTCAGTACAAAAAAGCTGTAGTTGCAAGTTTGTGTGAGGAAGCGAAATTCGAAGCGTCTACACAAGAAAATGGTGATCATGCAAGTCAATTTGCATCTGATTTGGAAAAAAGATTGAGTGAAATCGATGACTGCACGCGACTGAGAGTGATACATTGTGATTTAAAATACAAGCCTCTAAATGAAGAGAAAATGATGGAAAGATTGGATGAGATATTGGGGGCCTCCAAAGAAATTTCACATGAAAGGGGTTTGTCAAAGGGCCGTAAATGAGCACGGTGGAAATTTAAATGGATGGCCAGACTGGTTGGGGTGAACGCGTACAATACGAAATCAGTCAACTCAAACAAAAAATTTTAAGGTTGTTTTTTCATAAGAATGGAATTACAAGCATCAGCAAACATGTCATTACCATGCAATCGTGAAAATATAGTGATGATGGGGTCACTGAATAAGCTGGGTGAGGTTTGAAGAGGTGCGAGTCTATTCAATGTCAAAAGTCAAAGGAATTGGTTATGATTGGAAAGGGAAAATACCATTCATCACAGGGTATGCATGGTATTGCACGAGAAGTGATTGATCTTGCAGGAAAGCAGTGGGTGTGTTAAATTAACACTTTTCTGATTTGGGGTATTGATGTTGAATTTTAGAAGATGCTTGATTTTTGTTTTGTGTGGCTTGGCTTTTACTCAGGGCGTATTTGCTGACGAGGTTAGAAATACTGATCAGAGTCCATTTACCATTGTTTTGCTGGGGCCGCCAGGTGCAGGAAAAGGCACTTTGGCTTCGCGGCTTGAAAAGTCAGAGGGCATTCCAGTGGTGACAGTCAGCCAGGTATTAAAAAATCAAATGGCGCAGAATGCAGGGCTGAAGGAAAAGGTCAAGGCATTGATGGACAGTGGTCAATTTGTGCCAGATGCGATTATTACAGAAGTGCTAGAAAAAGAGCTGAAGCAAGAAAAATATGCAAAGGGTGTGATTTTTGATGGTTTTCCAAGAACCATTGCTCAGTGTGACTTTTTTAAAGACAGTGACAGGCAGATTGATCTTTTTGTGGTGCTAGATATGAGCGATGATGCCATCATCAAGCGTATGCAAGGAAGGCGGGTGCATATGGCATCTGGGAGGATGTATCACATTGAAACAATGCCACCTAAAGTGGAAGGGCAGGATGATGTTACAGGAGAAGCATTGGTTCAAAGAGAGGATGATAGAGAGGATATTGTCAAAGCGCGGTTACAAGATTACCACGAGAAAACAGAGCCCATCATTGGTTGGGCCATACAAGAAAACGAAAACAAAGAAGGTTTGGTTAAGAACTTAGTGACAGTAGATGTTGAAGCCAGTTTTGATCAAGTTCTACAGAGTTTGTGTCAGAAGATGAAGAAAAAAGGCTTAGGCATGAAAGTGTGTACTTTGGGTTCAGAAGTGAATAAAGCATAGAGAGAAAAGGGACTCATTTGGGTTGAATGTTAGAGGGTCAAAAGAAAAGATAAAAGTTAAGAAGATGCGTTCATTCCAATAAGCAAGATGCATTATGCGTGAAGAGCCTTCAATACTAGTTTTATAGAGAGTGAAAGACTAAAGTGGTTACAGCAATGGGTGCTTTCTTGGTGGCTGTCTCTGAATGATGAAAGATACCAATCTAGAATAGGAGTATGTCAACGGCGAGCAATCAAGCGCTGATGTGTCAATATGAAAAAGATGAAGACGTTACATCTGTATACCTGATTGAATAAGTATAAAAGTTTTTCTTTGAGAGTTGTGGCAGCGGTGTCTTGTGTTGCCCAAAACGACATGTTGATAGATGGTTAAAAGCTGATTGAAATGAAAATATAATAAAGTGTTACATTTGGGGTGACAATTCGATTTGAAAGGATTCATCAAATTTTGAAAATGCGAAGAGGATGTGCAGACATCATGATGTCGGGTATTTAATTCATGAAAATGTGTTCGATAATGTCTAATCGATGGCGGTCCTCAGTGAGCGTGATTTAGAAGAAGGCATGAGTTCAGAAGGATTTTTTCAAATGGCTAAGATTGTATTGACAAGTGGTGGAAAGTAGAGATATTATGTAAATAAGTGGATCAAAGTGGAAATAAGTGGTATGGGTTTTCGAGGCGTGAGCAGCTGTAATGTGGATGCTAAAGGCCGCTTTGCTATGCCTACAAAATATCGAGAAAGCTTGACCAAAACAGGATGTAATAAGTGTGTAATGACCATTGACACGGAAGATGATTGTTTATTGCTATATCCGATCTCAGTCTGGGAAGAAATAGAAGAGAGTTTGCAAGCATTGCCGAGCTTAAATAGAAAGGTTAGGCGAATTCAAAGATTGTTGATTGGTCATGCCAGCGAGGTAGAAATTGATGCACAGGGACGTTTGTTAATGCCAGCGATATTGAAGAACTACGCAAAGGTCAAGAAGAAGCTAATGCTGGTAGGACAAGGGAAAAAGTTTGAGATATGGAGTGAGGAAAATTGGGAGGAGAGCTGTAAGGACTGGCTAGAGCAAGGAAAAACAATGCAGAAAAAAGGGGAGGAAATGCCAGATGAGCTATCCAGCATACAAGTTTGATCATGAGAATGTAATGGCAAAAGAAAAGGAGGGTACAATGAGAAATAATCAAAGTGATACTCACAAGCCAGTGTTGTTGGAAGAATGTATTGAGAATTTAAAAATCAAGCCAAATGGTGTGTATCTAGATGCAACATTCGGACGCGGTGGGCACACAAGAGAAATACTAGAAAAGCTGGATGACAATGGGATATTATGGGTGCTGGACAGAGACCCAGAAGCGATTGTTGAGGCAAATGGTATGGCAAAAAATGACAGTCGTATCAAAGTATTGTCAGGACGTTTTACAGATATAGATGACAAGATTCCAGAAGGCGTGCAGTTGGATGGGGCGCTGTTTGATTTAGGAATATCCAGCCCTCAGATTGATAAAGCAGACAGAGGTTTTAGTTTTCAGCAGGATGGTCCCTTGGATATGCGAATGAATAATGAGCAGGGCATGAGCGCTGCAGATTGGATCAATAGAGCTGATAAAGATGAGATTGTCTGGGTTTTAGAGAACTACGGAGAAGAAAAGAAAGCACAAGAGATTGCCGATAAAGTGATAGAGGTAAGAAATAAGAAAGAGATCAAGATGACAAAAGATCTTGTCGAGATTATATTGGCATCAATCCCAAATATGCAAAAGGGTAAGCATCCTGCAACAAAATCTTTTCAGGCCATAAGAATGCATATCAATGCTGAATTGGATGAAATTTCTGACGGTTTACCGCAGGTGTTGGCCAGACTCAATAAGGGCTCTAGGTTGGTGATCATGAGTTATCATTCATTGGAGCATAAAATTGTTAGCGATGTATTGAAAAGAACGAAGGGAAATGAAAGATTATTTAGCTCAACTTCAAGCCTGCCGAGATTAAGGAAGATCGGGAATGCCATTCGGTCAGGTAGGAAGGAGCTAGCAAACAATAGGCGTGCTCGATCAGCCTTGTTACGTACTTGGGAGGTGGTAAAATGAGTCGTAGTGTCGTCAGAGAGAGTGTCTTGGGGCAGCATGAGTATGTTCAAGATCAAGAAGGTACTATCTATTGGCAATGGTTTTGGCAGGGTGTTTTTGGAATGATGATTCTTTCATTGTTGATGATTGTTTACATGGGTTTTGCGATCAGAGTAAGCACATCTCAGCTCAATGGGTTGATGTCTAGCAGTGCAAGTTTGCAAGCAGAGCGAGACGGTCTTCTATTAGAGAAAGAGCGCTTGCAAATGCACCATCAAATAGAGAGAAATGCAAGAGAAAATCTAGGTTATCATCTTGCAAAAAATGTCAAAGTTGTTAATATACACTAGTAGAATCTATCAATGAGGGAGATGTGTGCAGCTAGGCAGAAGGATGCGCTACTGGTTTCTTGCTGTCCTCTGGGGTGGCTTATTCACTTGTATGTCAACCAGATTGGTTTATCTGGCATGTTATCAAAGAGGATTTTTACTGGGACAAAGCAAGGCCAGAGTAGAACGAAAGACAACGTTGTCAGCAAGAAGAGGAAGGATTCTAGACAGGAATGGTAATATTCTGGCAATGAGTAAACCAACTTATGACTTATGGATAAGTCCACGAATATTCATAAAAGACAAACGCTCAATAGCAAAAATAGCAAAATTGGTTTCAACAACAGAACAGGACTTACAAAGAAAGATTAATGAGAACATAAAAAAAGATTTTATGTATATTGCCAGAAATATTGATGAGGCATCTTACCATAAAATTCAAAGAGAGCAAATTGATGAGGTCTATTCTACACAAACATATACACGGTTTTATCCAGGCGGCAAAGCAAGCGCTCAGCTATTGGGCTTAGTAGATAGAGATGAAAAAGGAATTGAAGGCATAGAGTATATGTACAATGAGTCACTGTCGGGAAAAAGCGGTAGTGCAAAATATGTCATCAATCCATTTGGAGAGACAGTTGAAACAATAGCCAGACTTGAGCCTGAGGCTGGCAAAAATATCAAACTAACAATTGACAGATCGATTCAATACCTAACTTACGAGGCATTGAAAGAGGGGGTGAAAAAATTTGGCGCAAAAAGTGCACACGCATTGGTACTGGATGTGGCAAGCGGAGATATCATTGCTGCAACCAATTATCCGTCATTTAATCCAGAAATTGAATGGCATAAAAAACGGATCAACTCAAGTTTAGCAAGAAATAAAGTCATAACAGATTTATATGAGCCAGGTTCAACTTTTAAGCCGATATCAATGGCCTATGCGATAGAAAATTCAAAACTCGATGTAAATGCAAAGATTTCAACGAGTCCTGGCGTTTATAAGATAGGCGAGAATATAATTAAAGATGTGAGGAATTTTGGCCAGATATCATTGGATGAAGTTTTGATTAAGTCAAGTAATATTGCAATTGCAAAACTGATATTGCAGAGCGAGAGGGGGTTTGATTCATGGTTGATCAATAAGTATAAAGTGTTAGAAAAAGCAATAGGAGGTTTTCCAGGTGAGCCTAGGGGTAGAATCATACAAAAAAAGAAGATATCAGATTTTGAAATTGCCACAATGTCGTTTGGTTATGGTTTAAGTATGACGCCACTTCAACTCGGGAAAATGTACTTAATGCTGGCCAATGGGGGCGAGGCTCAGTCAGTGAATTTAATTTATGGAAAGGCCAAGGGGCAAAAAAAAGAAAGGGTGTTAAAAAAAGAAACGGTTAAAAGAATTCATGAGATGCTTCACCAAGTTACTTTGCCAAAAGGCACGGCAAGAAAAGCAAAAGTGTCTGGAATAAAAGTGGCTGGAAAAACTGGCACCACACATGTGTATGAAAATGGAAAGTATCAAAAAGACAGGTATATCGCATCTTTTGCAGGGTATGCTCCTTTTGAAGATCCTCAGTATGTGGTGGTGATAGTTGTTGAAGAGCCTGACAAGGCGTTTCACTACGGTGGACTATCTGCAGCCCCAATTTTTTCAAAAATCATATTCAATAGTCAGTTCATAAGCAAGTCACCCAAAGAAAAACAAAAGCCATAAGTAAGAAGATAATCGAAACGGTAAAAAAATAAGATGCAGAAAACTGCTGCTATGGTATTTTCACTGGTCAGGTAATCAGGAAAAAGAAGATGTAAATACACAGGGTATGAAAAATAGATGTTTGTCATATCAGTAAGATAAAAAACTCATGATCAGAAAATATTGCCTAGTGAGATGACTTTGTTATAATCAACATAATCAAGTGAAGTGTTTGAATGGAAAGAGTTATTGAAGATACAGATCACGACCAAAGTATCAGTCCTTTTATGGACTTGGTCGAGTTGTTGGAGCCTGTCCTTGACCTGCCGAGGCACCTGAATAGGCCAATTTCTGGGGTCAGTATCAATAGTCAAAAAGTCAAGCCAGGCTTTGTTTTTTTTGCAGCACCTGGGTATGGTCTGTTAGACGGGCGTGATTATATACAAGATGCCATCATCGCGGGAGCCATTGCTGTGGTATCAGAGATTGCGGGTAATGATCAAATAAAAACCAGTTTAATTATGCCGCCTGGAGATAAGAAAAATGTCATCCCTCACATACAGATTCCCAATTTAAGAAAGTCGATCGGAAAAATTGCAGCTCTGTATTATTCCAATCCAACCAGACAAATGCAAACAGTTGGTGTCACTGGGACCAACGGTAAAACCACAGTAACAACATTATTGGCCAAGGCGCTAAAAAAATTAAATGTTAAGTCAGGTTTCATTGGAACACATGGCGTAGGAAGTGATCTGGACAATCTCAAGAAAACCAATCTGACTACTCCTGGGCCATTTGAATTGCAGGCTTATTTGCAAGACCTATTGGAAGAAGATTGTGAATCAGTGATGATGGAGGTTTCTTCACATGCAATCAAGCAGTATCGTGCAGTGGGTGTTGAGTTTGATACAGCAGTTTTAACCAATGTGACTCGAGATCATTTGGATTACCATCGTGACCTAGAAGATTACATCGCAACCAAAGAGAGGTTTATCACTGATTATTGCGCGCAGTCAGTTGTATTGAATTTAGATGATGCAGTGGGTCGTAAATTGGCAACTCGATTGAGTGCTGGGTATAAAGTGATCGGTTATAGTTTACGTGGTACTAAAAGTGAAAATTGTCAAGTGGTCAGAGGCTGCCAAATACGTTCCAGCCAAGCTGAGCTGTCCATGGTCGTTGTATTCGATAAACAAAAGCGCAGTTTGAAAACGAAGTTGATGGGGGATTTCAATGTCAGTAATCTCTTGGCAGTCGTTGCAACTTTGATGACACTGGGTTATCAGTTTGAAGAAGCAGTAGATTCCTTGCAAGGAGCAGAACCTGTGGGTGGTCGTATGGAGGTCATACACGCAGGGAAATCCAAGCCTGTCGTTGTGGTTGATTATGCGCATAGTCCAAGTGCATTGGAAGCGGTCTTGTTGAATCTCAGGCAGTCATGCAGACGAAAGCTAATTTGTGTATTTGGTTGTGGTGGAGAGCGTGATCAAGGCAAGAGAAAGATTATGGGTAAGATAGCAGAGACGCATGCTGATTATGTTGTTCTAACAGATGACAATCCAAGAGATGAATCCCCAAAGAAGATTATGACAGATATTCTAAAAGGTTTTCTGTGTCCATGGGCTGTTAAAGTGATCCACGACAGAACTGAAGCAATAATGAAAGCAATTAGCGATGCAATGCCAGGAGATATAGTTTTAATTGCAGGGAAAGGAAACGAGTCATACCAGATTATGGGTGGTCAGAGAGTCATATTCAGTGATAAAGAAAAAGCTGAATTTTTACTCAGTCTAAAAGAAGAAATCTAAAATGGTCTTACTAAAAGAGTTCGCAAAATCACATGCAAAAGAAATCAAAGGAAACATAGACAATATACAAGCAACTGGCATTGAGTTTGACAGCCAGGTTGTCAGCAATGGGAAGATATTTGCTGCGTTGAAAGGTAAGTGTACTGACGGACATCAATATCTGAAACAAGCACAGGAGAATGGGGCATGTTTGGCAATTGTAAATCAAATTTGTGATGTTGATATTCCACAAATATGTGTCGAAAACACCTATGATGCACTATATCATTTGGCGAAATTACAGCGTGAAAACTGGAAGAATAAAACCGTCATTGCGCTAACAGGCAGTGTCGGCAAAACAACGTGTAAAGAAATGTTGAAATCTCTGTTACAAAGACTGGGAAAGACACATGCCACATATGGAAACTACAACAATAAACTCGGTCTTAGCTATACAATTATAAATACACCTGATGATGCAGAATATGTGGTTCTGGAGGTAGGAATTAGTGAAGTTGGAGAGATGGATGTACTTGCTTTATTAGCAAGGCCAGACATAGCATTTGTCACCAATGTACATCCATGTCATTTAAAAGGGTTGGGTACTGTAGACAATATTGCCATAGAGAAGTCAAAACTGTATAGAGCGCTTGAACCCAGTGGCATTGCCATTATGAATAATGATGATGCCGCATACATTCATTTTGCATCCAATAGTCAGCATTGTCAGCAGTTGAACTTGTTCGACTATGAAAATACTCTGCATCGAAAGTCAGTATCAATAAATGAGTTAGGCTGTGCTGGGTTTACAGCAGAAGTTGCTGGGAAAAAGATGAAAGTTCAGCTCAATGTTTTGGGGAAGCATCAGATATACAATGCCTATGCATGTGCCTTCATCGCATCCAAGATTGGTCTATCTCATTGTGAAATAGAAAACGCATTACAAGGAGTAAAGGCACCACGGGGGCGTATGAAGCAGTACATAGAAAAAAAAGAAAAGACATTATTGATTGATGACAGTTATAATGCAAGCCCAGAATCAATGCAGGCTGCCATCGAATGCTTATCAGCGATTAGAAAAGAAACAAAGTGTCTCATCATGGCAGATATGGAAGAGTTGGGCGTAGAGTCAGACAAGATGCACAGACAAGTAGGCGTTTTAGCAAATGAGAAGAAGATTGATTATTTGCTAACCGTTGGAAAGAAGTCGAGATTGGCATTGGATCAATTCAGTGGTATTGGCAAAAGCTTTGATAAAAAACAAGACTTAATGGAGTATTTATATCAAATTATGAAAAAAGATATGGTCGTTTTACTGAAAGGTTCTAGAGCGAGCCGATTAGATGATTGTGTGAAGCTTCTTGTCGGAGTTGACTATGTTTAGTGCATTGGTAAGGGGAGAGAGATGAGTCTATTCTTATTGTTATTAACATCCGTAATGAGTACTTTATTGTTAATGCCAGTGGGTATTAGAATTCTAAAAATGGCAGATATGGGGCAATATATTCAAAGTGATGGCCCCAAGCATGCGACAAAATCAAAAACACCAACCAGTGCGGGTGTGTGGGTATTTCTCATAGTGATCACGCTGATTATGGTGTGCAAGGGAATAAACACAACTGAGTTATTCTATGCAATGCTGATATGGTTAGGCTACATGATGATCGGTTTTTATGATGATTTTTCAAAAATGCGTTATAAAAATAACGACATGGGCTTATCTCCACGTGTGAAAATACAGTTGCAATCTCTGATTGCAATATTAGCAATCTATGGGGCTTATCATTTATTAGGGGAAAATTTAACTGAAATAGCAGTGCCATTTGGGGAGGGCAGACAATGGTCCTTCGACTTGGGTATTCTTTATTATCCGTTTGCATTTTTTATGATGTTAGGTGCCAGTAATGCATTCAACATCACAGATGGGCTAGACGGGCTGCTGGCTGGACTGGTTTGTATGGTTTGTTGTGGGTTTTTGGTATTGTTGCAAAGTATTGGCGTAGATGTTGTTGGCTATGATGTCATTGCTGAAATGAGTATATTAATGGTGGTTTTAATTGGAGTATTGGTTGGTTTTATCTGGTTTAATTGTTTTCCCGCATCAGTCTTCTTAGGAGATAGTGGCTCTTTAAGTCTAGGTGCACTGCTTGCCTATGTTGCCATATTGTTGAAGGTCGAAGTTTTTTTTGCTGTCTTGTGTGGCGTATTTATTGCTGAAACTATTTCAGTGATTCTGCAAGTGACCTATTACAAATATACCAAGGGCAAAAGGATATTTAAGATGGCTCCTTTACATCATCATTATGAATTATCAGGAATAACAGAACCTAAAATTGTAATTAGATTTTGGATAGGTGGCTTGATTTTTTTAATGATTAGTTTATGCTTGATACTCTAGAAAAGAAAAAGAGGGGATCATGAAATATGACATTGTCGTATTGGGTTTAGGCGTTACTGGCTATGCGACGGCTGCATATTGTAGTCAAGCAGGACTAAAGGTTGCTATTACAGACAATCGAGCGCGCCCTCCTTTGGCAGAAAGACTCAGACAAAACTATCCAGGTATAGAACTGACAGTGGCTGAATATGATTATGAAGTACTGAAACAAGCAAAACGGGTTGTAATCAGCCCTGGTATTAATCCCAATGATCCCGTAGTCAAATGGCTAAATGAAAACAACAAAGAAGTGATCAGCGATATTGATCTTTTTCTAGAGAAATATCAAGGAAAAATTATAGCGATAACAGGTTCAAACGGCAAGAGTACAACGGTGAAGATGCTCAATGACTTGATCAATATAAGTGGCAAAAAAGCATGTATGATTGGAAATATTGGAAAGCCAGTACTACAATTTCTTATGGAAGAGGCAGGTGAAAGCTGTGACTGGGTCATTATAGAAGTTTCAAGTTTTCAGTTACATTGGACAAAGACAATGCGAGCAGACATTGGTGTTATACTCAACATTTATCCCAATCATCTAGATTGGCATAGCTCATATTATGATTATAAAAAGGCGAAAATTAGCTTGCTAGAGAATTCAACACAAGGCGTCATGCCCTTAGCTTTAAAGGAGTTGATAGAGAACACACCAACTGTAGATCGTATAAAGGAATGGATTCCCTCATACTCATGTCTCAATGAAAGTTCTTTGGCAATTGAGAGTCGAGTCATCGATGCTTTACCGTACGCATTACACAAAAGTGCAATCGCTACATGTATTATTGCAAAGTTGATGAACATAGAAACTTATCATTGTTGCCGTGCATTGGAGGAGTTTCAGCCATGGCCATTTCGATGTCAACATGAGAGCAGTTCATATGGGGTGTGGTATAACGATGCCAAGTCAAGTAATCTAGCTGCTGCGCGCTATGCAATTGAGAGCGTCAGTCGAAGGCATGGAAGTCAGGTGATTTGGATAGCTGGAGGTGTTACCAAAAACGAGGAATTTTCCGAAGTGGCAAGATGGGCGAGGAAATTTATTAGTCAAGCGGTGGTCTATGGTCAAGATAGAGAGTTGTTTTTAAATGCCTTGATAGGCGTTTGTCCGGTGTCTCCAGTCGGTACACTGGATGAAGCAATGAAATTGGTAAAAAGGACAATGAAAAAGACAGATATCATTGTATACTCGCCAGCAGCGGCCAGTTTTGATCAATTTGAAAACTTTCAACACAGGGGGCAATTTTTCAGTGAGCAGCTACTCGGACTTCTACCAGTCTAAGCGAAATGATGAAGCAGAGAAAAGAGGGTAAAAATTTCGATTCTATCTTAACGGTAACATTGCTGGCATTACTGCTTTTAAGTACGGTGATCATAAGCTCTGTGACCATCTTCATTGCTGAAAGATCATATAGCAATCCCTTCTATTTTTTCAATCGACATATCATGCATTTGATCCTTGCCGGAGGAACATTTATTTTGGGCTACAGTGTGCATCCAAATGTTTGGATAAGATATAGGCACTTGCTGCTTTTATTAGCATTCTTTTTATTGGTGATTGTGTTAATACCAGGTATCGGAGCCAGCATTAATGGAGCAAGAAGATGGATAAGATTGCCCATGATCACGATACAGACGTCAGACCCAGCCAAGTTAGCATTTATATTATACGTGTCAGCATATGCTGCTGAAAAGGCAGACAGTGTTTTGAGGTTTTCAAGAAAATGGTTGCCCCTTTTGGGCATGCTTGCTGTGTTTGATATTTTGTTGTTGCTACAACCAGATTTTGGTTCTTCCATTGTACTCACAGGTGTGGTTTTGCAAGTGTTATTCATTGCGGGTATGCCTATATTATCATTTTTACTTATACTATCAGCAACGACTGTACAAGCCATACTATTGGCAGTATTTACCCCGTATCGTTTTCTTCGTATCTTAAGCTTTTTGAACCCTTGGTTATTTCCCTTTAGTACTGGCTATCAGTTAACTCAATCATTGATGGCGATAGGTAGAGGTGGTTTATGGGGTGTGGGATTAGGAAGTAGTCTACAAAAAATATTTTATTTGCCGGAGGCGCATACAGATTTTATTTTTGCAGTATTTTGCGAAGAAATAGGTGCAATAGGAGGCATTCTAGTGCTGTGTGCTTTTTTAGTGATTGTGTTACGACTGCTGTCTTGGTCATATTATTACCAATCAAAAGGTATGAACTTTTACAGTTATTATCATGCAGGGATAAGTGCATGGCTAGGGTTACAAGTGATTGTGTCATCAGGGGTCAGTATGGGGATCTTACCAACCAAGGGAATCAGCATGCCTCTATTGAGTTATGGAGGGACGCATATGTTGACCTTTCTGTTGGCATTTGGCATTGTATTTAGAATGGCATATGAAAACAATAAAACCCAAGGATAATCCTGAAAAAAGAGGAGAGAAAATGAGCTCAAACAAGAGCAGACAGTCTAAAGTTCAAAGAAAAAAAACAGTGATGATTGCTGGTGGAGGCACAGGTGGACATATCTATCCAGGGGTTGCGTTGGCTACAGAATTGAAAGAAAGAGGCTATAATGTCGTCTGGATGGGGTCTGGGTCTAAGCTTGAAAAATCAATATTGAATCAATACCCGTTAAAATACGAGCATGTTACTGCAAAGCCATTTCGTGGTGCAAGTTTAATACGAAAAATAGTACTGCCAATTGACGTCGCTTATGGCGTAGTCAGTGCGCTGATTAAAATGTTAAACAATAAACCAAAGTTTTTAATCACAATGGGGGGCTATGTATCAGTAACCAGTGCAATTGCCGCTGCTATTTTAAAAATTCCGATACACATGTGTGAACAAAATTCCAGATGTGGCTTGGCCAATAAAGTGCTATCAGTAATGGCCACAACAATTTTTACTGCATATCCCAATGTCTTCAGGAAGAAATCAACTAAAAAAATCATAGAGACTGGTAACCCATTGAGAAAAGAATTGATCAAGAGAAGTAATAAAAAAAGGCGTCTCAAAAAAGAAGGGCAAAAATTAACAGTATTGGTGATGGGTGGAAGTCAAGGAGCAAAAACTTTGAATGAAAATGTGCCAAGAATCATGAAAGAGATAAAAAGCAGTCAAAAGATTAGGGTAATTCATCAGACAGGGGGCACAGCACAAATAGAAAAAATAATCAAAGCATATAAAGAATCAGGGATAGAGGCAAGAGTAGAGAAATATTTTGATGATATGGCAGGTATTTATAGTGAAGTTGATCTGGTAATAGCAAGATCAGGGGCATTAACATTATCTGAGTTAATGCAGTTTGAGTTGCCAGCCATTCTAGTCCCTTTGCCTGGTTCGGCAGACAATCATCAATTTTTTAATGCATTACATCATGAGAGAAAAGGAGCATGCTGGATCTTGCAGCAAGAAGATTTATTTAGAGAAGGGAAGCTGGAGAAAATGATTGATATATTAATGACAGGAGAAGGGACGTTAAAAAAAATGAAACATGCATGTATCAAGATGAAAAGAGAAAACGTTGCTGAAAAGATCATTCAGGCATGTGAAAATAATCATGAGTAGAGAGAGGCGAATAAAAAACAGCATCGTGTGTTGAGTTAAATTGAAGAAAGTCGGACACGTTTACAATGAAATGAAGATGTGATGGAGGCAGTGCAGTGGCAGATAGAGAAGAGAATCGAGAGAACAAAGGAGTCAGTAAAACTGATCAGGATTCAAGGCAGAATAAAGCAACAGACAATAGAAGCAGAGAAGAGAAAGAAAGCCAGGAACAGGAGAATGAGCTTTATGATCAGTACAATTTTCAAATACCCCATAGAGACAGGATCATAAAGATCAATAAAATCAAGCATGAACAGGATGAGATAAGGACTTATTTAAAAGGAGAATCCGGTGAAGAAGAAAAAGAGAAAAGCAAGAATAAAATGGCAACAAGACTGATGAAATATGTACAGCTGAGTAAAGAGCAAAGAAAAAAATACATTATAAAAGATGTTGAGGAGATAAAGCTGGCTGCTGATCTCTTAAGTGGACGGAAAGGTGGTGGAGATAGAAGTACCAATATCAAAGATCTAGAGCGTGAAATTAATAGTATGATAAATAAAATAGTGCAAGATTTTGATACAGAGGAGGATGAGACAGTGCATGAGTCTCAACAAGATAAACTTAAAGAATATCTTGATGAGGAAGGAAAGAATAAAGAAAGTAAAAAGAAAGACGAAAGTGATGAAAAAAAGTCTAAAGAAGAAAGTGAAAAAGAAGATAATGAGGAAGAGGAAGGTGAGCAAGAACAAGAAAAAGAGGAAAAAGAAGAGGATGAGGGAGAGGAAATCGAAGAGGAAGAGAGTGAACTAGAAGATGAGGGAGAGAAAGATTTTGAGCAAGAAGAAAATAACCAAGAGCAGGAAGAAGAAATGATTGAGCCGGAGGCTCAAGAAGAAACACAGGGGGAGTGTGAGAAAGAGAGCATGGAAGAAACTGATGCAGAAGAAGTCGAGAATGAGGAAATTGTAGAGCACATAAAACATGCGTATGAGAAATCACAAAAAGAGCTAGAAGAAAAAATAGAACATATGAAAAATCATCGTTTATCTGACCATGAAGATGAAGGCAGTGATGGTTTCAGTCATCACAAATAGCATCAGAAAAACAAGTCAAATATGATCTATTAGACAGAGATAGTATTTAAAGTCACTGCGCAATCCAAGAGTAATATCAATGTCAATTCATTCGTATTTGGCGCAAGTTGGAACACAAATGATATTGATAAGAATTGATTGGCATGGGCGCCTAAGGGATAACACTTGACCGTTTATGTTTGCGTAATATGCAAGTCGTGATCGCCGTATTGCGTCTTCAGGCGCCATGCAGACGTTTTGTTTTTACAACGAATCTACTTTATCCTTGGGATGAGCCTGGTGTTTGAGCTTTATTATTGGCTGCAGGGGTAGTCGCATCATCAATTTGGTTGCAATTCTGGGTTATGACCTCAACGTTATCCAGTACAGTTAAATCATCGGCATTAATATTGTGACAGGCAATGAAAGTAACAGATTTTAGATTGCTAAATTTTAGAAGCATACTGATGGTTGCTTTAGTGATTGTTGACGATTTAAACACAAGTGATGTCACATAATCATTCTCGCCATCCGCCAACTCAATAAATCTACTGCAGTTGTCAGCAAGATGTGTGAAGCAAATTGGCAGTTTATGGTTCGAAATTTGTTGGGGTGGCATGATTCTATCTGCTATTTCGCGGCACCCAGTCGAATTTAAGGTCGCAACGGTCATTTTTCTTGAAGATAATACACGGTTCACAGTCAGATAAGCTGTCACGCCTAAAACCACCACCGTCGTTAACATCAAGCTAGATGGGGGGGTAAAGCTAGATATTGGTTTGGCAAAATTCAACATGTCACTCAATTGAGTACTATAATTTTCGTTCATAATTCCTCCTTTTTCATCATTGGTATCCGGTACAAGGCCTAATTGGCGTTCATTGTATCGATCTATGTAATTCTCATAAAGTTTTAGGATAATTTTTTCCACATATTCATTGGCTAGTTTAAGTGAGTGTTCATAATCTAGTTCGAGCCAAGGAGAAGAGGTATTTTCGTTGGCTTGTCGATACTGATAGAACTCATCCTGTGTCGGTGGTGGTGAAGTCGTCACTCCTAATTGTTCGTGCAATCTTGATAAACTAGCAAGATCTCTAGCTAGGATACGATCAAAAAATGCGTCCGCTGAACCTAAGTAATACTCAAATCCATCCGGTGTCTCAGCCATGTTTGCTCCTCATTCGTAAACTTATTAAAATATACTCAAGAAAGTACCAAGTAACATATATAAAGTCAAGAATGATTCGGTGAAAATAAACATTAGAAATCATTGGCCAAGGTGAAAGTGTTTTAAAATGAGACCAAAGGATCTTAGATTATTTGAACTAAAAATGCGAATAAAATACGTAAAAGTCGCTATAGAGTTGAATTTTATGAAAAGAAATGATATACTTAGAGAAATCTTAAATCGAGTTAGGAGGGTCCATGCAGCCAAGTCTTATAAAAATAAAAAAACCAATAGAGAAAAAGATAAAAGCATGGATAAATGGAGTTGAAAAAACCGGTATTTTACGCAGTAGTGCCATACCAACTCTTGATGATATAGAAAAGTATTCCGATATAAAAAGTGCACGTAACATACTCATAGAGTCTATAGAGTTCAATGAGCACGTAGAGCCAAAGAAGATCTGTCAAATGATTGAATCCGGTATCTTTAAATTGGACAAGACATTGGCCAATCTGAACTTTATGAATCAAAATGTGGATTGTAAATTATTAGAAGTGCTATTAACATGGTTAGGAAAAAGCGCTATCACAATCAAGCACTGCAACTTGGCAAACATATCAGTATGCAGCAAGGCATGGCGTTTTTTTGTTGATTGGCTAATCAGGGGTACGACAGAGGTCCAGAGCCTTGAGCTTGGTAAAGTGAAGATGAATTTATCACGCGTTAAAGATCTCGTGAACATCTTACAAGAGGCCAATGTTGGCTTATCAAGATTGGGGTTGGCTGAAAGCCAGTGGACATTTTGTGAAATGAAGGCCTTTCTATGGATGGGAGGGTTTGTAAAAAGCAAAAAATTAACAAGACTGTCGTTAGGAGACAGTGTTTTATGTGCCAATAGTAGAAGGTTGCTGATTGAGCACATCGCTCAAGAATCATCAACAATACAAGTTTTCAGTAGTGGGATTGTTGAGCTTTCTGAGCATGAGATTGTCAAGCTATTTGGACATATGCAAACAAGGCAGTCCAATCTGCTTTCATTGGTGTTGTCCAATCAAACACTGGGCAAGAAAAGCTCGGAGCAGTTGGCAAAAGTAATCAGTCAATCTGATACATTAAGGCATTTAGCTGTGATTAATTGTTGGTTAGATAAGGAAGCATTAGAGGGAAAAATGCGCATAGGAAAAGTGCCAAATATATACTTAGAAACCATCACTGCAGGGCAGATCCAGACGATGACTGAAATGTTCATTGCAAAAGGATATGAGATAGAGAGAGAGGTCTCACGACACAGAATTAAATTGAAGCTGCCCAATAAATAATAAAAGTAGAAATTGCATCACCTGCAAGAATGAACAGAAATCTCAGAATGTTATCGATCATTAAGAGATCGAATAATAGTATTATCAATGCATTAGAAACATAAGGTCTCAATCAAGAAAAATGATATTGTGCTAACAGTGAAATAGAGTTAACATATGAGTAATTTGTAAAGGATAGAGGTTGATGAACGAAAAGCCGGTAGTATATACAGAACGAATGCCTACAAAAGTGGCATTAATTGGACACTTATTCGGATCATCTTGCTTGGCCTATTCGTTGCCGAAATTATACACGACAGTGAGCTTAACGACGCATAAAGGAACAAAAGACACATGGAAAATCAACTCCAATGAGAGACTGTCTTATCAGTCAATTGACTTATATCTTAAGCATTTACAAGCAATAAAAAATCAGCTTGGTTACGAAGGTGGTTTTTTTGTACAATCAAACAATTCATTTCCTCAAGGAATCGGTTTATCAAGTTCAGCGTCCAGCTTTAGCGCTTTGACTGCTTGTGCACTAAAAGCAATTTGTTCAAGAAAGGAAGGTGTACAAAAATTAAATCAAGCAGAAATGAGTGCTTTGAGTGCCATTGGAAAGGATTCATCAAGGCATTCTTTTTATAGTCCTTGGTCGATTGTGGAGAACACAAGCATAATAGGAGCTTCGTTTGGGGGGTATGATCATCTAAGCCATGTGGCTCTAGTTGTAACAGAGGATAAAAAGCGCATTAGCACAGCGCAGGTATTGGCGCTACTGGAAAAAAATGAGCGAGCACAGGAGTACAAAGCAAATGTTCGAAAAAGAGTGGTAATGACTCACGATCATATTTTGAAAAAGAATTGGAAGGGTATATTTGAGTGTGTGTGGGATGATTTTAATGAGCTTCAACTGTTGTTTTCGACATCAAGGCCAAGTTTCTCTTTTCAAACAGTTGAAGCCAGAGAAGTTTTAAAGCAAGTAAAAAAATGGTGGGATATTTATGGAGACGGTCCAATAGTCTCTATGGGCATTGGCTATGTTGTTCACTTGCTCTTTAGGAAGGATCAGATAGAAATGAAAGAGAATATGCTTAGCAGTTTAAGTTTCATAGAGGCAATTGAGGGAACATATCCAATAAAAGAGACAGAACAGGCGTAGTTCATTGTAATCGATTAAAAGCAGTGATGGTGCCTGCAATATTGAGATATGCAGCATCAAGCAAGTGGTCAATTGAAAGAATATCAGAGTCTGATGGTTTTTCGATAATGATATTTGAAAGTAATGAATTCAGTTCAGAAAAACAGTGGTGGAGTGCAGGGGTACTGCTATAGCAAGTTGCTCCTTTGAGAGAGTGCATGGTCTCTTTGAGCTGTTCCCAGTTTTCAGATTTACGAAATTTTATGATATCGCTTTCATAAGTTGGTAATTTTTCAATAAAAAGAGTCAAGACTTTCTTAGCATTGTTCATGTCGCCAATGACTTTAACTCCATGGTCTAAATCTATATGAGGGTGATTGCTATTCATAATACGAGTATGGTGGAAAGTTGATTGCATTATGACAAAAAATAAATGGTCAGGCAAGGTGAAGAAGTGAATACGGTAGTGATAAAATATGAAAAAAAAATATAATGATGAGGTGCAATGAACGGAGGAAAAGATGCCATGTATGAACGATACAATATTAAGGCAAAGATTATTGGCAGGGATTATGTATTATCAATCGCATAAGCAGAATGAAAATCAAAAAATAAGTAATCAAAGAGAGCAAGACATCATGAAATTGACGAGTATTGTATGCCAAATCAGTGATGCAACAGTATTAGAGAGAGAAATGATAGATTACTTAAGTAAGATGCCGGTGAAAAAAACATGGACACAGTATTTATTCATAAAGCAGGGAGAGAGTCATTTAAAAGAAATATTAATGAGCATCATTAGGGACGAGAACAGAAAGTATAATCTGAGTGTCATGATGACCCTAAGCCAGGAAAAAACATGTCCAAATATACCAAATGAATCAGAAGAAGCTGAAAATCCTAAGACATTACTACTACTGAACTAAGTCTGTTGCATCAGTGTCACCAACATAAGGAGTGGGGATAGATTTTTTCGGTTTAATTCTCCACATGATATATCCTGGTAATTCCTCTGAGCATTTTCCAGCGATGGCATCGTATTGAATTTCAACCTGTTGCAGGTTGCTGGCAGTAATATCGCCATAGGGCTTGCTGTTGCAGTGGCCTTCTTGAACAGTGTGGATCGTAAAGGTGTCGGGACCACATTTATATTTGAGGGTGTTTTCATTTTTTCGGCTATAGAAGCCATAGGTATGATCACCAATCCAAAAGTTTTTTTCCGACATGTTGGGTATGAGTTGAGGCATTGCATTTTGAATCACTTTACACTCATGGTCATTTAACGAAATGAGTTCACAGTGATGGCCAGAAGTATTCGCAATTGAAATAATCAATATATTCATAGAGTCAGTGCTGGTGCGTGCATTACAAGAAATAGATGCCAGAAGAGTGACAAAAGCTAGCATAACAAGCGATAAAATTGATTTTTCTTTATACATATATATCTCCATTTTTGATACATACTAGCAATAATTATAGTCTATCACAAGGAGATTGGAAAAATAAAGACTTAATATCGAAACAAAGTAGAAGAGTACGCACATAGTTAAAGGAAAAGCATTAGGTAGGTAGAGATAAGGAAGATGTGATAGATTGCAGTCAAGACAAGGCACATCCATTAAAAGCACACTTGAAATATTGAAATAAGTTATCAAGATCATGTTTGCATCAGAATCAGTTTATAGACATGAAATCCAGAGCGTATATGAAATTGGAGGATAAAGTAGAGTATGGTGAACAGACAGGATTTTATTCAGAATTACCGAAAACAATGGTTCTGCTCATGGTTGCCGGATTGCATAATTCACTGTTGATGTTACACATATGATCAATTCATGGGACAATAATATGAAGCTTTTTTTATTTGGCGAAATTGGTGAAAGTGTTCAGAGCATCGTAGTTATCAATTCCAAAACCAACTAGATGGTTTTTCTGGGTAGATTCCGGCACCTTTACTTTGTGTTTGGTGATAATAACCAGGTGTAGTTTTTTTTGATAAACTATATGAGGGGGTTCCATTATTCTCGCCACCGCCGGGTACGCTAAGATAATTTGAGTTGCTGTGGCTGTAGATAAAGTCCCTCATAAACTCAGTTATAATACTAAGAGAAGAAAGTGCAAGTATCATATTTGGGGTAATGTTGTGAACTGGTATCATCAGAATTTGAGGCGTGTGACGCATCAACACTTCAGAGATAAAGGCTGGAAGAGAAATAAATGATAGCTGCAAAGATATACCAAATATAGATGACCACAGTGCAAATGAAAAAAGGTGCAACATAAAAATAGCAGATTTGGTTATGGTGGTCTCAGGAGTATTGTCTACTATATCACTACTAAATGTTTTAAGACTGAGCAAATTGCTGATAATATCCAAACAGTAAAAAGTGGAGATGAATACATATGGCACAGCAACAAATCCCAGTGTAAATGGAAAGTTCATGGCAAGTGCCATAGCGCTAAAAACTAAAGCCATGATACTGGCTGACGTTGGCTGCATCAAAAAAGAAGAAATATAAGCAAATTGTTTGTTTTGTAACGATTGTCTGACAAATATTGAGCACAATAAAAATCCGGAACGAAAAATATGCTCAACAACAAACTGATAAAGGGCATGTATATGCGGTGCGATTTCTGGAGATAAAACACCAGATAAAAACAGCGCTTTACTAAAGAAACAAAAGGCAATGGTCAAAGATAAGCCCAACTGCAGCAGACAAAGAAATATATCAACGAATCCTTTCCTAAAGTTTCCATGTGGAGATAGCCAAAAGTAATGAGTACTTGCAATGAGATCATAGGCATCAAAAATTATATAGGCCATATAAATTGCAAAGCAAGAGTAAAATAAAATGGCTGAGGCATATAATGACAAAGATGCCACAGTATAAAAACAAACAACTGGCAAGAGGTATCTCAGTGATACTTCATTTTCAAATAATCTTAAAAATCTACTTTCAGTTCGCATCTTATTTGTTGGCATATCAACTCTCAATAAACATTATTAACATATTAAATCAAACCAAGCTCAAGTTCAAGTACAGGAAAACGATTTAGAAACCTTTATGCTACATTGGTATCATGCTGAAAATATCGCATTATATTTAAAAAAAGTGAGTGGTTTTCGCATTGAGACATTCATGGAATGAAAACAAACGCTTTTAGAACCCTGATCTCATATTGATACAATGAGGCCAATTAAACAAAAGCTCTTATTAACTGGTTGACGGCTTCAGCAACAGGAACAAGGTTCGGTTGAGTCTTATTATTTCAAGCAGTATTGATTTATCATTTGTGAGTTTTTTGATGTCGCTTAAGTTTTCAACACGATTATTGCCAGCTTTAATGATGACATCATCTTTTAATAAGCCAGAAACCCACGCGGAACTATTTTCTTGGATTTGGTTGATTTGTAGTCCTCTAATTTTGGACCCTGAGAAATCCAGTACCTCGTATGACTTTAATTCAGTGCCATGGAAAGGATTGGTATTTGATATCGTTTCGGGTGTTGGCATTAACAAAGTTCCAGAGAAGGTGAGTGGTTTTCCATTTCTGAGAACATCAATTTTAGCCAGGCTATTCTCTCTCAGGGCGTATACTTGAGCTGCCAATTGTGATGCTGTGACAATGGGTTCTTCATTGAAGGTTGTGATGATATCCTTGGGTTGCAGTTTAAGGCTTTCCGCAGAGCTATTAGGCATAACGTCAGAAATTAAAACCCCATGAATGTTTTCCTTACTTCCAAGTGCTTGTGCCAAATCAGACGATATGTTCTGAACATGAACACCAAGTTGACTAGGTTTTACATTCCCATATTCAATGATTTGTTGAGAAATACTACGAACAATAGAAAGAGGGATGGCAAAACCAACACCATTATTGCCGCCTGAAGTCGTAATGATCATTGTATTGACCCCAACAAGTTCACCTTGACTATTGATCAACGGTCCACCTGAGTTACCCTGATTGATAGCAGAGTCCGTTTGGATGAAGTCTTGTAAAGGGTTAGATATGGCTCGATGAAGTGCGCTTACAATACCATAAGAAACCGATTGTGCCAGATCAAAAGCATTACCAATTGCGTATACTGGTTCTCCTATGTAAACATCATTGTGACTATTGAGGTCAATGAAAGTATCTGGCTTTATAGAGGTATGAAGAACAGCAAGATCAGACACAGTGTCAACCCCAACAACTTGTCCAATGGCTTCGTTACCAGAGTGGTTTTTAATCAAAATTGACTTAGCACCATGTATAACATGTGCATTGGTGATTAAAAATCCTTGATCTGAAATGAAAAAACCTGAGCCAAATGAACGAGATGGCTGAGTGTAGGGCTCTTTGATGTCGATGGATCTTGGTGGCTGAAGGGCATCATGCATGACTTCAAGGGTGACCACAGCAGGCATAGATTTTGCTAAAGCTTGTTGTAAATCCTGTTTCTTATGATTGGATACATGAGAGGTTAGAGATTGACTAGAAACAGTACTTTTCTCTTTGGCTTGTACCTGAGTTAAAATAGGTGATGGTGTTGGCGTACCGTAACAAAAAGAAAAAAAAGACAAAAAAATAGAAAGCATTTGAAGTCGTCGTAAGCTTTGAAAACACATAAGTATCATATTTAACATTTACAACATTCTAAACATGATGGATGGAAAAAGCAAATAATGTCTGTTTGATTTATACTATGGTCTTCCAGATGAGACATAGAATACGATCTGTTAGCTTTAGACCAGATTGTCGATAAGATGGAAGAGACGGGTTGTCATAAGTGCAATCAATACTGTGATGGATATTGTGGGCTCCCATCTGTTGTAATTGGTTACAGGCATATCCTCTAAGGTCAAAAAAAATAGACTGTTCTAGATGAGAGAAGAAAGAAGCAGAGTCAGCGTTATGTGTTGTAAACTTATTTTTGAACTCAGAGGAGACTTCATAGTATTTTGCGCTGATACATGGACCTATCCAAAAAATCAACTCAGACATTGGACGGTCAATTTTCTTCAGAGTTGATGGTATGATCTCACTATAAAGACCTTTCCAGCCAGCATGAACAGTGCCAACAAAAGATCCTGAATGGTCAGTAAACAGAATGGGTAGGCAGTCTGCTGTGTAAACAGAGAGGGCGGTCTGGCTAAGTTTCGTAATACTAGCGTCTGCGGATCGAATATGTCCAAGGTTGTTGACATAGGCGCAATGGTTGGAGTCCGCTTGTTTTAAATATTGTATGACACTTGGTTGAATGTTGTGTGCAATATCCTTCTGTGTTCTTCTAGAGTATAGAGGATGCCTTCGTTGCACGTTGGTCAGTTTACGATTATAAAAAGTGCCAGGCAAATCTGACTGAATGGTGATGAGTGTATGGATGTTTTGTGGGGCTGGCCAGTTGGCTTTGTTTGCCATAAATTGTCCCTCTATATGTTAAAAATCAAAAAAAGACAAACAGTCTTCACTCAGTCTTACAAATCATTTCATAATAGTAAAAATCAAACAAATAGACAAGATAAAAAGTGAATAATGCGATGACAAAAGATATGCCAATAGAATACTGTCTTGATTTATTATCAGTACAGACTCATTAAAAGAGAGGAGTCAGATGCTTTGAAATCAATGTGTCGAATGGGTTGATTGTTTTAAACCTTCAATCAGCGCTTGCATGTCACTGGGTATTGGAGCGGTATACTGACAGGGCTGATTTGTGATGGGGTGATTAAAAGTGAGTATGTGAGCATGTAGGGCCTGACGTTTAAACGATAAAATGGTCTGTGCGAGTTCTGGGTCAAGTTTTTGATATCCTTTGTGTTTTCCGTAGGTTGGGTCGCCCAAAACAGGATGCCCGATTGAGTTCAAATGGACGCGAATTTGATGCGTTCTACCGGTTTCAAGTTTGACTTTGACGAGGGTATAAAAAAGAAATCTGTTCAGTAGTGATACATGAGATATTGCAGGCTTTCCATTTGGGCATACGGCCATTTTTTGTCTAGATGTTTTGTGTCTAGCAATGGGCTTATCTATGGTGAGGCCACTTTTGAGATTGCCATCTACAATTGCAATATATTCTCTTTGAATGTTACGATCAGCTAGCATTTGCGTCAGCGTATGGTAGGATTCAAATGTTTTTGCAATGATCATAATACCAGTGGTGTTCTTATCAAGCCTATGGACTATCCCAGCACGGGGGAGTTTAGACAGTTGAGGGCAATCAAAAAGTAAGGCATTCATCAAGGTGCCATCTGGATTGCCTGCACCTGGGTGAACAATTAAGTCAGAGGGTTTGTTAATCAATAAAATATCGGAGTCTTCGTATATTTTATCTAAAAGAATGGGTTGTGCTTTAACAGATGAGTGGTCATCAATCAATGCCTCTAAATGAATCTGGTCACCTAGCTGAGGTTTTTGTTTTGGGATGAGGCAGGTCTCTCCATTAATTTTAAGGTTGCCAGATTTGATCCAGTTTTGGATTTGTGAACGTGAATAGGGCTTTAAATGCTCACTGAGAAGCTGGTCAATCCTAAACTGACAGTCTTCTGATTTTGCGCAATGTAAGAAGTTAATATGGTTTTTCATAGCGTAGGGATTTACATTGATTTTAAATTGGCATTATAATACAAATCTCAAAAGTTTATAATAGTGAGGACTAATATGACTATACTTTTTTATAAATATCGACATTACATGAATTTACTATGTGCTATTATGCTACTGTCTGCGTTGTGTGGCTGCAAAGAGTCTAAAGCCAGCAAGGGCAATCAAAGCGAAGAGGTTCTCGTTTACAAAGCAAGAAAACAGCTGAGTGACGGAAAATATCAAGCAGCAATAGAGCCTTTAACACAGTTGAGTAACAATTATCAGATCAGCTCAAATGCGCAGTTGTATAAGTTAGAGCTCATGCATTCTGAATATCGATCAGGAAATTACAAAGCAGCGATTGAGTCAGCAGATCAGTTTTTCACATTGTATCCATATGAGCCAAATTCTGATTACGCCCTGTATATTAAAACAAAAGCATCTCTGAAGGAGTTTCATGCACAGCATTGGCTTCCAAGGGTAGCGAGAGAAAAGTATGGATATGCAAATTCAGAAATTCTAAAGGATGGAATTGTCTCAGCGAACTTATTAATAACCAATTATCCTAAGAGTAAGTATGCCGATGAAACAATGGAATTGAAAAGTCAAATGAGAGAGATTCTTCTGAAGAGGGATTATAGTATTGCTCAGCATTATAGAAGAAGTCATGCTTATGTCGCCAGTCAGAGACGCTTGGCAGATGTCATTGTCAATACAAGTTCTAAAAAGCTGTTGCGCCGTGCATTGGAGATGACAAAAGCCAATTACCTAAGTATGCAACAGCCCGAAGAAGCACAGACAATAGAAAATTTGATTCAGGAAAACTGGGGGAAATAGAGGGCAGTCTCAGTGGGTGATTGAAGACGAGATCAGAACAAGAAGAAATGCTGTATTACAGAAGATATACGCATCTGATCATCTGATCTCTAGACATTCAAAGTGGTTGTCTCCGAGCAGAATATACTGTAGGAAAGCAGCTGTTTAAATGATCAAATATTGCCATATCAAGTCTGAAGAGCGGAGTTTCTGATTTTGAAGAGCCAATAAGCTGTGGTCAGTTTATTACGATAATCAGGATTGGTAAACGCATCGCCATATTGCAATGCCCATTTCTCCAAATTTTGCTCAGTGATTTCACTGAAGTCTTTGATGATGACAACGGGTAAATCTGCAAATAAAGGATCTATAGGAGAAGATTGAAGGAGTACAATATTTCCCAGTATGAGACTTTCCCAAGTGCGGTGGCAGTCAAACCCATTGCCAATCAGGCTAAGAGAAAACATGTATTCGCCACGTTTTTTCCACTGCTCAGATCGTTTGATAGGTGTGTTTTGGAAGTCAATGAGAGAGTTGTTCTTTATTATTTCATAGACTTGATGTCTAGACAGTATTTGTTTTTCAGAATGTCGCATAGATGAATCGAGCAAATGGGTGTCTGAATAAACTTTCATTTGACGTTGGGATGTGGGCTTAAGCGTTTTGACGATGTCTTTCATAGATTTGTCTTGTACTGAGTATGGTGATTTTTTTTCACCATGTGAATCCTTATTTTCATGAGCTAAAAAACCAAGACCAATGGGGAAATATTCCATCTTTGGATGATTAATTGAGGTGTCATAATTTTGAGTATACCATTTGATCATTAGCGGGTTAGACAATATTTCATCAATGATCAGAGGTTTTGAACGAATTTTAGTAAAAACACCTTTCGTTTTAATTTGATTGAGTTCAGACGGCAATGAAAAATCTCCAAGCCCACTAACCAGAATAAAAGGACTTTGTATGCGGGTAAACCAGGTGCTAAAAAACAGAGGTAAATCAGTGGATGGCACATAAATGATTTTATATCCATCCCAAGAGCGAGGATGATATGCGCCATATACGTTATTGGTATGTAGAAGTTGCCTTTGTCTTTGTTTCTGTGTGGCGAATGTGTAGTCAGCAGCCATAGGAATTGATTTATCAGAAATATAATGTGGCAAAATATAAGGTTTCACCTTTGCGTCAATGCACATGCTGTTGTCTTTGCCAATTTTTAATTGAGGGTCTATGGCAATTTTTGCGTTTGCATATTGTCGTAAGGCTCGATTGAAATACACATGTTCGCAATCTTTGGATTTAAAGAGTCCATTTTCACGACCTTGGTATAGACAATTCCCTGTTTGCATGCAAAGTTTAATGGTAGAGGACTTATAAATTGCAAAGCCACCAAAACAAGACTGTACTGGCAACATTTCCATACTGCTATCAATGTGGTTGGCATTGTGTAGGCGACTACCAAACCAGTGAGAAAGATCTAGGTTGCAAGTTTTCTTTTTAACGCAGTTCTCGGGGCTGAGGTCTGTTCTTAAAGCCCATCGGTCATAGTACATGCCATAGTTATTAGAACAAATAACATCATACTGATTGAGTTTCAGTAGTGAGTTGGGTATCAGTGTTTGATCGATGGGATGAGCAGTGAGTATGTCATCCATATCAACTTGAATGACAATGCGGTGTGAGTCGAGTAGGCCTTTGGTGTAGGCTTCTTGCATCAATGCATTTCTGGCAAATGCAATTCGCTCAGTTCTAATTCCGGGATTATTTTTGTTGACGATCAAAGTTCTTGTGTGTGGAGATTGATTAACATAAGCTTGCAAGATGCTCTCAGTATCATCGTCATTGTTGTCAGTGAAAAAAATGACAGAGTAATTTGAAAAGAGTTGGCCAATGCGATCGACTTGTTGAAGTGTTTCTTTGGCGTAGGGTGCAATATTTTTCCCAGTTCCAACAATTAGGACTTTCTCATATTGGTATAGCTTACTTAAAGGTGGCTGTTTTCCAATCAAGCCATTGCCATATATAGGAGTAAATAAAACAGATAAAAAGATTAAAAGAATAGTTTTTTTCATTCGAATCAATATTTAGGCAGAGTAAGTAAAATAACATGACGACCAGAAGTATTCAAGAGACAGTGAATCTGTTTGAGAAGGTGGTGGTGTTTAAAAATCAAAACAAGAAAAGAGAAAAAGTCCAAGACGCCATTACAGGTTTATATGAGTATACTGAGATACCTTGTTGACTGTCTGCTACAAGAATTATCAGTGAACATTTTAGGGACAATGGAGGTATCAATAATAGAATGATATCACGTCGATGTTTATGTTCTCCTGTTTTTCTGACTGATTATTTTAGTTTGAATTTTGAATGCCCAATTAATTGACAGTAATATTTTTAATAACGTCTCCTAAATCATTGAACTGCAGCTGATATTTATAATCTCGGGGCAAGCCCAAAGCACACTCCTCCTGTGTTAACATCTTCATATCCCATTGCCTTCATTGATTTTATGATTGAACTCATATTTCACCTTTATTCTAGTTGTCACTGTTTTATATAGCTTATTATTGTCAATTTTTCAGGTTTTTACTGGTAATTTCAGTTCAATTTTGAATAAACTTTCCGGGGATATTGATTGGTTACTGATCTTTACATGCCCGCTCCAAAAAATTTATTGAAAGTTGTAGCTGCTACTGCTATCGCACCCAACGCAACAATGAGACTCTCTCCTTTATTTGATAACACTGCGTCTTTTGCTTTTTCTATTTTATTTTTACATGAATATAGAACCATCTTTCTCTCCGAAATATTTCTATGTTTCACTATCATCTTTGCTATGGATCCTTTACCTTGCTGTTCTGCTCGCAAGGCAGCTTCCATAGCCTGATCATCACTCACAGTATGGGTTTCACCTTCTTTATGATCCAATAACGCTTTGACTACCTCTAGATTATCGCTCTGTTCTGCCATCATCATCGCTGTCATCCCCTCGTGATCTTTGGCGTTAATGGTATCAGCATCACAATGAGCCAATATCGCCTTTACTACGTCTGTGTGTCCCATAACTGCCGCAAACATCAGCGCTGTTATCCCCGTTCTATCTGTGGCGTTGATGGTATCAGCATTGACTTCAGGATGGGACAATATCGCCTTTACTACGTCTATGTGACCCCTCATTGCTGCTATCATCAGCGCTGTCAACCCCTTTTCATCTTTGGCGTTGATGATAGCAGAATCGAATTTCTCATGATCTAATATCGCTTTAAGTACGCCTTCGTTACCTCTATCTGCTGCTATCATCAGCGCTGTCATCCCCTCGTCATCTTTGGCGTTGATGGTATCAGCATTGACTTCAGGATGGGCCAATATCGCCTTTACTACGTCTGTGTGACCCATAACTGCCGCAATCATCAGTGCTGTCATCCCCTTGTCATTTGTGGCGTTGATGATAGTAGAATCGCATTTCTCATGATCTAATATCGCTTTAACTACGCCTTCGTTACCTCTATCTGCTGCTATCATCAGCGCTGTCATCCCATTTCCATCTGTGGCGTTGATGATAGTAGAATCGCATTTCTCATGATCTAATATCGCTTCTACTATGGCTGGGTGACCCATAACTGCCGCAATCATCAGCGCTGTCATCCCCGTTCCATCTGTGGCGTTGATGGTATCAGCATTGACTGCAGGATGATCTAATATCGCTTTGAATGTGGCTGGGTGACCCATCCTTGCTGCTAGCATCAGCGCTGTTCTCCCCTCGTGATCTTTGGCGTTAATGGTATCAGCATCACAATGATCCAATATCGCGTTTACTGTGGCTAGGTCTCCCCGATATGCTGCCATCATCAGCGCTGTCATTCCATTTCCATCTGTGGCGTTGATGATAGTAGAATCGCATTTCTCATGATCCAATATCGCGTTTACTATGGCTAGGTCTCCCTGAAATGCTGCCGTCGTCAGCGCTGTATCGCCATTAGAACTTTTAGTGTTGATGGCCTCAATATCGCACTTCTCATGAGCTAATATCGCTTTTACAGTGGCTATGTGTCCCGCCCATGCTGCTATCATCAGCGCTGTCATCTCATTCTGATCTTTGGCGTTGATGATAGCAGAATCGCATTTCTCATGATCTAATATCGCTTTAACTACGCCTTCGTTACCTCTATCTGCTGCTATCATCAGCGCTGTCATTCCATTTCCATCTGTGGCGTTGATGATAGTAGAATCGCATTTCTCATGATCTAATATCGCTTTAACTATGGCTGGGTGACCCATCCTTGCTGCTAGCATCAGCGCTGTTTCTCCATTCCTATTTCGATCGTTGACGTCTATAAAAATGGCTCCATTGCTATCAGGTGATAATAGTAAACTGGCAATATTTTCTTTGTCTACTGCATGTTCAATCACCTCTAAACCATCATCTATTGTCCTAAAAATAGGCTTTCCATTAATCTCTTCTATCAAATCTTCAATAGCCTTT
>JAZAFR010000015.1:0-17330 GCA_036121365.1 Pseudomonadota bacterium | reverse complement strand
CAATCTGAGGTCAATGCTGAGACCCTCAACGCCCAAGATAATGAGGGTCTTACAGCGCTGATGTGGGCAGTAAATAAAGGTAACATAGGAGTGGTGAAAGCACTACTGGCTCATCGTGATAGTAACGACAAGCCTCTCATTAATGTTAACGTCAAAGATAATAAAGGTCACACAGCGCAGATGATTGCATCAGCCTTCGGAAAAGAAGAAATAAATAAAATAATATCAGCGCATCGGCTATCGATAAGCCCCTGGAATGCGTTACAAAGGAGTTCTCTATTTAGTAACGTGTCTGAGAATAGAGTTGGCATCACTCTTGGGTTTATGGGTGTGCTCGCAGCAGTTGCAGTGGGTCGTTGCTATAGCCCATAAAGATCATTAATCGGTCAGTATTCTGGGAGAAGTTCTAAAAGAAGCAACGAATCGCTTTATAGAGCACAAGCAGTTGTACAGCGTTTACTGTGGGGTTTCTATTTTATTTTTAAAAGTTATTTGTCCTCTAAAAGGTGTCTTTTTTTGTCAATGTTGGCCCAATGGTCAGCATCAATTGGGGCAGGCTTAACGCCATCAATGACGGGCCACTTTTGTGAGAGTTTGGCATTAATTTCAATGAAATCCTTCTGGTCATCGGGAAGGTCTTCTTCTGCAAAAATGGCATCAACAGGGCATTGGTCAACACAAAGATTGCAGTCTATGCATTCTTCAGGGTTGATGACAAGAAAGTTAGGGCCTTCATGAAAGCAATCAACAGGGCAGACATCGACACAGTCAGTATATTTGCAGCGAATACATTTTTCAGTGACAACATAGGTCATGGAGATGGCACAATTGTTAAGTGTATGAATGATAGCTTAAAAGATCAAAAGAGGCAAGGGTGATGGGCAGAAATCCTTGTGATATCTAGTGTTTGTGGTTAAAAAAGAGGGGGGAGGATTTGTCAAAAAGAAGAGATTGATTTTTTAAGTATATCTGAAGGCAGGGTATGTTGCGATGGTGGATGGGGCGTTTAGACGGGGTCAATAGGTGAAATCGTTACTATAAAGAGGGGATGATAGTGTTGTCATGAGCGGCTAACAACAAAGAAGCGGCCAAAAGCCGCTCCTAGAAATATCATGTTTTGTTTGCTTTAACCTAGAGCAGGTACAGAACCGGGTGTAGGAGCACCATCACCTACTGGGGCTTGATTTTTTGGCGTGGCAGTTTCCTTCAAATGTGAGCTGTGCACGAGCTCAAAAGCCACTTTTAAAAGAGTAAGGCTAGGGAAGAAGCTGGTTACCTGGCTTGCAATTTCACTTTTCTCAGAATAGAGGAAGTAGGAGGTTCCAGCAAGGCTTAACGCTGATAATGCATAGGGCATAAAGCCAAGGCTTGCCGTGGCGAATAAAAAGTTAAAGCCAGGGGTGGCGGACAGAGCAGTTGACGACAGCACTGTGAATAGGCCCAGTGCCACTTGATGCAGAAAAGGTAAGACCATCAGTGTAAATGCCCACCCATCAGCAGCAGTTTGTTTGAAGTGTGAAGCAATAGACTTTGAGTGATCTAAGAATGATTGGCCTTCTTCTTTTTTTGGCCAGCCTGAAAAGAACGGACGGGCAAGGTCATGAACAAGAAAGATTGCAAGAGGAGCACACATGGCCAGGGAGACAAGTGATTGTTGAGGGATAATGAATCCAAGGGTAATGGCACAAGCTGCAAGGACTAGAGCAGCTTGTCTAAAGCGTAGGTATGGGGTTTCAGTTGGAGGGTTGAGGGTCTTAAAAACGATAAGCCCAAAACTGACTACATTCAAGAATTGAATGAAAGATTTAATCACATAGGCTGAAAAAAGCACCATGAGAAAAACCATAGCAAAGTTTGAAGCAGTGAAGTGTGCTCTAGCTGACTGGGTCCAATTCATAAGTTTATCGTATTGTTTCGTTAGCGGGGAAAAAAAGTCATATACGTTGTCTTTCATAGTATCAGGTCTCCATTGGGTTGAATATGCAGAGAATATTCTACATCTGTTTCAGACGGTATTTTGTATTATAACCAAGGATTATACGGTGTTATGCATGATTGGTCAAGGGGGTGGGGAATTAAATTCAAACACAGTATGGGGTTTTAAAAAAAAATGTGTTATGCTGCATGAGAATTTTAACTGACACGACAAGGAGCAAAAATGGCAAGACGTGGTATTAATATGGTGATCGTGATGGGAAATGTAGGGGTCGAGCCTGAAGTGAGGTACACGCCCAGTGGTTCTGCAGTAACAAATTTAAGCATTGCAACCAGCGAGAGTTGGAAAGATAAGCAGTCAGGAGAGATGCAAGAGAGAACAGAATGGCATCGGATAGTGTTTTACAATAAGTTGGCAGAAATTGTAGGTCAGTATGTCAAAAAAGGCAGTAAGATATATATCAAAGGCAGTATAAGAACCAGAAAATGGCAAGATCAGTCTGGCCAGGACCGCTACACCACAGAAATCATTGCAGAAGACATGCAGATGCTAGATAAAAAAGGAGAGGTTGATTTAGACAGTGTTGCGCATTATGAGCAGCAAGCTCCAGCTCAAGCAGAGAAAGCTGCAGCACCCACGCCGGCAGACAACGCAGAGCACGACGACATTCCTTTTTAAAGCGATATTGACAGTGATGGGCATAGATAGATACTCAGTGTTGGAATTGTGTCACCATTGTCGATCCCTCAGGTAGTAAAGACTCAAATTTCATTGAAATATTGAAATATAGAGCAAGCAGTCCGTTGGTTTGAGTTATGTTCTAATTTACGAATTCCCCAGGGCAAAACTAGCAATAATTTTTCAAGTTTTATGGACATCCTTGTGGAAACTGCCTATAGTGTATTATTGATTGAACACGAGAATTGATGAAAGTATGGATCATGTAAATAAGAAAAAATACAGCCAAGAAGAGTTTGAGTTTGGCTCGAAGCATCTTGGATACACAAGTCTTGAAAAAATTGCTGAAGAAAATGATTTTTCTTTAGACGGATTGCCTGTAACAATCAAAGTGCTCATGGAAAATGTGGCAAGAAGATCCAAAGACAGCGGTAAAAGTATAAAAATGCTTGTTAGATGGAAGGACTATGCAGGCAAGAAGAGCATTCCATATTATCCCTCTCGAGTATTGATGCAGGATTTTACTGGGGTCCCTGCCATTGTAGACCTTGCAGCAATGCGTGATGGCGCATTGTCCCGCGGAGAAGATCCCGATAAAATCAATCCCAGTTGTGATGTGGATTTGGTCATTGATCATTCTGTATCGGTAGACAGTTATGGGGGGCCTGAGTCAATTGAAGACAATATTAAGATAGAAATGAAAAGGAACAAAGAGCGTTATCAATTTTTAAAGTGGGGGCAAAAAGCATTCAATAATTTTCGTGTCGTTCCTCCTGGTAACGGGATTTGTCACCAAGTGAACTTAGAATATTTGGCAAAGGTGGTGTGTGCTAAAGAAGAAGGTGAAAAAACAATGCTATACCCAGATACATTGGTGGGGACAGACAGTCACACCACGATGATCAACGCGCTGGGAATTTTAGGCTGGGGTGTCGGCGGTATTGAGGCTGAAGCAGTGATGTTGGGGCAGCCCTTGGACTTAATCATTCCTGAAGTGGTTGGGGTTTGTTTGACAGGGAAGTTGAAATCAGGGGTGACTGCCACTGACCTTGTATTGACGTTAACTGAAAAGCTCAGAAAGCATGGGGTGGTTGGTAAGTTTATTGAGTTTTATGGAGAGGGGGTGAGCAGCCTAAGTCTTTCTGAGAGAGCGACCATTTCTAATATGTCGCCTGAATTTGGCTCTACTTGTGCATTTTTTCCAATAGATGAAGAGTCTTTGAGATATTTGAGAGTCACCGCAAGAGATAATTCGCATGTGGATATGGTGGCAAAATATTGCTTAGAGCAGAAAATGTGGCACAAAAAAGATATGAGTGATGAGAGTTTTTCAAGTCATATTCATGTAGATTTAGAGAAAGTTGGGGCTTGTGTGGCTGGTCCTAAGAGGCCTCAAGATAAGGTGTCGTTGCCGGCTTTGGGTCTAGAGACAGAGAAGTCAATTATGGCTCAGGAGATATTCGGAGAATTGGATGAGAAAGGGCATGTAAAAGGACAGTCTTACACACTGAGTCATGGGGATGTGGTGATTGCAGCGATCACCAGCTGTACAAATACTTCAAATCCAGCAGTGCTCATCACAGCTGCGTTGTTGGCAAAAAAAGCTTTAGAGTTGGGTCTGTCAATAAAACCGTGGGTGAAGGCATCATTTGCCCCAGGGTCCAAAGTGGTTGTGGAATACTTAAAGAAACTTAATTTATTAGAGCCGTTAGAAAAGATGGGTTTTTACTTGGTGGGATATGGGTGTACGACTTGCATTGGTAACTCAGGTCCTTTGAAGGATGAAATCAGTCAATGTATTGACAAAAATCGTCTCAGGGTCTCTGCGGTCTTGTCTGGTAATAGGAATTTTGAAGGGAGGATACATCCTGAGGTGTCTATGAACTGGTTGGCATCTCCTCCGCTTGTGGTTGCTTTTGCAATTGCGGGAACGACAAAAACTGACTTAACAAGGGCAGTTTTAGGAAAGGATCTCAAAGGAAAAAATGTGCGATTGTCGGATATCTGGCCTGATGCAAAGCAGGTAGATGATATGCAAATGCAGATTTCAGCAACTATGTTCAGTGAGCAGTATAAAGATATTTTTAAAGGCAATAAATTTTGGGATGAATTGGGCGACGGAGGGGGAGCAACCTATGCGTGGCAAACGGGGTCAACATACATACAAAAGCCAGATTTTTTTGGGGCAATGTCAACGGTATCCAAAAAGCAGGACGTAGAGAATGCTTATATTCTAGCGCTTTTAGGCGATAGTATCACCACAGATCACATTTCTCCAGCAGGATTCATCCCCACGAGTACGCCAGCAGGTAAATATCTAATAGAAAAGCAGGTGGATCAGAGAGACTTTAATTCTTATGGAGCAAGGAGGGGCAATCATCACGTTATGGTGAGAGGGACTTTTGCCAATATAAAATTAAAAAATCTTTGTGTCGAGAATTTATTGGGGGGGTTCACAACGCACTGGCCAAGTGAAGAGATTTTGCCAATTTACGATGCTTGTCAACGATATAAAGAGGAAAAGCAGAGTCTGGTTGTGATTGCAGGTAAAGAATATGGGACGGGATCTTCACGGGATTGGGCTGCAAAAGGCACAATGATGCTAGGAGTGAAGGTCGTAGTTGCTAAAAGTTTTGAAAGGATACACAGAAGCAACTTGATAGGAATGGGCGTGTTGCCATGTCAGGTTAGCGAAGCTGATCTTGATGCTTTGAGCTTGACAGGGAAAGAGCGAGTTAGTGTGAAAGGCATTGAGAAGATGGAAAAAGTCAATGCAAATCTGCAAATGGTAATTGAGCATCCAGACGGAAGAATGAGTCAGGTAGATCTAAAGTCTAGGCTGGATACAGAAAGAGAGTATGACTATTATCAGAATAATGGAGTATTGCCATATGTGCTAAAAGAGATCATTGCAAATGATTCGTAAAGTATGGCAGAAAGATTTACAGATTTATATTGAGCACACAGATTGTACAGGCGTGGTCTATCATTCTAAGTATTTACATTTTTTTGAGCAAGCTCGCAGTGATATTTTGCAGTCGATATGTAAAAAAAATGGATTTGACGTGAGTCGATTGTATCAATGTCATGGATTTTTTGTGGTTCGTAGTGTTAACATACGATATACAAAGGCGATGAAATTACCTGATAAGGCAAGAATTGAGAGTTGTTTTAGTAGGGTGAGTCCAGTTCGAACTTTATGGAAGCAGAGGGTCATCTGTTTAGAAGGAGAGAGCGTGTATGTTGAGGCTGATGTGGAGATTGTTTTTGTGAATAAGGCAATGCGGCCACAAAGAATGCCAGCATGGTTGATGAGTGATGAAATGGAGGAGGCTAGATGAGTTGGTTGATGATAGTGTGGAATATGCCGTTGAGTGTAAAAATACTGGGATTGGTGTTATTGGCGATGTCATTCTTTTCGTGGGCAATTATCATCAATCAGTACCAATATTTAGGAGGTGTTGCAAAAAAGAGAGAGCAATTTGACCGAGCGTTTTGGTCTGGTTTGAATTTGCAAGATTATTATGAGTCTTTGGAGCTAAGGCAAGAAAAAGACCCTGTTGAGGAAATATTTTCTGCTGGTTACAAGACATTATTTGAGGTGACTCAGGCAAAAAGACAGTCTTTTCAGGAGAGATTGGTTCAGTGTAAATCTGTAATGGAGATTGCTCAGAAGAAATGGGAAATGCGACATTATAATCGTTTGACTTGGTTGGCGACAATTGCCAGTATCAGTCCATACATTGGATTGTTAGGTACTGTTTTTGGGGTGATTCATACATTTCAGGGTTTGGTGTCTAGTCAGGCCAGTTCTGCTGCGTTGAGTGCTGTGGCTCCAGGAATTTCCGAAGCGCTTGGAATGACTGCTTTGGGACTTGTTGTTGCCATTCCTGCAACCATAGCCTATAACCGGTTGATGTTATGGTTAGATGATATGGTGTGTCATTATCAATTATTTCAAGAAGAATTTATGGTGCTAGTTCGCAAGCATGGTTCAGATTAGGAGAGGGTATGTCACGACGTAAAGAGGTTTTTAGTAATGTGAATATTGTGCCTTATTTGGATGTGATGTTGGTATTGCTGGTTATCTTTATGGCAACGACTCCAATAGTACAAATGGGAGTGAATGTAGAGTTGCCCCAGGGGAGTGCTTCAGCTTTAAAATCACAAGACCCAGTGGTGTTATCTATTGATAGGGTTGGCAATCGATATTTACAGATTGGGCAAAGGCAGTCAGAGGCCTTGCAAAAAGGTGAGCAAGTTTCAGATTGGTTGCGGCAGAATAAGGTAAGTGCTAATCGGGCCATTCACTTACAAGCAGACAAGCATTTACCGTGGCAGAAGGTGTTGAGTGTCTTGGTCGAGGTCAATCAAATGGGGTGGTCCAAGGTGGCGTTAATGACTGAGGCTGAAAAAGGGGATCAGTCAGAATAAGATAGTTTTTCAGGGCACTACTAGAAAGCGTAAATCATCTTTGTGGGTATCGAAAGGCGAAATTTACCGACATCAATTTCGACGATTCATTTGTTCAGGATTCATAATAGGTATTATTTGGCAAGGGCCTCTTGCATGGCATTTAGAATTTGACCTTGGCCTTTTTGGGCGTACTCTAGCATGGTGTTAAGCAATTCTGCCGGCATACTTTTTCCTTCTGCACTCCCTTGTATCTCTATGATATTGCCTTGTTCTGACAGGCAGATATTACAGTCCACATCGGCCATAGAGTCTTCATCATAGTCCAGATCTAAGAGAACAGTTTTTTTAAGCATGCCAAGAGAGCAGGCGGTGATCAGGTATGATATTGGGTCATTTTTGATGATTTTATTGTATTGAAGGTTTCGCATTGCAAGCATAAGAGCGACCATGGCGCCATTGATTGCGGTAGTTCGTGTGCCGCCATCAGCTTGGATGACATCGCAGTCTATAAGGACGGTGAAATCCCCCAGTTTTTTAAGGTCAATACTATTTCTGAGGCATCGGCCTATGAGTCTTTGGATCTCTATAGTGCGTCCAGTTTGCTTGCCACGTGTGGATTCTCTGTCACAGCGTGTGTGTGTGGCCCGGGGTAGCATGCTGTATTCAGCTGTTAGCCAGCCTTGCTGGCTGTCTCTAAGAAATTTTGGTGTGCCTTCTTGCACGCTGGCATTGCAGATGACTTTTGTGTCGCCGCAGGTGGCAAGAACTGATCCTTCAGCATGTTTTGTGAAGTTAGGCAGAAAGTTTAAGGGGCGAAAAGCATTCTCGGCTCGATTGTTTTTTCTTTGCATGCTTATGAGTATCCGGTTAAATTCATCGTATTCTACATGTAAGTGGAAGGATGATCAAGTGGAGAAGGTTTTGGTGGGCCTAAATTGATATATATTGTTGTAAATTGAAAAAAATCTGTTAAGTGTATTGAAAATATGAGATATTAAGAGTCATTTTTTAGAAGAGCTAGTGGAACAAGATATTTTTTGTTAGAATTGAAGTGAGTAGTAAGGAGAAAATATGCAGAATCAGTTAATTTTTGTGTTGACTGCGGCATCAGCAACTGGAAAGAGTAGCTGTGCAAAAGAGATGTGTAAAAAAGACAAGGGTTTGGTTTTGTCCATTTCGCACTCAACACGGCCAATGCGTCCAGGAGAGGTAGAGGGGGTTGATAAATTTTTTATATCAGAAGTTGAGTTTTCGCAGATGCAGGAAGCGGGTGATTTTATTGAGAGTACTGAGATATTTGGACATCGGTGTGGTCATACAAAAGAAAAGCTTGAAGCAGTGGCAGGAAAGAGTAATGATTTGATTATGATTTTGGATTATAAAGGAATGTGTCAGGTCAAAGCTCAATTCGAAAATACGGTAAGTATATTTTTATTGCCGCCTAGTATGGATGCCATTTATGAGCGCATTCACAAAAGGCCTGAGGCCAGCGGGGTGGACATTGAATCGCGTATTCTAAGTGCCAAAAAAGAGATGTTGGACTATTGTCATTATGACTATGTTGTGATCAATGATGATTTGAATACTTGTGTGGATGAAATGTTGTCTATAGTCAGGGCTGAGCGTTTGAAAACAAAAATCCAGTCAAGTAAAGAGAAAAAGCGCTTAAATTCGCTAATAAAGGATTGATAATTGAGATTGCTTTTGGTACAATTAAGCCCCTGATGGATCCCTCGGAGAAAAAATGGCCAGAGTAACAACTGAAGATTGTATATTATATGTACCAAATCGATTTAAGCTGGTGCAGCTTGCTGCTAAACGTGCAAGAGAGCTTGCCAATGGGGCGAGAACTGTAGTAGATGGTGATACTGCTGCAGATCACAAGGCAACAGTCTTGGCTCTAAAGGAAATTGCAACAGGAAATTACAATGAGCAGAAGGCAGAAGCAGACAGCTTCGAAGAGTTCAGCTTGTTTGAGGATGATGAGCAGTCAGATGAGGCCGCCATCGATGCTCAATTAAAAAAGCAAGGTCAGATTCAGAGTATAGACGACACGACTGATCAGGAATAAGCTGAGGTCACGATGGTCGATTAGGACCGATAGCTGTCGTGTGTTGGCAAAAAGACAGTACTTTTGAACAGCGGTTTCTAGTGATGCCAAAAAGTCATTTATGATACAATATGGTCATTACAGGAAATAGTTGGCCTAAAGATTCCATAGTTTCATTTGAGGTAGGCCTAGAATTTTTTGTGTGAACTTGAGTGCTAATCAGTAAGCTAACAATGGATGTCAAAAATAAACTACCTGAGTATTGAATGGCAATTTAACATAAGGAATCTGATCCATTTGTATTGTGGTTGGTGCTCATAAATTTAAATCTTACAAGAAAGCAAGAATTGAAACTAGAGTTGACCAAGGAGAGAAGGTTACGGTAAAGTAAAAGAAGTTTTTGTTTTAATGCAATCGAAAAAATCAGCATCAAGGTTAGAATCAAATTGCAAGGAAGAGTGATGAATCAATTGTTAGAACTAGAAGAGCAACCATCGTTAAAGAACAAGTTAACCTATATCAATAGTGAAATGTTGGTCAAAATTGACAGTGCATTGGGTTTTGCAGTCAGAGCGCATGCAGGACAAATGCGTTTTTCGGGGGAGCCGTATATCACGCACCCCATTGCAGTTGCAACAATTCTTGCCGAGTTAAAAATGGACTACAAGTGCGTGATCGCTGGGTTATTGCATGATGTGATCGAAGATACTGAGTTTGGTTATTCAGAGGTAGAAAAGCGCTTTGATAAAGAGGTTGCAGACATGGTGGATGCAGTCACGAAAATTGAAAAAATGCCTGCTAAATCGCGCAAAGAAAATCAAGCTGAAAATTTCCTAAAGATGCTCATGGCCATGAGCAGCGATATTCGTATACTGATGATTAAGTTGGCAGATAGGCTTCACAATATGCGCACATTGGAGTATACAACGAAAGAGCATAAGAAAAGAATCTCACGTGAAACTTTAGATATTTACGCGCCATTGGCTCGAAGGTTAGGCATGAATGGAATTGCTTCAGAGCTTGAGGAAATAGGGTTTAAAGTAATGTATCCTTTGCGTTATCGTACGTTGAAAAAAGCCATAGATAGAATAGAGAAAAAGCATCGCATGGCATTAGAAAAAATAACGATGAAAATAGAAGCTGCTCTCAATTCAAGAAATATTGCTCACGAATATGTAAAAAGTCGAAAAAAACATCTTTATAGCTTATACCAAAAGATGAGAAGAAAACGATTGTCATTCGATGAAATTAACGATGTTTATGCAATTAGAGTCTGTACAAAAAAAACGGAGGATTGTTACACGGTTTTAGGTGTGATTCATGGGTTATACAAGCCAATGCCAGGTCGGTTTAAAGATTATATTGCAATCCCAAAATCAAATGGTTATCAATCATTGCACACATTGTTATTTGGGCCATCGGGGGGGAATATTGAGGCGCAGGTCAGATCAAATGAAATGGACCAGTTTGCGAATATGGGAATTGCTGCACATAATTTATATAAAAATGAGGATAAGAAAATCACAGCACGTCATAAGGAAGCGCAACAGTGGTTAAACAAGTTAATGTCTATGCAAAAAAAGATGAGCAATTCTTTAGAGTTTATAGAGCATTTGAAAGTAGATTTATGTCCAGATATGGTCTATGTATTTACGCCACAGGGAGACATCATTGAGTTGCAAGCTGGAGCGACGGTACTAGATTTTGCCTATGCCATTCATACCAATATTGGTGAGCACTGCGTTCTGGGAAAAATCAATCAGCAAATATGTCCGCTATCAACGGTATTACAGCATGGTCAAACCATATCTGTTGTAACCAAGCCGGACTCAAGTCCAGATCAATCATGGTTAAATTTTGTTGTGACCAGTAAGGCAAAAAACGCAATTCGTCATTATTTTAGAGATCAGAGAAAAGAGGATTTGATCCAGTTGGGTTGGAGAATTGTCAACAAAGCATGCATGTTGGTTGGCATAGAGATGCCAAAGATAGATACCAATTTACTCGAAAAAACAGCCCGCGGTTTTGCGGATATGAGTTTTCCCGATGTGTTGGAAAATATTGCACTGGGCAATGGCTCTGCTGTTGTCTTTTCTGAGTATTTACTCGAAAATATCAAAGAGGAGCAGGAAAGCGAGTATATAAACAGAGAAGAGAAAAAGCCCGAGCCTCTGGTCATTACAGGGCACGAGAATTTGGCCATTAACTACAGTGATTGTTGTTGCCCCATTCCTGGCGATGCCATCACGGGGATTTTAGTGCCGGGTGAGGGCATTTATGTGCACAGACGCATGTGTCAACGATTGAAAGCCATAAAAGCAGGTGAAGGCATCCAGGTAATGGATGTTGAGTGGGGAGAAGCCTTGCGGCAGAGTTTTGTGGCGCATTTAGATTTACATGTGCTCAATCAAAAAGGCACTTTGGCAACCATTGCCTCTGCAGTCGCTAAGGACAGCGGTAATATCTCTGATATTAGTATTTCTGTACTTGACGAGAATACAGCATGTGTGAGTTTAACAATGGTCATTAGGGATAGAAACCAGCTCAGTAAAATCGTTAGACGTTTAAGAAGAGACCGATGCATTTTACATGTACGAAGGGTTGTTAAGTGTGAGCAAAAGAGGAGAAGAAAGTGACAAAGGATGAAAAAATTATCATCATAGGTTCAGGGATGGCAGGTTATATGTTGTCACAAAGTATAAGGCAAGAGAGCAAAGACGTTAAGATTATGATGATCACAGAAAAAGATGGGCGTTTTTATCCAAAGCCCATGTTGTCAACTGCGTTGTTTCATCACAAATCGCCTGAAGATATCGTGACATCGTCAGCAGACGAGATGGCGGAGAAGTATCAACTAGAGATCAGGACGCATACGAAGGTGAGTGCTGTGGACACTAAAGCCAAAGAGGTCATTCTAGAAGATGGTCAGAGAGAGGTCTATGATAAGCTGGTTTTGGCGGCAGGATCGCGTGCAAAAAACCTTAGCAATGCTGAGTGTTCGGGGTGCCACAGTATCAATGCGATTGAAGATTATGAGGATTTCTTATCAGCATTGGTGGGAGTCAAGCAGGTATTGATTGTGGGGTCGGGCTTGGTTGGCGTTGAGTTTGCGCATGACCTATTGAAGTCAGGTCATCATGTGACGATGTTATCGCAAGAAGAGGTGCCGTTGAGTGGGCTCATACCTGAAGAGATCGGGTTAATATGTAAAAAACATTTGATCTCAATGGGGTTGAATTGGTGTGTTGATAGTGGCGTTAAGTCCATGTGTGATGAGAAGGAGAAGGTGGCTGTGACGTTTGACACTTTGGCTCCGAAGCAGTTTGACATTGTTCTGTCTGCGATTGGGATTGCGCCTCGGACAGATTTGGCAGAGTCAATGGGTTTGAAAATTGACCAAGGCGTTGTGACAGATGCTTATGGTCAGAGTAGTCACGAAGACATCTATGCGATTGGGGATTGCGCGAAAACCTATGGCTTAAATTTGACATATGTCGCTCCAATAAAGCAACAAGCCAAGGCCATCAGTCAGAATTTATTGGGAGGAAGGGTTGTCATAGAGTACCCTGCAATGCCAGTGGTGGTGAAGATGCCCACTTTACCGCTGACGTTGGTGCCAGTGAGAGAGGTTGAGGTGAAGGGAAGCTGGAAAGTGGAAAAAAACGACACAGAAGGGATCAGTGCAGGTTTTTATGACCAAGAGGGAAATATCAAAGGGTTTGCGTTGGTAGGTGAAGCAACAAAAGAGAGAAATAACTGGTTGAAGAAGATGCCGGCATCAATAGTTGAGTGAGCTCGTAAAATGAGTGTTGGGTGAGGAGTTAAAAATTATGAAAGATAAAACTGACATAAGCTCAGATCGAGGTAAAATGAGCATACATGAATTTATGAAATTGTCTCCAGGTGAGAAAAAATTGGCACTGTGCTTGGAAATGGTAAAAGCTTGGAAAGCGAGTATGAGGTATGTCCCGGATGAACACAAGCCAGCATGTGAGCTGTTCTTGTAGGTAAGAGAAGAAAATAGTGTTGCCATCTTAGACTCGTTGGTAAATATGAAAGACAGTGGGCTTGAAAAAGTACCAAAAGATCTGAAGGATATAATAGCCATGAGTTTTTCAGATGAGGGCATCAATAAAGACATTGAACAATATATGAATCAATATTTAGGTGAGGTGGTAAAGAAAAAAGAATTTTTCCACTCAAAAGAAGGCTCATTCAGTCATAGAATTGAAAGGATTCTGGATGGCAGTGCGCTGAAAAATGACAATGAGATGCTCGATTTCCTAGAAATATTGAAAAGTTATGGAATAAAGCAATTGAATCCTTTACTGGCTGAAAAGATAGTGAGCGTGTATCCTGGATTAAAAGACCAGAATGGGCAGTGTGGCAGAGAGGTTGACAGGTTGGTAGACCATTTCAAATTAAATGAGATATTGAGTAAAGGCAGTGGTCTCTTCAATATGCGCATAGATCAGATACAAGGAAAAGCAATAGAAGTTCATCAATCACCGTCCAGTTTATCTTGTAATGGTGTTTCCGATAAAATATGATCTTGTCTCGGCAGAAGATAGAGTGAAAAAGATGTGGCTATGGCTGTCTATATATTGAAAAGCAAATGTTCAAAGCCGTCATTTGCACCACAATGGAAGGTATTGACAAAGTGAAGATATCATTGTAATTTCAATATAATAAATCAAGGATAAAGAAATGAATCTAACAGAGATATGTGATGACGTTATTAAACGCGCCTTATATTCCGATGATTTCTACTCATATTACAACAGAGAAATTTTCTCTAAGATACAAATGACGATTCCCAAAAAAATGAGGACAGTTCAAACGCTCCAACACTTACTTGAGAGACTGCAACGCTATGATAATAGGTATGTGCCATGTGGGAGGCATCAACGTTTAAAAGCAGTATTTGCTTGGGCGATAAACTATTGGGGAATAGAAGATAAAGAAAGCTTATTTACACAACTATCAGACAGTTTGGTGAAGAATAAATCCTACGGTAGATATGGTGCATTGTTGGATTGCTTTCCTGAAAAAGACATAACAAAAAATATGGCCACAGAAGCAGTCAGGAAGAATATTGAAGAGTTAGTATTTGTTCCGCATCGCTTCCTAACAAAAGAATTTATTCTCCAGGTAGTCCAAGATAGTCATGGGAAAGCATGCAAGTATATTCCCAAAGAAATGGTAACAAGAGAGATATCTCAAGCAGCACTAGAAGAAAGTCTGAGACACAATAACCCTTGCCGCAAATCTTCGCCATTTGATGACATTGCACCAGATGGTTTTAACGAAGATATGTGTATACAGGTTATTCGGAAGAGGCTACAAGATATAGATAAGGTTCCGGAGGAATTTAAAACTGAAAAAGTCTGCCTAGAGTGGGCAGTAAGAGCAATGAGAGATACAGCGCTTATAGGTTGGGACTCAAGATTCTCAAGATTCTTTGCTCAATAAAATGTTTTCCCTATACGTTGATGAAGGAATGAATGACTTTGATGAGATCGTAAGAAAGTTAAGGGAAGACAATGTAGAGGCAACTTCTCAAGAGTTTCAGAGAAAATTTGATCTATGTTATTACAGTTTTGTGCTCATTCCTAAAACGCATTTATCTATTTGTAAGAAAATGTTTTCCTTATACCGGGAAAAAGAAATTTCTCAAGACATTGACGAGATGATAGAAATTTTAGAAAAAATGAAAGAACATCAATTGAACTTAGAAGAAGGTTCTTTGGTCGATAAGATTTGTGCTGCGTATCCTGAATTAAGAGATAAAGAAGGAATTTCTGAGAAAAATAGTAACAAGTTATATGAGAATTGCATCGATATAAAAGAGTATAAATTCTTGGTGGGTAATGGAAAAGAAAGCCCCTTATTCCAATCTCCACGATTTACGAAAGACGGCAAAAATTTATCTGGCATAGGCGTGATCAGAACAATACAGGAATATCTTGGGGTAAGAAATGATGATTCTCTGAAGTTGGCAAGCACTGGTCAAAAGAAAAAAAAGAGAATCAAAAAAAGTCCCACGAAAGGAGAAGTAGAAAAGACAGTTTGGGATAAAATGATAACGACTTAGCTTTTAAATTTTGCAACACAACAAGTTAAAAAAGCGCTGAAAAATCTGTCAAATCTAAATACACATACGCTGACTGTTCTGGATATTTTCCTCTTTAACCTTAACTGAACCTTGCATTGACTCATTCATAACATGACTACCCAATGGCCTGTAACCTTTATTAAACTGTAATATGGATACTCTTGCTAAATTAGCATATGACGATTTGATTTGATCAAACTTCAATAACTGCTCACCCTGACGGTTCGGATCACAAACCACAATATCATCCTCTCTTTCTATCCATACCACCTGATGCCAAACATCTCCAAGCTCTAAACCCATCAATCCCCAACAATATCGACACTTTTCATGAAATTGACCTGTTTTTTGACATCGCATTGTTTCAAAAAAAACATCAATTTCGTCACCTTGAATCACATCAGTTACGCATGTTGCATGACTCATATCTGAAACAACACTATCATCATCAATCTCTAAAAACTCTGTCACATGAACCAGGCCCTCATAATTTTCCTCAACCAGCTCACTATTGTGTAAATGACCCCAAGGATTTGTATTACCTGGAAGTGTGTATTCAATACCTCTATTTTTCATCTTCACTTTAGAAATATCTTTGCCTTGTAAAGCCCACACTAGCCTTGCTGCCTGAACCTCACAATTATCACTATCCGTATCTTTAGATATTATGGATTGTTTATTCACATCAGCAATCTTTTCTCGCAAACTAGCATCACTGACATCCAAATCCATTGGTAGTGGCTCTTTTTCTAAATATTCTTCTTGCTTTACATCTTTAAAACTTCCAATTTGTCTACTACTGAGTGGCTGAACTTGACTGTAGTGATCACTAATTGAATCTGAAATAAAAATAGGCTCCTCTGTTGTAGAGGCGACAGTTTCATTACGTTTTTTTCTTTTGTAATAGGCAGCTTTTGAATAATATGCAGCTTTTGAAATGGCATTTGCAGCAGAGCTAGGCTTTCCTGTTTCTGGGTCTACTTTTTTTCTTCTACTAAAAGCAGCTCTTGAAATGGCACCCGGAGCTGAACTTACCTCTCCTGATACAGGATCCACTTTTTGTCTATTATAATAGGTACTTCTTGAAATAGCACCCGGAGCAGAACTTAGCTCTCCTGTTTCTGGGTCTACTTTTTGTATATCTCTAAAAGCAGCTCTTGAAATAGCACCCGGAGCAGAACTTAGCTCTCCTGTTTCTGGGTCTACCTTTTGTCTACCTCTAAACGCATTTATTGAAATAGCATTTGAAGCAGAGCTAGACTTTCCTGATACAGGATCCACTTTTTGTCTCGATCTAAAAGTACTTATTGAAATAGTACCTGGAGCAGAACTTGGCTCTCCTGTAACAGGATCTACTTTTCTTCTATGATTGAACATATTTCTTGAAATAGCACCCGGAGCAGAACTTAGCTCTCCTGTTTCTGGGTCTACCTTTTGTCTTTTTCTAAACGCAGCTCTTGAAATAGCACCCGGAGCAGAACTTAGCTCTCCTGTTTCTGGGTCTACTTTTTTTCTATCTCTAAAAGCAGCTCTTGAAATAGCACCCGAAGCAGAACTTGGCTCTCCTGTTTCTGGGTCTACTTTCAGTCTATTATAAAAAGTATTGTATAAAATAGCACCCGAAGCAGAACTTAGCTCTCCTGTTCCTGGGTCTACTTTTTGTCTGTTTCTAAACATAGATCTTGAAATAGCACCCGGAGCCGAACTTAGTTCTCCTGTTTCTGGGTCTACTTTTTGTCTGTCTCTAAACATAGATCTTGAAATAGCACCCGAAGCAGAACTTAGCTCTCCTGTTTCTGGGTCTACTTTCTGTCTATTCTTAAAAGTATTGTATGAAATAGCACCAGGAGCAGAACTTACCTCTCCAGTTTCAGGGTCTACTTTTTTTCTATTATTAAATGCATTTCTTGAAATAGCATTTGCAGCAGAGCTAAGCTTTCCTGTTTCTGGGTCTACCTTTTGTATATCTCTAAAAGCAGCTCTTGAAATAGCACCCGGAGCTGAACTTAGCTCTCCTGACACAGGATCCACTTTTTGTTTCTTATGATAGATAGATTTTGAAATAGCATTTGAAGCAGAGCTAGACTTTCCTGTTTCTGGGTCTACTTTTTGTCTGTGACTAAAAGCAGATCTTG
>JAZAFR010000014.1:0-8275 GCA_036121365.1 Pseudomonadota bacterium | reverse complement strand
CTACTTGGGTCACAGATCACAGCAGCAACATTGAATCAGGTTATCGAAGAAGGACCATATAAAGGACAATCAGTTGCCACTTTTCTGGCAGTTAGTCCAGAAGGACAAGCTATCCTAGCACACAATAATTGTGCACTTGGATCACGGATCACAGCAGCAACACTGAATCGGGTTATTGAAGAAGGACCACATAAAGGAAAATCAGTTGCCTTTTTGCTATCAGAAACTGAAAAAGGGCGATCGCTTTTAAAGGATAAGAATTACGCACTTGGAGAGCTCATTATTAATAGAGATGAGACTACACCAAAATTTAATGAGGGACCACGATATTTTGAAAATCCAGAACTATTACTAAAATTTATTAAACAGTTTCCTGATCGACGTGCTGATATAGAGAAAGAAGCACCAGCTTATGTGGAGCAGTTAAAAAGATTCATCAAATTGAGAGGGACATGTAAAGCGTTGCATGGTTTTAAGCTGTTTCTAGGAGATGATAAAGGTATTCCAGATTATTTAGAGAAGATGCTGACGATTGCATTGTGCGGACTCAACTCGCCTACGAGTGTAAAAAAAGAAGGTCCAGACGATCCTAGTAATCGAGAAGTGAAGCGACGAAGGTAATGAGTTCATTCGTGGTAATAAGTCATTGAAAGAAAACGAATTAACAATATATTAGTTAGACAAAATAGCAATATTATGATAGTATCTACATGAATATATTTGTAAGTATAATAAATGTATAAAAGTAACATGGAAACCAGAAGCCAAACCCGAAGAAGAGCAATACTCGAATGGCTAAGAGATTTTGTCCGTAGTGCGCGCGAACCGACTACCGAGGATTTTTTATTTGCATCACAGATTGATACAGAAACATTGAATCAGGTTATCGAAGAAGAACCACGTAAAGGACAATCGGTTGCCATTTGTCTGGCAGGGACCACAGAAGGACGGGCCATTCTAGCACGTAACAATTACTTACTTGGATCACAGATCACAGTAGCAACATTGAATCGGGTTATTGAAGAAGGTCCGTATGAAGGACTATCGGTTGCCTTTTTTCTGGCAGGGACTCGAGAAGGATGTGTCATTCTAGCCCGCAACAATTACCTACTTGGATCACAAATCACAGCAGCAACATTGAATCAGGTTATTGAAGAAGGACCACGTAAAGGACACTCAGTTGCCATTTGTCTGGCTGGGAATCGAGAAGGACGTGCCATTCTAGCCCGCAATAATTACCTACTTGGGTCACAGATCACAGCAGCAACATTGAATCAGGTTATCGAAGAAGGACCATATAAAGGACAATCAGTTGCCTTTTCTCTGGCAAGAACTCAAAACGGACAAGCTATCTTAGCACACAACAATTGCGCACTTGGATTGCAGATCACAGCAGCAACATTGAATCGGGTTTTTGAAGAAGGTCCGTTTAAAGGACGATCGGTTGCCTTTTTTCTGGCAGGGAATCCAGAAGTACGGGTTATTCTAGCACGCAACACTTACCTACTTGGATCACAGATCACAGCAGCAACATTGAATCGGGTTATTGAAGAAGGACCACGTAAAGGACAATCGGTTGCCATTTGTCTGGCAGGGACCACAGAAGGACGGGCCATTCTAGCACGCAACAATTACTTACTTGGATCACAGATCACAGTAGCAACATTGAATCGGGTTATTGAAGAAGGTCCGTATGAAGGACTATCGGTTGCCTTTTTTCTGGCAGGGAATTCAGAAGTACGGGTTATTCTAGCACGCAACAATTACCTACTTGGATCACAGATCACAGCAGCAACATTGAATCGGGTTATTGAAGAAGGACCACGTAAAGGACAATCGGTTGCCATTTTTCTGGCTGGGAATCGAGAAGGACGTGCCATTCTAGCCCGCAATAATTACCTACTTGGGTCACAGATCACAGCAGCAACATTGAATCAGGTTATCGAAGAAGGACCATATAAAGGACTATCGGTTGCCTTTATACTGGCAGGTACTCCAGAAGGACGGGCTATTCTAGTACGCAATAATTGTGCACTTGGATTGCAGATCACAGCAGCAACATTGAATCAGGTTATTGAAGAAGGACCACATAAAGGAAAATCAGTTGCCTTTTTGCTATCAGAAACTGAAAAAGGGCGATCGCTTTTAAAGGATAAGAATTACGCACTTGGAGAGCTCATTATTAATAGAGATGAGATGACACCAACATTTAATGAGGGACCACGATATTTTGAAAATCCCCAACTATTACTAAAATTTATGAAACAGTTTCCTGATCGACGTGCTGATATAGAGAAAGAAGCACCAGCTTATGTGGAGCAGTTAAAAAGATTCATCAAATTGAGAGGTACTTGTAAAGAGTTGAATGGTTTTAAGCTGTCTCTAGGAGATGATAAAGGTATTCCAGATTATTTAGAGAAGATGCTGATGATTGCATTGTGCGAACTCAACTCGCCTACGAGTGTAAAAAAAGAAGGTCCAGACGATCCTAGTAATCGAGAAGTGAAGCGACGAAGGTAATGAGTATATTCGCGGTAATATGTTACCGGAAAAAAGAGAATGGTCTAAAGTAATTGATTTTTTCTTTTGAAACAATATGTAGTGGAATGTTCTATCTTACATTGGATTGATTCAAAAATTGGCTATAATCTATATTTTTTATGATAATTGCCAAATACCACCAGTATGTTATTCATCTTTGCTTTAAGTGATGTTGTTATGTAAGGCGATTGCTTGCTTTTGATTTCTGCTAGTCTCAATCTTTGAAAGTGGTTATGAGTCGAGATCACCTAATTGTGTGCGTGCTTTGAAATGAGGCACACAGTAAAATTGATAAAAACACACGGTGTTTTTCTACCCTAAGCCGGATTTGAACACCGTCTAGGCGTTGGGTTGTTATCTCAACGGTGCTGATATTGCATACCATAGTCACTTAGATTTATTTTTTTGTTTAAATAGGGATGTTAAATAGGGTAAGGAACACCAGCCAATAAGCCCTTGTATTATCATTATAATGCCAATAGCCATAAAAAATAGCCAACTCGCCCCTGTTAGTGCTGCTAAAAAGATAATCAGTCCGATAACGGTACGATTGATTCTATCTGATTGATCAATATTACAAACCATACACGTAAAACCTCATTGCTTTTTCAAAATAGAACGCTTGCAGTAATTGGCTAGTCATTCATAAAAAGCTTCATATCTTTAAAATCTCAGTTTATTATATTTTAAAACTTAGAAATTATGCAACGACAATTGCACAATTTGGTGTGCTTAATAAAGTGATAGCCTCAGGTGTGAATCAAGTCCAGAGACGACCGTTTTGGTGCTGCTTAATTCATCATTTCAGCAATGATCTTGAGGATTTTATCTCCAGTCTTTGTTGGCATAAATGACCCCATTAAGGTATTAATTTAAAAATCATAAGGATGATTAGGTGACCACAGGCCCTTTTTCTTGGTAAAAGTAAGATCGCCGTCAAGAGTGATTTTTTTAAGATTTGGCTTATCTACAAGGGAAGGCTTTGGACGAACTTCAGACGACTTTTCGTAGTCACTAGTGGGTCGAAGTTTAGGAATGGCATAATCTATGCACTCTCTTGTTTTTCTTTCGATGAATTCAATTCCTTGTTGCAAAATATGGATTTCTGATTTAAAACTTTTTTGTGTTTTTATTTCAGAAGATGATCTCTTTACTTGAGCCTCTAACCCTGAGATTTTATCTTTTAATAGAGATGATGTTGCGCTATCTTGTGTTTGGCGCAACTGTTTATTGATTTTTTTTACACGTTCTCTAGCATGTTTTATCTGATCTTTAGAACAAGCTATGTGATCATCGCAATCGTCTAGACTTTTATGTAGATAGGTCCTATCATGCCGGTATTGACTAAGATTGATGGCCTTCGTTGACGTCAGCGACACAGACTTTAGTGCAGGTAAGCTGGGTAGTTTGAGCAAGGCCTTAAAGGCTTCCTCCGCAAATATATAGCTATACTTACTTTTAGGGTAGCTGGTTGCTTGATACGTGAATATCAAATTTTTTAAGAACTTAAGTGGTGCTAAACGGGCGAAGAAATCTTCGTCTTTGGGTAACTGGTGTACGTTAAATCCAGAAAATATTTTCATCTCTCTAGCTATTTGGATGTCCGGAGATTGGTATATCTCAGGTCTATCTTGATTCCAACCTGGTCGATTGGTATGTGATAAACCAGAAAAGGCCCAACTTTCCAATGGGCTATTTTGTAGAGCGTAAATTCCTATGATTGTTGATGTCGCTGAGATAGCGGGATATGTGTAGTGGGTCCTTCCTGGCCATTTAGAGTCTATTATCCTGATTTCTCCAAGCTGGTAGGGGAAGGAGAATTTTACAACTTTCTCGACTGTTCTGATTCCTCTGCAAAATTCATGATATATGTTGTATCTCAGTGTATATGAGCTTACGAACAATACTTCCCAGTGATCTTCTGATAAATTGGCTTCGATTATTTCGACGCGTGCTGGGGATTTTTTAAAATTTTTACGCAGGCATTCGCTGAACTTCTTGGTTTTTTTAATGTGTATGGGAGTCATTAGGAGACTTGCTTCATCATCTATTTTTTTATAATTTTGAGGAGTTGTTCGGATGATTATCTTACCGCTTTGATGAATATCAATTTCAAAATGATCGGTGCTTATGCGCTTGTGCATCAGGGGGCCTGGATTACTACGCTCAGAGAAATATAGTGGGTTTTCTGAGAACGATCTTATGGCTATTGACAAGTTAAAAGAGTTTGAATATTCAAGTTCTCTAAGCGTTTTATACACAAGGATTTCAGATAGGCGGATATTGTAGTCAATTTGTGAATGAAAAAGAATATGCAAATATATAGATGGCGTGATATCCTTAATTTCATGAGCTGGGTCTTTGGGTGACCCGTATTGGTTTGGTAAAAATATAGAGGCATTTCTTTTATCTGGTGACCCGTATTGGATTGTTATATTCGGTGCCCCTGATTTTATCAAGGACATTATACTTGGCGATATGGGATATTTTGTTTTAGAAAAATTCTTGTTATCTTCATCGGGCGAGAAGCAGTAACTTCTGTTGTTCAACGTTTGCTTTTCCCTGGGATGGCTTGCTTTTGATAGTGGGTTTTCTGAGAACGATCTCATGGCTATTGACAAGTTAAGTGATTCACTTTTACTCATATAATTATGTAATGCAATCGCTAAATCTTGGCAAAGTGTGATATTTTCTAAGTGCAGTTCTTCGTTTTTTGTTGTCTTATCTGTGTGCTTAGATCTTTTGTTTTTTTGTTCTGAATATGCTAATGCTCTCCTCGTGATTAGTGCATCGTACTGTTGATGAAGTAAAGCACTTAGATTTCGCATTTGTCTGGGAAAGTTTTGATATAACTTTACAAGCAGTGGGGTGTTTGCTAGTCCTAAATTTTTTATGAGTATCATGACATTGGCTTGAAAATCATCTTCTTGCTTTTTTTCATCCGCTGTCATATCTTGTGTGTCTTCATCCATGAGAGCATCTGCGATATTAGAGTATGGTTCTGATATTTCTAATAATATGAGGGCCTGCTTTAAAGTTTTTGCATTTAATTGTGGTTTTGGTAGTGCTTCAGTTTGCGCGTTTAGAAATGGCAAAGATGCTGACTGAATGGACGAATCAACATCTGTCCCCACACTGTTTTGTCTAAAAAACTTATCCAAAGTTAGTATTTTTTTTAACAGGTCTATTTGCTCTTCTTGGCAGCGTCTTATCTCGTTTTGATGTATATGAATTGTATGCAAAGAACTTAGAATATGCTTTTGGGTGCAATCGGGTAGCTTAGAGAAAATGTCCAATTCTTGTTGTGGAGATTCGGCTGAATCAAATATGGGTATGGGCTGAAAAAAACCATTTGACTGTGGGTTTGCATTTTTCCTTTTATCATAGTCACATCTAAACCTTTCGTAGGTTTTGGTGACTTTATGCTGAACACGAGATTCGGCATCGAAAGGAATGGAAAATAAATTTTCAAACCGTTTCTTTAAGTAAATGCGTTCATCTTCAGAAATTTGTAAATCAATAGATGAGTAATGTGCTGAACCGGATGATGATGTTGAGGGTGTGCTAGAAGACAAGCTAGGTAATGATTGAGAAGATAGCTGATAGGGTGCGTTAACTTCACTCTGAGCGTCAAATCCTGATGAAGATGTAACAAGGCGTTGGTTAGAAGATTCTTGGCTATTTGCAATACTCATTGGAGCAGGCTGGTTGCTTAAAGTAACTTCTTGAGAGTCATTAGCATCATCACTGCAATCATATGGATGGCTGCCTGTTTGTGGTTGACTTTGGATTGTATCAAAATCAAGTATCGCCTGTTGCTCAGCAGAGATTTTATTACAAAGGCTACGATACATTTTTAATAATCGCTCACATTCTTCAGACAAAGTTGCTATTGGAGTCAGTGCCATAGTGTTATTTTTACCAATCATGCAATAGTCTATAAAAAGCTCTTTTTTGATTTTCTTCTCGCGACACATATTATTGAGTAAGTCAAATGTATTGATTATAAAATGGTGGCTTATGATAAACTGACTCTTTTGCGACTTTTTAAATTTAAGGTCGAATTCAGATGCAGCCTTAAGTAAGGGATGGAGTATTTCTAGCAGTGGAGACAGGTCATTGTGATCGGAATTTATTGGTTTGGATTTACAAAGAATTAGTGATATAAGCATCCAATGAAGCTTCTTCTTGCCTATGCATTGAATGAAGTTTTCTGTATGGGTAAGGCTATTTTCGCTTGTTATCAGCTCATCACTTGGCAAAATAATCCCATCAAGCAGACAGTCACTAAGGTTAAACTCAATGCGTTTAATCGAATGAAACGGTAAACTCAATAAGATGGTCATTAGAAGCTGATACTTTTTAGTATCACATACAAAAGTACCAGCTGAATATTTAAAAGCATCAGTTATATCCAGCGACGCAATGAATGATTCACAAAAAATTTCAATTTTATCAGTATGGGAAGGGTCATTAATATTTTTTGAAAAGTCGATTAATCGTGATAATTCTTCTTCTGAAACGAGCTTATCTTCATAAAACCTAAATGCACTATCTATATCTAAGTCACAATTGTTGGCGTATTTTTTTTTGAATAGGATCGAGGCCGCTAAAAAAGGGGGCGGTAAATCAGGTAGGCCTAACAATTTGCAGATCATAAATATGGATAATTTAGCAATGTCTGATTCAGTTGGGGGCTGCATGATAGATGCTTCTTGATCCAGTGTAATTGGGTAGGGACTATCTACTTCTTTAGAAAGTATTTGGTTGTACTCGTTTAGTAGTGCGTGATAGTGTTCAGGGTACTGTTCAAGTAGTACTGCATGTAATTTTGCTAGTTCATCTGTGCTGTAGGTAGAAAGGTTTTTTCTATCATAATGCAAAGCTCGATAGGCTTTTTCAATTTGAAGAGGGGTTAGCTTTGCGTGCGCATGGAGTGTAAAAACCCACTGATTGAAACTTTTTTCAAAAAGCGCTTGCGTGGGGTCTTCGAATTCAGCGTGTCTGCTTGGGAAATAAGCATTACCAAGTACGCTTTTAAATTTTTCTAAAACGATCCTATCACTTAGCTGATCGTTGGCATCCTCGTCGCAAAAATAATTTATGAAAGATTGAGCTGGTTGGTGTAACTGTTTCAGCCATACATCTTTTTGTTTTGTGTGTTTACTATTAGTTATACTCTGCATAAGAGCGCTTTAATTTCTCTAGTTTATAGATTGTCATATAATTATATTATATTCAATATATTTTTTGTAAGTTGCGCTTATTCTTTGCTACAGTAATACTTTTTTAATTAGTGCCCTACTATCAGGTATTTAGCATCTTATCAATTTTATAATTCGATACACTCAGCGCACGGTTTATACACTGTATTTTATCTTATCAAGTTAGTATGAAAACTCTTGTAGAGACATGTAGATAGTTGTTCTTGTTGATTCAAGCAATATTACTGGGTTTGAGAATAGGCCTTCTCGTATTGTACAAAAAATGACAATTGAAGTTATGGGATAAGGGGGGGGGATAGTTTCAGTAAAGACCCACCAAATGCAGGTATGTGTATGGCTAAAAAACATGGCATTGTGGTACTCAGGAGTTTAGTGATTGACAACAGTAATACAACTCTTCACCTTTGTATCTGGTGATATTGGTATGCTTGTATTGGTTATTGATCGCTGTAGGGGAGGGTAACCACCAATGTAGGAAAAATATATGTAATGGTTTGGGCTCAGAGTTT
>JAZAFR010000013.1:0-6920 GCA_036121365.1 Pseudomonadota bacterium | reverse complement strand
CCAACCCACTCATGAGTTTGATTTCATCAGTATCAGTCAAAAACACACGAGCCTCGATATCGACCCCAAGCTTGGCACGTGTTCTCATGATGATACCATCACCGAAACCAGTGTTCTTGATCATCAGACCTTCAGCACCCCAAAGGGTTTCCATAAATTCTTTCTCTGTCATCTGTCTTCCTTTCCGATTATGTCTTATGTTACCATACGGAAAAGGATTTGTCAACAGTTAATTTAGAATCCTTTGGGTTTTTTTGTGATGCCTCGAGCCTTCATCTGTTGCATGATCCATTGTTGTGCTTGAGGGTTTTTGACCTTCTTTTTGAGTAATCCCTTGACCTGTTTGAATACCTTGACGAATACATCCTCATCCGCATCGTTGTTGTCTACAACCACAAAGTTACCTCTGAAATACTGGCTGAACTTACCGATATTGGCCTGAACGTCTTTCCACGATTTTACTACAATGGGTTCTTGCACAGAACGAGGACGGTCTGCGTTGCGCTGAAGAGCAACATCAAGGGATGTGTTCACAAATATCATGTGAACATCATACCCTATCTGTTTTAGTTCCGTGGCCTGTTTTGCGATCTTCCCATAGTCTTTGCCAGTCCCATCGATGATAAGTCCAATGCGACCTTCAACATAGTTTTCCTTACGCTTTTTAGTGACTGCCTTTGCACGGGCACGAATTTCATCTCTGGGAATCAATTCTTCATCAGGCATCTTGAGAGACAGGCCTGCCTTCTTGAGCATATGCTCAAACACATCGTCAGAGTTGACCACACGCAATCCAGTACCGCCGGTGGTTTTCCCGACAACGTATGACTTACCGCTGCCAGGTCCACCAGCTAGGAAAAATGCTTTAAATATATGAGGGTCTTGTAACCCTTCCAGTAGTTCGTTGAAATCCTTCATCTTGTTTTCCCATTAACTCTTTTTGATACCCTGCCATCTTTATAATATATTTATCATTATCGGAAAGTGGTTCATATTTACGGTCTTGTGTTTGGAATGTCATTTTCTTGATACGGTTCTTGGTCTTTGCCATTTTTTGTTCCTTTCGCAATTTATGTTTGTTAGGTATGTTTGTTGAGTTAATAGTCAAGCCTCCTTTCTAAAATGCTTCGTAGTAGCTTTCAATCTTTCTAAAACTACCCTTACTTGGTGATTTACCAGAATCAAATTGCCCCCTGTAGTCACTTGGCATCGAGTCTTTTATTACAGTCAATGTCATAGAGTGAGATAGTCCATCATTAACGCTAAAATTGTGTCTAATATTTTTTATAAGAAATGCTCCACTCAAAACTGGATCAGGGTTAGCCTCTCCTGTGATTACAGGCTGTCTTTCTGATATATTGATATTGATAACATCTCCAGCATTAATGATGGTGTTTCCATGAACGACCAAACGCATAGTGGTAGCACCATCCTTGTCAGCTATTTGACTCCTCATACTGTTTCGTCTTTGCACCCAATTTTTACCATTTTTTGCAGAGAAACCATACTGAGGAAAATTACCAGAGCCTGTGCCAAATGATGAACTATGGTGTGCGTCAGTCTGTGCTTCAATATTTTTCAATGCAGTTGGAACAAGATATGTCTGCATTTTATCCTTTGTTAAAGTATTTCCATTGACTATAGGTTTTTTACTGTATATAAATTCATTCGGAGCAATATGTGTTTCTATAGGTCCATCAAAGTAGTCATATTCGTACTCTTGGTATGTCTTATTATAAATATCATGCTCTATCAATTTTGACGCATATACTCCGTGATCTAAATTGGCCAACAAATTTGATCTTGATAACACTTGAAAGGATAGTATTTGTTTTATGGCGTGTATCCAATTATCTTTAATTTCTTTGGTAGCAGGAGATGCTAGACCTATAAAATCATCATGGTAGTCAAGAACAGCTTTGTCTTCTTTTTCGTACATATCCATCAATGTGCGAAAATGATATCCCATAGTTGTTTCATAGAAATAATAAGTGGGTTCTTGTTGATCATTCATTGCCTCTTCCATTGCCATTCTTATGACTTCAAAGGGAGGCACGTTTGGTGCTACTATTTTCTTTTTATTTACAGACGGCTCGATATAAAGATTTTTTCCACTCTTTATAACCTTTTCCATGATCTCCTCTACTATGTCAGTATATGTTCCCTCAAACGATTGCGATACTCTGGTTCTATAGTTTTCTACAATTTCTTGTGTACAGAAAGTCACAGAGGTTATTGCACCTGATGGGTGTGCATCTGCTTGATAACTGCCAAGACCTGTCACTATAAGATTATTTTTGGAAAAATCTATTATAGAAGACTCATCAGAAAATTCAGATGAAGTTGCTATTTTCATATCTATCACCTCACCACCAGTGATAGGACCACGGTTGGCAACATTTCTAGGATCGAAAAATTGTAAAGTACCCATTATGGCAGCTTCCTCAATGTCTTCTTCTAACACCAAGGACATAAATCCAGTATTTGGGTCTAGCAAATTTACAGTTTGACCGTTAGAGAGATATAAATTTGCGCCTTCAATTCTAAACTCGCCGGGGTCTATAACTCCTGACTCTTTTGCCATCAAATTTCCTCATTTATCAATTCTTTAAACTCTTCTACTAATTGGTTTACATACACTGGTTCAAGAATACGAATTCTCCTCATCTGGTTCTGCAAATCCTCTTCGTATTCTAAATTGGTAACAGCAGTTGCACCAGAATGGCCAGTATTATCTGCACCAATGTTAATTCTTACATCAGTATCGCCCGATGACTGTGTTATGTAATAGTGGTGTGTTGCATTTATGTTATCATATTTGTCATTTACATGTGCAATAAATTCGTAGTAGGGTAATGGCCACTGGTGAAACCTATCTGTTATGTCATTGACCAAAAGAATCACCCAAGAGAGTTTTGGATCATCATAAAACTCAAATGCCACACTCTCTGGTGTGTCTCCTTCGACAATATCATGATAATCATACAAAAGAGTGTTAGCCTTTACTTTTGCTCTCATTGCCACTCTTCTGAGAAGATCAGTAACCGTCTTAGTATTTCCCTGTCCTACGGAATCATATTCTATAGTTGGCCAACCTACATTAAACATTATTAGTGTCCTGCCTTTACTTGTGATTTTGTCATGATATCTATTTCACTAAAACTCAGTGCGATTCTTGTCTTCTGTGGAGAACCATCTTCACCGACAGAGACATAACTCTCTCCACCGCCATATGTCACATCACATTTGGTAAGACTGCAAATTTTGGGCTGCGGCAAAAAATTGTTTTTACCTGTTCCTCTATAATTATATTGTATTTCAAAAACGTCTGGAAAATTCATATAACGAGTTGCAAGAGCACCACCACCCCCACCGCTTTTTTTGCCTGCGCTTGCTGAAGCACTACCAAAAGCATAATCTGGATACATTGCTGTTCTGAAGATTTTAATTATCTCTTTAATTGTAAATGCTTCCGTTTCATTTCTTGGTGTCATTGTAAAGGTATAATTAAATTCTCTTCGGGTAACTCCCTCAAACATTAATTCAAGGTGAGGGGTTGCAACAATTCCTCTTTCAATTTGCAAACCAGCTGCGCCGCCGGATAATATGTTGGCCGCTCCAACAATTGCTCTCATTCCTAAATCCTTCATCGTATCCATACCAGTTTCCAAAAGATTCATGCCAGTCTCTTTTGTCAATAATTGATCCATTGCACTAGCAGTTGTAACTTGTCCAATAAATTTTTCAGCACCTAATGCCATGGCTCCTATCTCTACGTCATTATACCTTAGATTATCAGACAATGTTACTTCGGGGGGCATGTACAAAGCAATTGTATCTGTAATATCAAGCCCACCTTCAAATTTAGTTCTCAATGATGCTCCACCCTTGCCAGTTTTTTTTCTACCAGTGACATCTGCTGCAACTTGTTTTTTTACAAAGAATAGGATATAATGCCCTTGTGAGAACGAGCCTACATCTGATGGGAAATAGTGTATTTTTCCTCCCTTACCACTATCAGCCCCTTTTGGATTTGCTCTCTGTGTTTTATTGTTGTTATCAACCAAGTGGCTGCCAAGTGTACTTCTGTTGAAATTATCTTCTCTTTTTGAGTATACCTCTTGAGTTTTATTCAAAGTGTCTTTATGTCCTCCGTGGGTGCCACGGCCGTGGGAGACGTATTTATTTCGGGCTGCTATAGTCTCTGGAGTCTTTTTTCCTGTTGCTAACCCTGCAAGGTATTCTGCGGCATCGGTGAACATTGTCATTTTATTCTTCCTATATAATATTATATTTATGTCTTACAAAGGTCTATATACCCCAACCAACCCAAAAAAATACAAGGGTGATCCTCACAAAATTGTATACCGTTCTCTATGGGAACGAAAGTTCATGGCGTATTGCGATAGGAATGAGTTGATACTTGAGTGGGGCAGTGAAGAGATCATCATACCCTATTTATCACCTTGGGATGGCCGTATGCACCGATATTTTCCAGATTTCTATATAAAGGTTCAGCAGCATGACGGCAGTTCCAAAAAATTCATCATAGAGATAAAACCCAAGAAGCAATGTTCACCACCAGAGAAGAAGCCCAAACGCAAGACAAAGAAATGGCTGAATGAGGTAAAGACTTGGGGTATAAATGAAGCAAAGTGGAAATATGCGACAGAATGGTGTGAAAACAATAATATGGAATTCAAGATTTTCAATGAGGATCATTTGAACATTCGATATAAATAATACTATGGCACAGGACAATTTCATAAAATCAGTGAAGGCTGCAGCTCAGGGCCGTAATCTATCCATAAACTGGTATAAGGAAAAAATAAAAGAATTTGGCACACCCAAAGCACTTGATCTAATTCGTGACGGTAAACGAAGAAATATGCCCTTTATTGGTAGACTCAACATGTTCTTCTATGATCCAAAATTCAAGGAAAAATTGCCATACTATGACACATTTCCTCTTGTCTTACCGATAGAGGAATACTCAGATGGATTTCTTGGTCTTAACCTACACTACCTGCCCATACCCCTAAGAATTAAATTGCTCGACAGATTAGTTTCATACAGTAATAATGAAAAATATGATGAAACCACTAGACTAAATGTTAGTTACACAGGACTAAAAAATATTTCCTTAATTCGTCCTACTATACATAAATACCTATACGGACAAACTAGATCGGATTTCCGTAGAATAGATGCTGATGAATTTACGATTGCCGCACTACTTCCTGTGCAGAGATTCAAGAAATCATCTGAAGCTGCAGTATGGGGAGACTCTAGGAGTATGATTTAATGGCTAGCAGAACGATGCAAAGACTAATATCCAGCATTAATGGCGGTGGAACTTATGGTGGTGTTGCACACACTAACAAGTTTGTAATTCGCATTGGTTTTCCTTTTGGAACAACTGGTGCAGAAATGGAGGGCCTTTCTCTAAGGTGTGATTCAGTTACCATGCCCGGAAGAAACATGAATACAACACCAAATTTTGAAAGGTATGGGCCACAGACACAGGTTGTCGATGGGTGGTCATTTGAAGATGTTACCTGTTCATTTCTTGCAGATGAAAACTTCAAAGTCAAAGATATTTTTAGTGAGTGGCACTATAAAATGTATGGGTCTGGCAATCCTATCAGTGGATTTGGCGATCCAAGACCATCATTTAACATGAATTTTTATGACAATTATGTTGGCACTGTTGATATTTTCACTATCAATCAAAACAACATTTTAACGCATGGAATAAGATTAGTTGAAGCATTTCCCAAGACAATAAATGCAAACGAATTTAGCATGGAAACAATGAGTGAACTACAAAAAGTTTCGGTATCTTTCGCATATCGATATTGGCACGAAATAGGACAAACTGGAAAACATCAGGATGGGCCCGGAGCTCCAGCTGGAGCTCCACCATCAAATCCAAATTTGGATTTGGCGGACATATAACTGATGTCTCATTTTAAATAAACTGACATGATTATTATAAAGGATGAAAAATTATGGCATTACCACAACTAACAACACCCGAATATACTATTACACTACCATCGACAGGTGATGAAATTAAATACAGGCCATTCTTGGTCAAGGAGGAGAAGGTTCTTCTGATTGCACTTGAAACTGAAATAGAATCTAACATCAATGATGCGATTGTAAAAATAGTTCATGAGTGTACAGATGGAGCAGCAGGTTATCAGGATACACCACTTTTTGATTTGGAATATCTTTTTATCAACATTCGAGGCAAATCTGTAGGAGATGTGCTGGATTTAAAAGTGACATGTCCTGATGATGAAGAAACGGAAGTTGATGTAAAAGTTAATATTGAGGATATAAAAGTTACAATAGAAAAAGATCATAGTAATGAAATAAAACTTACAGATGATGTAACACTTGTAATGTCTTATCCGACAACACAGACAACTAAACATATATCTGATCTAAAAGAGGGTGATAGCTCAACAGAAGCAATGTTTAAACTTATTCAAGCATGTGTTTTTGAAATTCGTGACAAGGATACCGTATATAGTAGAGCTGACATGAGTGAAAAAGAGTTGACTGCATTTTTTGATCAGATGACAAACACACAGTTGGAGGAAGTAAACAAGTTTTTTGATACTATGCCGAAAGTCAGACATGTGATGAAAGTTAGAAATCCAAATACGAAAAAAACTAGCGAGGTAGTGTTGGAGGGCCTCGCTGATTTTTTCGTATAGGACTGTCTCACCTGTCTCTCAAAGGTTACTATGAGACATTTTTTGCAATGATGCAACATCATGGTTATAGTTTGACAGAACTTGAGAATATGTTACCTTGGGAGAGAGATATATATCAAGGGCTATTGCTCCAACATTTAGAAAGAGAAAAAGAAGAAATGGAGAAACAAAGTGGCAGATGATACAGTTAAA
>JAZAFR010000012.1:0-25910 GCA_036121365.1 Pseudomonadota bacterium | reverse complement strand
GAAAGGCTGTGACTGCAAGTTCCGAGGTCGATGCCTTAGTCGGTGAAGACTTGGGGAGCTTAGATTTTGATACTTTACAAGATAAAAACCAAAAGTTTCAACAAGCTTCTAAATCTGCTAAAGATGCTGCTGCACACGCAGGAGTGGATTACACTCCACCAGAAAATCTTGCCTGGTCCGAAATCAATAAGAGACAAGCAGAGGCTGAGAGAACGAAGACTGTGATTAGTGGTTTACTAGCTGAATTAGAAGACTCAGTAGACACTTATTCTGCAGAAAACCTATCAGAGATTAAAGAAGCTTCTGGATCTGCTAAAGCTGCTGCTGCACATGCAGGAGTGGTTTACATTGCACCAGAAGGATATGACGAAGCGATCCAAGGTCTCGAGGCTAAAATTGAAGCAAAAAGAGTTGAAGCAGAAAATTCAGAAAGGCAGGAAGAAGTTCATGTAGATGGACCACAGACAGAGCCTGCAGTGCAAGAAGAAACGCTTGCTTCTGGACAAGAGATAAATACTGCAGCTTCATCAGATGAAAATCAATCAGAACAAACACAAGTCGAGAAAACTGGCGATGGTGTCAGCAGCAGGTTTTCCTTCAAGGGGGCAATAACAGCTTTAGCAGTAGCAGCAGGCGTATTAGCTACGGGACGTGCGTTAGGACCAAGTGGGAGTTTGTCAGTTTCACCTTACAGTCAGCCTGTACTTCTTTATGATAGTAGTGCTGCTAATAGTAGACAAGTCGGATATCATTCTTTGAGTAGATTTAGCTATTCTCCTGATTCTGGCGATATTTCTTCAAGTTATTTTGCTGGTTCATTGCCAATTGGGGATTTAGATTATGTAAATTCTTCTGATCTCGTTGCTCCTCCTGGTAATCAGTTTGTTCTAGAAGGTTATGATTTTGATGGTGGTCCTGGATATTCCGGTGCTAATGGCTCATTTGATCGACTAATAGATTCATTTAGGCCTCCTGTTACTGAAGTATCTACGCCCAGTACAGAGGTTGTTATTCCCTCTTCCTTGACTCTTAATATCAAGAATACATGGGATCAAAAAGAATTGCAGCAAGAAATAACAAAATCTGAAAAGTTGTTAGAAGAAAATGAACAAGCAAATAATCAAAATAATGTTGAGAGGCTTAAGCGTCATATCGATAGTTTACAGAAACAGATAGACCTGCAAAAAAATTACGAAACTTTTTCAGGTGAAGTTGATGAAGTGTCGGCTGAAATTAGTGTACTTGAACAGCAGTTTACAGATAACCCTGACCTGACGGCAGTTGAAGGTTTGAAAGTTCCTCATCTTCCAAATAAACCTAGTGAAGCTCCAAATAATGTTAGTCTTTCAAAACCAATTGATCATGCGTTTGGTGAGCTTGAGACCCGGCATACAGCACTCACGAATAAAATCGAAGCAATTAAAAATAAGAACTTGGCTGTAGCAGCAAGCGAAGCGTATACAAAAAAATTGGAATTAGTCACTGACGAGCTTCTTGAAAGTGGTGACTCTTCACAGGTATCGGAAATCATTAATGATTTAAATCAGCTATACAATCATAAGTGTGAGGCTGAGGGTAGGGTGGTTGGCCCAATTGCTCCTATGCATCCTAAGCATCTGGAATTGATGAGAAAATATCCAAGATCTTCTTTTGGTCCCGCTGCTCATTCTGGTAATCAGGTTGTTAAAGCAGATCATGTTTTTGTTCGTGATTCTGGAGGTTCTGGAGGATCTGGTACTGGTGCAGAGGTCGTTTCAGAAGGTCTTGTTTTGGGTGGAGATTCTGGTACAGGTGAAGATGGCGTTCCACCAAGTCTTGAATCTACTTCTTCTTATTTAGGTTCTGCTGCTGCAGGTGATTTTGCTACTGCTATTGCTGCTGCTGCTGCTGCATTTAGGAAGAGGAGAAAAGATTCTGCTGGTTCTACTACTAGTGTTACTGCTAGATCTACTGCTGTTATAAGAGTTGTTGATGATCCTGTACTAGACCCTGCTACACTAGGCAGGCAGATTAGTGAAAAAATAAAGCTAACAGATGGACAGTTTTTGGTTGTGGCTAAGGATGATACAAAACTTTATCAATCTACTCAAAATGGTTTTAGTAAGCGAAGTGATGTTGAGAAATTAGAGATAACAGATGGTCCTGTTGTGTCTCAATGGAAATCTGATGATAAATTCCCTTCGTCATACTATGCAGGCTTTATGGCTGCAAAAGAATTTTTTGAAAAACATACGGGAAATGATGCAAAAATTCATGCACAATTATCTGGGTCTGATGATATTGAACATAACAATTTTCTTGCAGGCATGCGAGATTTTGTGGTTTTTGAAAAAGATAGTGCTTTTGAAACTTGTTTTTCTGATGAGCTAAGAGACAAAATTAAAACTATTCCTAAACGTTTAGATCTAATATTTGCGGGTCAAAAAGCGAAAAAAAGTCTTGAAGATATCAGAACATCTTCTGTGGTAGAGTATGCTATTTCTGATGAAGTAGCCAAAAGAAAAGCCATAAGTAGCTTTCATGCACTGGCACAGGAAGTTCGTATATGTCGTCATTATTCTACTCTAATAGATGAAGCAGACACTTTTGTTGCGAGGTTGAATTCAATGCATAAGCTTACTACTGAGACTTCTGATCACGAAGATTATTTGGAAAACCCTCAGTCTTCAGGGTATTCCCAAGCTGCAATGCAACTTTTTACGCCTAATGGTGTATCATCTTTCCATTCCACTAAGAAGAATTTAGATCGAGGCGGTGCTTCCTCTCTTCCGGGTGAACTTCTTTTCGAGAGAGTTACTTCTTACGTCGAAAAGTCTTCATCCAAGGGAGGGGGAGGACATTATGTTGCTTCTGCTATGTACAAAGATGCTTCTGATCCTAATAAAATATATTTGATTTGTATTGATCCGTTGGGCCCTGGCAGTGGCTATGATGCAAGCGCTAAATTAAAAGCACAGGTTGAATCTTACTACATAGATAAGACAGATAAGGATCCAGGAATTAAAATCCCAGAAATAGAAATCATTGAGGATTATGATTTGTCTAATATTCCTCCAGGACGTGAAAAAAAACAACTACAAGAGGGTGATGATTGTGGTCCGTGGACATGTGAACTATTGAAGAAATTGACACAAGAAGAATGCGAAAAAATTGTTGAAGCACATAAAGCAGCAAAAGTAGAAGGTGCTGCGGGGAAAACAGGTGTGAATTCGCCTTTGACTGATTTTTTGAAAGATAAAGTCCTAAAGGATCCTGATACTACAGACAAAAACTGGCGTCAGTGTGTGGGTATGCAATTGAGAGCAAAACAGTACGAACAGGAGTGTGAAACTATTAAAGAAAAACGTGAAGAAATAGAAAATAAAGCACTGACTGAACCAGAATTTTCTGGCGATAAAACGTGGAATGACGCTTTTCAAGTTTTTAATAGTTCTGTAGCTAAGCCTGCAGCTGTTCCAGTAACTGTAACTGTGATTGAAGAGAAAGACAATAATTTAAAATGGATTCAAAGTGAGCTTAAATACTTGAAAGATAAAGCATCTAAAGCAGGAGGGAATTCAAATATTGATGAGGATAGTAAAAAGATGCTTGCTGTTATTTCTAAGGTCTTGGAAAATAAACCAGATCTTTTAAGGCAGTTGAAAGATTCAGGAAAAGAGTGGCCCCTTTCTGTTGACCCTAAACCTTCGGATGCCCCCCCTGTTATCACTGCAGTTTTGACAAATGGTCCTCTTTCAAGTGCTCCAGTTACTTCAAGTACTGTAAGTGCTTCAAGTGCTTCAAGTGCTTCAATAACTGCTGCTGGTCCTTCTGAACTTCAAGCAAATCAATTTTCAATAACAACTCGGTATGAGGGTAAAGTTGATGATACAATAAAAACCTATGAAATTACTTTTGATAATAAAAAAGTGGTCACAGGTTATAAATTAGAGAAATCTGAGGGGACTGAACCTTCACATGAACATGTAATGCAATCCATAACAGCCAGTTGGGCGGGTGGAGATAATGCAAAATATGCTGCCTTCATGGCAGGTAGAGAAGCGGCCAAAGCATTCTTTGCAGTTGAAACAAATAAGAACAAAAGAATAAGCTTGGGGTCTTGTCCTTCTGATCATGAAGATGCTTTTAAAGCCGGATTGGTTGAAGGTGTTAAAGACGAGAAGAGATGTACAGATGAGCAGTTGTATAAGTATATGGATAAATCAATTCACTCTAGTAGTAAAGTTCCTAATCCAGAGTTTATCGGATGGAATCGATATAAATTGAAAACTGGAAATGCCTCAAGAAGTTCCTTCCCTACGAGTGGAACAGGTCATCCTTCTAACCCAGACTCGTCCACTGGACCACCCCCTCACGGAGCCGGTGTGTAGGCCTATTATTCGTAATAGATGAGGACTTTGAAGTCCCATTTAATAATGGACTTTTTTATTGTGTTTGTGTGTGAGTTTTTATGAAAAGAATGTATTGATTTGAGGGCTGTTTTATGTTACACTGAAACAGAATGGATGGAAGAATATGAATGATAGCACCAGTAAAAAATATCACTGAAAAGACGGAATCAGCAGAAAAAACGATTGAAAACTCAGAAAAATCAAATGAACAGCGCATTTCTAATGATAAAGTCAAAGCTCAAAAGGCTTTGGGCTTCGATGCTGCACGCGTCCTATGGGATGGCAAAGTTTTAAAGAAGTATATCATGCGTTCATATTTAAAAATGTTGCGCGTGCTTTATCAAAGAAGACTTCGCCTGTTAGAACGCTTTCGTAAAATGAAATTAAAATGGCTCTTGAAAAGAATGCGAAGCAAACAATCGCAAACACCTGCTGATGATACAGCCAAACTGGAATCTCAAAAACATACCAAAATGTTTTCAAGAAACGACATAGAACAGTTTAAACTCGGTCAGCATTTGTCTTCTCTTGCAGGTTCAGATTCTTTGGCTTTTAAATTGATCACTATGCAGTTTCAGGACCTTTTGAGAAATGGATACAATCACAATGATTCAATGTTCTATATGGAATTAGAAAAACGCTGTAAGCTGAATATAGATCATCTGCTCCTCAATAAAGAGATTACTTTGGCAGAAAGTTTGGGTTTACTGCAGTGGTGTATGGACTATACAGGCCCTCTGCATGACCATTACAGGGCGCAGTCAGTGAAGAATGATTTTTTCAGACAGAGTTCAGGTATGCTTAGAGATATATGGGCCAAATATTTTGAATTCTTACATAAAAATACGCCTGATTACTCTCAGCCAAAAAAGGATTCAAAGGGTCGTCTTGTCATGCACGATGCTCTTAAAAAACAAATACAAGCCAGAGGCTACGAAAAAGGAGTTATAGCAGATTATATGCAGAATGGTGGGGGGCTCATAGGGTCTTTTGCTGGGGATGTTCCTCGATTGACACCACATCGCCCTTCAAGAGATTTCTCTCCTTCAAGACAGCCTTCTCCAGAGAAAAGAGCAGCTCAACCTTTGCCCCAGTCCAGAATATCCTCTCCCGAGGTGGAAAGACCAACTGTCACTTTTTTAGATAGATTAAGACGGTTTGTATTTAAGCCTAGGGTGCAGCAAGACTTTTCAGTTTTACGTATCAACAATGAGAGACACACTGCTTCCAGTGAGTTTGCTCCTAAACCCGGTAGCGTCAATATTCCGGCAATCACTCGTGATGACAAGGCATACCATATGCAAAGACAACAGGTCCAGGAGAGTCAAAGTCCAATCCTTTCAAATGGTATGTTTTCAAAAGTTCAGAAACCTATGCCAGACTTTAAAAGTACAGAAAAGGACCCTCTAGATAACCCTTTTGCAACAAAACACACAGCGCCATCCCCAGTGCAAGGTGGCTAATTACACCATTGGCTTGCTAGATAAGGCAACAGCCATCCCTATACTTTTGTGATTTCTAGGTGTATACTCTACTTGTCTAATAATGCCATCAATATGAAAGAGTTCCTTTTAAAATTTGCTTTAAAAATTTGGTACGCCATCTCCTTAATTCCGAGAAAATGGCAATATAAATTGGCGAGTATGCTTGGAAAAATCAGCCTGCTGTTCTCTAAGAGACGTGCCAATATCATTCGTAAAAATCTCTCATGGTGTTTTGCCCACCAAACCAAAGATGTTCAAACATCACTTTTTAACGCCAATATTCGGTTTTTAGGGCAATCTTTCTTTGATACGGGGGTGGCTTGGTTTTGGTCAGATGCAGCCATTAAATCCCATATCCCACATCATATTAAAGGACTAGATGCATTCCTTGAAGCTCAAAAATCGACTGATAAAGGCATTTTATTGCTTGGAAAACACTCACAACATCTGGAGCTGGATGCACGCATTCTTGGTCTATATGTCACCGGCTATGGCGTATCTCGAGGCAGTGACTCTCCTGCTCTAAACGCCGCAATGAATCACGGAAGACAAAAAGCCTCTGTCGATATGAGCGCCAAAACCAACCCAAGACAATTTGTTCGCTGGCTAAAAGAAGGCAAAACAGTGGTGTATTTTCCAGATCAAGACTATGGTAAAAAACGTTCCATAGAAACTTCTCTACTCGGAACTCCTGCCACATTTACCACCGCACCCTATACACTGCATAGACTCAGCAATTGTCTTATCTATTTTTACAATACCTACTACGAAAATAATACACTGGTCATTGACATACAACCACTTGATCTTCCCACCCATGACTGCAGTGCATTCACCCTAGCTTTAGCAAAAATCATTGAACAATCTATTTCTAAACATCCCGCAGAATACCTCTGGGCACATAGACGCTTTAAATCCACCAAAGGTAAAGAAAGTTACTCTCTCTAAGAGTCTTGTTGATTGAGGTGCTCTGAGTCGTCAATATGAGTCTTTTTATAAGGTTTATTGGTTAAGTTGTTTCTTGGTTTTATTGCTCTCTATGTCCTTCTAAGGCGTTATATACCAAGGTTTGTCTGTGTTTTCTCAATTATCGAATTTTTGTACCCGAGATGACATCAATGATGGCAGTCGGACAACCGCCACCAGGCGTACCTTCTACAATGGACTTCACTCTATCTCCAAAATGTGCTCGGATCTCATCTGGATTCTTTAAAATGGGAGACCCAGAAAGGTTTGCACTGGTTGAAATCAACGGCTTGTTAAAAATGGCCAATAAGTCTTTCACCTCTGGATGTGCACTGATGCGAATGGCGATTTTTTTATGTAAACTCAACCACTGTGGACAATTCTTACTCACCGGAACCAATTTGGTCAAAGGGCCAGGCCAACCTGCATTGATGTTTATTTCACTGGGCATCTCATCCCATGCAATCCAATCATGCACCATGTCTATGCGATTGACTAACACAATGAAAGATTTTGTTTTTGGACGACCTTTAACAACATTTAATTGATACACCGCCTCTTCGTTGGTCGCATCAACCCCCAATCCCCATGTGGACTCAGTGGGGTATGCAATGATGTCTCCATTTATGAGTGCGGTTATGGCATTGGTGTTCATTAATATGTGCTATAAATCAGTGTCTTAATTGTACCATGATTGATGATGAATGTCATGTTTTATCTGATTAAACGAATGGGAGAATCTTTTGTCAGTTTCAACAAATGACTTGATTTCTATATGCTATGCATCTTCTTTGGGTATTCGCTTTTTTAATACCCTGCTGATGTCTCTTATGATTGTCTGAATTTGCTCAATGATTTCATCGTTTTGTTCCTCATAAACAGCGTTAAAATCTCCTAAATAATTGCGATTGGTCACACAGTCTTTTAGTAAATCTTTTAGGCTATAATTGATTTCTATGAGCTCGTCTTTATCAATTTCACTGATGTGTATGCTTTCTGTGAAATCATCCAGTAAACGAATGATCTCTCTTTGCTTTTCAAGTGCAGTATCAATTTTTGTTGCTGCACACACTTCAGTCAATCGTAAGTCAAATTCATGTAATGTCTGTTGAAAGTGCATTCGCATTGTTGTTCTCCTTATTTGTTTTTACTTATTGGCACTGGTGCCTGTTATTTATATAGTACATATGTTAAAATTTGTCCGATTTTTTTTTAATTGGTTTGCCTATGTCTGAGTATGAATTTAAATCTGATTTGTTGCGCTGTTTGGAAAAACGAGGCTTTCTTCAACAGTGTACTGACCCAAAAGCACTGGATGAACGTGTGCAAAAAGGGCCAATAACCGCCTATATTGGCTTTGATGCAACAGCCGATTGCTTGCATGTGGGTAGTCTAATTCAGATTATGATGCTCAGATGGTTTCAAAAATTTGGACATAAACCAATTGTTCTCATGGGAGGAGGGACCACTAAGGTGGGTGACCCATCTGGAAAAGACAGTCAAAGAAAAATCCTCACCACAGAGCTGATAGAACAAAATAAAAATCAAATTGCCAAAATATTTGATCGTTTTCTGCATTTTGGTCAATCTGATCATGATGCCATTATGGAAGACAATGCCAAATGGTTAGACTCTCTGGGATATGTTGATTTTTTACGTAATGTGGGTAAGCACTTTAGCATCAATCGTATGTTAACCTTTGATAGCGTTAAATCCCGTTTAGATAGAGATCAGCCTCTTTCATTCTTAGAGTTTAACTATATGATACTGCAAGCTTACGATTTTGTTGAGTTAAATCGATTATATGATTGTGAGTTACAATTGGGTGGTAGCGATCAGTGGGGCAATATTGTTAGCGGAATTGACCTCGGTAGACGCATTCTTAAAAATGACCTGTACGGTTGGACTGCCCCCTTAATTACCACATCCAGTGGTGCCAAAATGGGTAAAACCGCTGATGGCGCAGTCTGGATTCGGGATGATCGTTTTTCAGCTTATGACTATTGGCAATTTTGGAGAAATACCGAAGATGCTGATGTCATTCGTTTTCTTAAACTATTTACTGAATTGCCTTTGGATCAAATTGAAACACTGTCTAAACTTCAAGGCAGTGATATCAATCAAGCCAAAGTGATTCTTGCCAATGAAGCGACCCGTTTGTGCCATGGTAAGGCACTTCAAGAAGCAGCTGAAAAAACAGCTCATGAGACATTCTTGCAGCAAGGATTGGGACAACAGCTACCAGAAATGTGCTTTTCCAAAGAGCAAATACAACAGTCCCCAATGATCACTGCAATTATTGTGGAACTGGGATTTGCCAAATCAAACAGCGCAGCGCGCCGTCTGATAGAAGCTGGCTCTGTCAAGATTGATGGTGTTAAAATCAATGCTGTTAATCAAGCTTTGGATGTCAGTTTTTTCAAAGATAGTGATACTTTGAAATTGTCGGTGGGTAAGAAAAAGTTTGCCGCTTTGAAAACCATTGATGCCTAAATGAATATTTTAACATTTTTAATTTGACTTTGTTTTGGAGTGGTAGGGCGTCTAATCTACGTTGTTCGTTTGACTTGTTCATTTTTGGCTTGCTATAATCTCATCTTATGAGAAGCCAATATTTTTATTAGTTTCTAATATCAATCACTGAAATAATTTTAAGGAATGTTATGAAATTAAAATATATACTCCCCCTTGCGTTGTTATCAACGAGCTGTTTTGCCCAACAATCTGTATTGCAAGTGCCATTTCGTTTTGTTAACAAATCCAATAAAGTGGTTAGTTTTAAATTAAAAACTTCAAAGTCCTTTAAAGGAGACGATGTGATGTCTTGGAATTCTAAAAATATGACCATTAAACCTCAGTCAAGTGATAGTTCTGGGGCTGTTAATGTGGATGTCACAATGACAACCAGTGATACTTCTATCGGAGTTTTTCGTATTGAAACGGTGAACAGAGGTTATAGCTATGAATACAGTCAAAAACCTCTAAAAATTGTCGGTGATGGCTTTTATTGTGAAATATACTCAAATACTAAAATTGAGTGCGGTAATCCTAATATCGGCCGTACATCATTTTAATCTGCTCAGAGTTTTGTTGTAAACGCATTATTCTGTTTGATGAAGTCTGGCCCTGTCAAAAATGGACGAAGTTGTATTCTATGACTTAGACTAGTCTTTGGATGCTCGCTTGTTTAAATCCGATACTGTGCAATTGACTAAGCAGTGGATCACATTGTTATTTTGAAAATGTAACTTTGTAGTATTTGACTTTTGTTGTATCTCAAGCTACTGTATTTTTATTTGGTATTAGAATGAAAAAATTATTTGTACTTAGTGCATGCCTATTGGTGGGGACTTGTTTGGCTCAATCAGGAGATATGATCAAAACGTATCATGTCGTTAATCAATCACATCGTGTTGTTAAGGTTAGGATTAGAGCACCGAAGACAATTAAGAATAATGTTATTTCCGACTGGCATACAATTCAATTTGAGTTGCCTGAGAGTTACAACAGTCAGAAGACAGGTGAAATTCAATCTTTGAAGGATGAATCACTGACAGATGATATTATTGGTGTTGCTGTGTCTTCTTCATTTTGGGGACGCCCTCAATATCAAACTTTTCGTGCAGCACAATCAACTGGTATTTACTGTATTGTTGATCAATCTCTTGCTTTAAGCTGTGATTTTAATGCTGAGTCAAGAGAAAAATAGTGTCACTGTCTTTTGATTTGGGATTGTTATTTTTTACTCGGAACTAGAATGAATCAATTATTTTTATTGGGTGCATCTCTATGCGCTGGAACTTGTTTGGCTCTGTCAGATGATGTGATGAAATCCTATCGTATCGTTAATCAATCAGACAGTACTGTTATGGTTAATATAGGGACGCCGAAAACAATTAGAAATGGTGAAGTGGTTGCTTGTTACTATGAATCCTTTTTGTTAGATTCGGGGCAAAATAATCTAAAATCTGGTCAAATTAAAACATTTCAAGACCTTTCATTCCCTCAAGATTTTTTTTATATTGAAGCGTCATCTTCATTGATTTCATTTTCACCACTCTATAGCCCACGTTATCTAACTTTTAATGCTTCTCAATATCATGATTCCATATTCTGTGTTATTGATCATCAGGTTAATGTGAGTTGCACGTTTCATTCATTGTAATGTTGATTTGTTTGAGAATGACTGATTTTGTAATTTAGTTTTAGCTCTATTTGCTATGTTACATAGGATTGAATCAAGTGAATCTTTCAAAGATAGATTGGATGAATTACTCGAATAGACGCGTGATTACTCTTTGGTTCGTGTGTGCTGGCATTCTGGACAAACGATTTGCTCACCCTTGGTCTTGGTCACTTTATGCATTGTGATTGGAAAATTACAGTTAACACATGGTTCATTCAATGGTGGATGTGAAATGATGTATTTGCACTTGGGATAACCAGAACACGAATAGAAGAAGTTCCCTCTTCGTGCCCTTCTTTTTAATAAGCTTCCTTTTTTGCAGGATGGGCAAGTGACTCCAGTGTCTTCTGGTTTATTCAAAGATTCAATGAACTTGCACTCTGGATATTGACTGCACCCTATGAACTTGCCATAGCGTCCTTCTTTAATCACTAGGTTGGCTTCACACTTGGGGCATTTTCTGCCTTCAACAATATTCTGCTCTTCCTTTTTCTCTTCCTCGCTCTCTGAAAAAGCTCTGGTATACTTGCAATCAGGATAGCCGCTACAACCAAAAAATCTACCGTTTCTGCCCAGCTTAATGACTAGGTTATGTGATTTACATTCAGGGCACTCTTCATCTGTTTTTTCTTCTGTCACATCTTTTCTTTGTACCGTTTCTTCAATCGTAACCAGCTGTTTTGAAAATGGTGACCAGAACTTCTCCAGTAATGGCTTGTACTCCTTTTCACCTCTGGATACAGCATCCAAATCATCTTCCAATTGAGCTGTGAACTCATAGTCAACATAATGCTCAAAATAAGCGGTTAGAAACTTATTCACGATGCGTCCAACATCAGTCGGATGAAAGCGCTTGCTCTCCAATAATGCATATTGTCTTGCAATGATGGTTGAGATAATGTTGGTCCATGTTGAAGGCCTTCCTATGCCATGTTCCTCGAGTGCTTTGATCAAACTTGCTTCTGAATAACGCGCTGGAGGTTCGGTAAAATGCTGTTTGGTTTTGACAGCGACCAATCCCAATTTCTGACCGACAGTCAGTTTTGGTAAGTATGTTTCTTTGGTGTCGCTGGTTTCTGTTTCTTCTAGTCCTTCTTGATAAGCTTTCAAAAAACCTGGGTCGCGAATGCTACTCCCTGTTGCCTTAAACACAGCAATTCTCTTTGGGTCGCTGATATCTGCTCGCACTTGATCAATGCTGGCTGCTATCATTTGTCCTGCTATGGTTCTTTGCCAAATCATGCGATACAATTTGTATTGGTCCATAGATAAACTGTTTTTAATTTGGTCAGGGGTTATCGTGATGTCAGTCGGTCTGATGGCCTCATGTGCTTCTTGAGCGTTTTTAGACTTGCTTTTAAATTTTCGAATGCTTGGGTTGACTGACTCTTTGCCAAACTGTTTTTTAATGTGGTCGCGAATTTGCCCTATTGCTTCGTCTGCCAGCATCACTGAGTCTGTTCGCATATATGTGATTAAACCAACAGGTGCGCCGCCTCCAATCGCTACACCTTCATAGAGTGTTTGTGCAGTGCGCATCGTTCGTGATGAGGTGAAACCTAGTTTTTTAACGGCTTCTTGTTGCAAGGTTGAAGTAATGAAAGGTGCAGGTGGTTCTTTTTTTCTGGTTTTTTCTTTGATGTCAATGACTTCCCACTGGTCTTTTTTTACTTTTTGTATGGTTGTGGCTATCTCAGTGGCACTCTTTTCGTTTTCAATGCTGAATTGTGTTAGCTTTTCTTTTTGATACTGGTCAAGTTTTGCGTTGATGGCGGATTTATCGGCTGAAAAATCACCATGTATGGACCAGTACTCTTTGCTTTTGAATGCTTCAATTTCTTGCTCTCTTTCAACAATCATTCTCAAGGCAGGGCTTTGTACTCTGCCTGCAGATAGTCCAGTGCGAATCTTTTTCCAGAGGAGGGGAGATAGTTTAAAACCGACTAGGAAATCTAGGGCTCTTCTGGCTTGCTGTGCATCAATCAATGTTTGTTCTAGTTCTCTTGGATTGGCAACTGCATCAAGAATGGCCTTTTTTGTGATTTGGTTGAAAACAATGCGAGCGACTACTTTGTCCTTTAGGAGACCTTGATCTTTTAGCATTTCGTAGAGATGCCATGAAATGGCTTCCCCTTCACGGTCTTGGTCTGTTGCTAGTAGTAATTGGTCAGATTTTTTCAATGCTTTGATGATTTTGTCAACCTGTGCTTGGTTCTTTTCTACAGGTGCATAGCGCATTGCAAAATCATTGTCTGGATCGACTGCTCCATCTTTGGCCTCAAGGTCTCTTACGTGACCGAACGATGCCAATACTTTATAGTCTTTGCCCAGATATCCTTCTAGTGTTTTAGCTTTGGCAGGTGATTCTACGATGACAAGTGATTTAACCATAATTTCATTATTTACTCTCCATGCATGAAAATACATGCAATTTTAATTTTTGCAAGCTTTTTGGATAAAAAAACATGAGTTTTTTAATAATTTAGTGAAAATTTGTGTTTTTATCTTAAATCTGGTGTCAGTTCAGTGGCGAGTAGGATGAGGTGTTCTTTCATGTTGCTCTATGCTGTTTTTAACAAATTCACAAAAAATTGAAAGTTCAGTTGCATTTTTTCTGTTTGTTGCTTGTGACATGGATGGTAAGGCATTGTGTTTATTACTGTTTATACACTTTTTTTCAGTTTTCGGATCGATGTGTAGGCGAGTACATGAGATGTGTGGATATTGTTTTTTTTCATTGATCATCTTTTGCGCACCATTGATCATTGCAATCTCTTCTGGAATATTGAGATCTCCCTCTGTGAAACCAGTCACCATTGTTGGAATTTGAGCCGATGGAGAAAATTTGATTTGATAATCATTGCTTTCAAACCAATGTCGAAATGCTTTTGCTAATCGACCTTGCGTATTTGATAATAAATAGGAGAGAGGTTTCACTTTTTTAGTAGCAATCGCTTGTGCGTTGGCCCAAACACCAGAAAAAAAATCAATCAGGCTGATTGATAAAAATAAGCAGATGACAGGCGGTAACTGGATGTTTTCTTTTTTTATTTTTTCTGTTAAGGCTCAGATTTTTAATGCACCAAGTGAGTGTGCTGCAAAAATAAAACCGTCAATCTTTTTTTGTTCACTTACCTGCTGTAAACAAGCTGCCATATCGTTTAAATAGGTGTCAAATCCGCTTTTTCTTGCTGATTGTGCTACCTCTTTGTCAATGGATACCTGATTCAGTATTGCCTTGTTCCCCTCTCGTTTATAGGTTAAATTTCTCGGATCAACACAAAGTCCGCTGTGTCCTGTTGTATCAAGGAGTTCAAAGAATCTTTCTATGAATACAGCATCATTCATTGTACAACCTTGTCCCGGTATGGACACGATGCAGTAATTAGAATTGGTATTTTTAGGCTCTATATGGATTGCTGGTATTGTTTTCGATTTATTTCCATTGGTCTCGCCCAAATTAATCCATAAGTATTGGTCTTCAAATAAATGTACTATGCAGCGTGTTTTTTGGTTCGAGCGGTCATGGGCTAAAGTGTTGTGTTAGGATGTGATGGCAGTCCAAAGGACTGGTTACTAGGTGTGCACCTTCTTGAATCAGTCGATGACACCCCTCTGCCTGTGGTTGATTAATCCTTCCCGGTATTGCCATCACTGGACGGTGTAAATCAATACTGTACTGGGCCGTGGTCAATGTACCACTGGACAACTTTGCTTCTGTGACTAGAGTTGCCATGCTTAAGGCACTGATTAATCGGTTTCTACGTGGAAAGCACTGCTTTTGGTAAGGTGTCTGGAGCGGCATCTCAGAAATGATACAGCCCTGCTTTTCAATGCGTTTTGCCAAGTGTCGATTTTGTTTGGGGGTGATATTGTCTATTCCCAATCCAATTACAGCAATACTGACTTGGCCGGTATTTAAGCAGGCTTCATGTGCTGTGCCATCAACACCAATTGCAAGTCCGCTGATGATGCTGTAACCCAATCTTGCCAGATCGCCTGCAAACTTCTTGGTGACTTCAAGTCCGTAAAAACTTGCGTTTCTGCTCCCGACAATACTTATTCCAGGTGTTTTTAAGTATTTAATATTGCCCTTGACATATAACAATGGCGGCCAGCATGGTAATTCTTTCAATTGCTTTGGATAATGGTTGTCTTGATCTCTTAGTATGGTTACTTGATTTTGTTCTGCCCATTTTAAAGTGTATTCGATCTTTTTATGCTTGGGTTTTTGTAGTTTTTTCCAGACCGATGTTGATAAGCCCAGTGTTTCATAAAACGCATCAGTCTTTTCCAATAAGCACTTTTCTTCACCAAGCTGTTTTATTAATTCATGATGCCGTTTTGGATGAAGACCGCTTTCATTGATTGCAATGGCTGTATACATGTTGAGTCTCATATAGAATTGATGATATCTTAGCGTTTTTTTCATTTGATACACTACCGTTGTCGAGGTTCTTTATGTGATTTTTAGGTGTTGGGGTTGTATTCTTTAGTACTTTGTGTTACAATGTAATAACAAACAATTATGGAATAAATATTATGTATAGTTTAGACGAAGATACTAGGAATAGAGCAAATACTCAGTTTATTAAAGATACTTGGAACAATGCCCCAGAAAGACAAGGCCCCCAGCGCGTCCTGTTGAGTCTTATTTTTATTGGCTTCAAAGAAATCTGTGCTTCTGTTTTAGGGGGTGCGGCGAGTGCTGTGGTGACAACTGGAAGATTTGCGAGCAGTCAAATGAGAAATTTAGTTTCTTCACAAGTAGAGCAAGACAGATTGACTGTGTCTCATGAAGCCAATGAAGATGTTGCCAGTGTGAGTGAGGATTTGCAAGAAGCCAATATAGCCAAATCAACTTCAGTACATGCTGAATCAAATGAGAGGGTGCCTACTGGTAGTGCTTCACTGAGATCTTAAAAATTTTTATCAACATTTTCATGAATTTTGAGAGCTGTATGTCTTTGCTGGTGATCTTTCTTGAAAAATATGAATCGTTTACTGGGATGTTCTAGCAGGTTTTCAATGACTTCAGAGGTGGTTTCTTCTTCTTTTGTTTCAAAGAGTCCTTGTAATAGTTTTGTCCATAGTTGGTTAATTTTATCATGTTCTTTCATCATCGCTGTGTATTTATTAACTTAATTCCTGTTATAGATTATAAAACGTTTTTTTCATGTTTTTATTGTATCAGGGGCCTGTGATTCATGTCTCATCATATTGGTTACTTTGCTTTTTGTGCTCTACTTAGATTTATTTGGTCTTGGCTGTTGTATATTGTCACTGGCTTTGTTACTTTTTGCTGTAGAGATTAAGGAATAAGGAAAATTCAATGTTTGGTCAAGAAGTTTTGAGGGTAAAAGAGTTGGGCTTAAAATTAGAAACAGTGATCTCTGGTATCTTAGAGCGTCACGGTCCACTGATCAGTATTTATCTTTCGAAAAATGTGTCCACTAGTACTGATGGGACAGGTTCTCAAGAAGCACTCACAACCTGGCAAAATATCTTGTACGACAAGCTTTCTGAAATCTTTAAAGTTCCAAAGCCAACATCTCTTGAAGGTCCACGTTATGCTGAATTGGAAAGGCTCATGCTGGGTTTGATCTTTGCACACGCAGTCTACGACTATGATGATTGGGGGCAAAACTTTATTTCTGGCAGTCTTTTAAATGCCCAATCTATAGACTATATCAAGTCTATGTTGCCCGCAAAAGATTCTTTGAGTGATGGGTCTACTGCAGAATTTTCTGTGCAAAATTCTACCGTAGCAGGAGATTCTCCTTCGCAAAGCAATACAGCTGGGTCAGAGGCAATATACCCACTTTACAATATTGAAGTGCATTTCATCTTTTCTGATATTACCAAAGCTGAAAACGTTGTTGCCAAGCTGAAAGCTCATTATTTAGCGATGCAAGACTCAAATGATTCCTATGATTCCTTGTCGCTTACCGATCATGACATCGCGTTTGGATTTTTGATGGGTTTGGATTCAGCTGCCATCAAGGACATCGTGGGAGTTGAATTATCAGATGAAGTGATTAGCGATTTAAAACAACATCAGTTTCCACTGCATCTTGGTCATGCCTCACAAGCAGAATGTGATTATTCCAAGCTTCATGTTTGCAGACTGGGGTTAGGTCATGGGGATGATGAAGGCAAAGAAAGTTTATTAAAGCGCGTTTTTTTGATTCAATACCTGGATATTGCTGGTGCCAGAGCTCATAAAACGGGTGAGTTGTTTTTGTCGAATTCTATTTTTTCTAGTTATAATGGTCTACACAAATGTTTGATTGAGTTGTTAAACTCTAAAAATTATGAAGAAAAGGAAGCTCGAAGATTGTATTTTCAATATCTTTGTGCGCCCATTTATGAAGTCCTCAGTCAGACAGGAACGGATGAGCTGAATCTTCTCGTTACAAGATTGGAAGCGCAACCATCTCATTTTAGATATTTTGTGATGTTTGCCTGGCAGTTTAGACTTTTACAAGAGGAGAACAGGATTGAAAATTTGTGTACTCTGGCATGGGCTTGTATTGAAGAATTTCCGACAAGATATTCATTGTCTTTCTGGCCTGCGCATCCAACGCCTGAAACATTGCAAGTCATTTTGAATGAAATGAAAGATAGAGAAACGCCCACATATGTGCCTTCTGTCTATCAAACACTCAGAGTAAAGGTTTGGCCAGAAATTACCAAAGAAGACTCTCCTGATCGTGAATTTTTTATGCGTAACTTTAGCAATGCGATAGGATTTACATTGAAAGTTGGATTGCAATTGATTGCTAAAGGGATTGAATGTCATCGAGAATTTGCTTCCTCTTCTTCTGATCCTTGTTGTTTTAATGACGTTAACGGACAGTTACAGGAAAATCCAGAACTAGTTGGTGTTTTTCTTGAATTAGCCAAAAGATTTGATCAACGTAAAAAGATTGTCTCTCTGAATATGTCCGATTCCGGGAAATTAAGGCTCACAACGAAAGCTGATCTTCCTGAAGATGTCTTGGATGAATCATTTCAAACAGCACAAGTCAATGGCGATGAATCTCCAGTTCTAAAACCTTAAAGATAGTCACAATTTATATCATGATGGTTGCATGTGTGACACCATTTGGTTGAACATGTTCATATTATTGCTTAATAAGCTATCAGGTATAGATGGTTATAGTGGTTTTTACATTGTTCTATAGGGTTTAATTTGTTGTATAAGATAATGATTATATTTGTAATAAACAGAGTTGTCCTGGTCTGCGAGTGCGGTCTTGGTGTGTCTCTTATTCTTGTCCACTATTGACTAAAATTTTGTAATTCTTCTAAAACGATCTTGAGCCTCATTATGCTTACTGATAGAGTATGAATGTGCTCTTTACTTTACAAGTTATGAATTTGACTCCATTGGTTGGTTGTTTTTTTGTTTTGTCTGCGATGTGCCCATTGTCTTTTGCCCAAGTACAGCCTGTGTCTGAATACAAAGAGGTATCGTCAAAAATGTTGTCTCATGATCACGTCAATCGTTCAGATTATTTGAATTCTTTTTTTTCAAACCTTCCCAAATATTTGGCTTTTACCGATAAAGAGTTGAATATGACGGGACTTATTTGCCAGTATTTGCACTTTTGTCCGCAGCAATCTTTACAGTCTGATTTGCATATGGATGTTGAAGATTTGCCCGATGCAAAGTTGCTTGGCTATGATCATCTTAAGAAAAAAAAAGCAGTAAAACCAAAACAGTATACCATGCTTGATGGGAAAGATATTTTTGTAAAAAACTGTATGGCATGTCATTTGGCCCCAGACAATGAGGCACCACAGCTTGCCAATTTTGAAGATTGGAGTTGGAGGATTCAATCTTCCTTTGATTTTTTAGTTCGTGTGACCATTGAAGGGCAACAGGCTCAAGAAAAATCGCAATTAGAGGCACCCAATCAAAATGCTTCTCGATATTTGGTTGGCTCAGTTGAGACTGTGCCCAAAACCCAGTATGATGATCGGGTTCGAGGCTGTATCCTTCCAAGAGGAGGATGTAAAGATTGTGATGATGCACAGATTATTGCTGCTGTTAAATATATGGTACAAGCCGCAGTAACAGACAACACAAACTACCAGTTATGGTAGTTTAGAGGAGGAAATGAAACAATGAAGCAATGCTGGTGGATTTTAATTTTGACAGTGGGCGCATTTGCAGAATATGGTATCAATCTTCCTGTTGGAGTCACGCCTACTAGTCATCAGATTTATGATTTGCATATGCTGATTTTTTATATCTGTCTTGTTATTGGTGTCGGTGTGTTTGCTGCTTTGTTTTACGCAATCTATGCATTTAGAAAAAGCCAAGGTGCAGTGGCTGCCAATTATCATGATAGTTTTTGGGTCGAAATCCTCTGGACTGCTATTCCTATGGTGTTGGTCATTTTAATGCTTATTCCTTCTATCCGTTTGTTGAGTAAGATGGATGATACAAGTAAGCCTGTGATGAATATCAAAGTGACAGGAGTGCAGTGGAAATGGCAATATAGTTATCTTGAAGAGGGAATAGAATTCAATAGTAATCTATCAACCAGCCCTGCCCAAATAAGAGGTGCACAGCCGAAAGGTAAAAACTATTTGCTGGAGGTGGATAAGCCTATGGTAGTGCCAATTAGACAGAAGATACGTCTCCTTTTTACATCAAATGACGTCAACCATTCGTGGTGGGTGCCGCAATTGGGTGTTAAAAGTGACTGTATACCTGGTTATGTCAATGAGTCTTGGATTTGGGTTGAGAAAGCAGGGGTTTATCGTGGTCAGTGCACTGAGCTTTGCGGAATGCAACATGGCTATATGCCCATTGTTGTGGATGCCCGCTCTGCGGAAGATTATGAGAAATGGGTCAAAGAACAGCAAAAATTGAGCTAAATTGACAGTGCTTTTGTTTGTGTTTGATATCATGGGTGCTTAGCATTGCAATTGTTACTGTCAATGTTTAAGATGTTGGGATGTCAAGGACTTGCAAACTTAGGATGTGTTTTGGTTCAAAGCTATCAATTGATTGAGAAGGAGAGTAGGAATGTCAGATGAAGTGCTTAAAATCAGTGGTATTAAATGGGTTGATTGGTGTTTGCGTTGGGTCATGACAACCAACCATAAAGACATAGGAACACTGTATCTTTGGTTTAGTTTGATCATGTTTTTTGTGGCCGGCTTTATGGCTTTGATTATTCGGGCAGAGCTTTCTGCGCCTGGTATGCAATTTGTGAATCCGAACTTTTATAATCAAATGGTTACCTTGCACGGTTTGATTATGATCTTTGGTGCCATTATGCCTGCTTTGGCAGGGTTTGCCAATTGGATGATCCCCTTGATGATTGGAGCCCCTGATATGGCTTTTCCTCGTTTGAATAACTGGAGCTTTTGGTTATTGCCTGTTGGTTTGGGTTTGCTGTTGAGTACCTTGCTAATGCAAGGAGGTGCTCCTAATTTTGGATGGACTTTTTATGCGCCACTATCAACTTCTTACGGGCCTCCTAGTACTGATTATATGATTTTATCTATTCATGTTTTGGGTATATCTTCAATTCTTGGATCACTGAATTTTGTTGCGACCGTGATCACTATGCGTGCTCCTGGAATGACGTATCATCGTATGCCAATTTTTGTGTGGTCTTGGTTTGTCACGGCACTTTTGGTCCTTGCCATTATGCCTGTGCTGGCAGGCACCGTCACATTGATGCTACTTGACAGACATTTTGGTACCAGTTTTTTTAATGCTGCAGGAGGGGGCGATCCAGTACTGTTCCAGCATCTATTTTGGTTTTTTGGGCATCCTGAGGTTTATGTATTGGCCTTGCCTGCTTTTGGTATCATCTCAGAGGTTATGCCGACTTTCTCACGGAAACCTCTTTTTGGTAAAATGTCTATGATATACGCAATTGTGTGTATTTTTGTTTTGTCTTTTGTTGTCTGGGTGCATCATATGTTCACTTCTGGTGTCGGTTTTTATGTCCAAGTATTTTTTATGGCAACGACATTGTTGGTGGCTGTGCCAACCGGAGTTAAGGTTTTTAATTGGTTGGCCACTATGTGGGATGGATCTTTATCTTTCGAAGCACCAATGTTGTTTGCAATAGCCTTTGTTGCTTTATTTACATTTGGAGGTCTCAGCGGTGTTATGTTGGGAATTGTTCCACTTGACTATCAATATCAAGATACTTATTTTGTCGTTGGCCATTTTCATTATATGATTGTGACTGGTGTTTATTTTGCAATTTTATCTGGGGTTTATTATTGGTATCCAAAATGGACTGGGTACTATTATTCAGAAAAAATTGCCTCATGGCACTTCTGGTTGAGTGTTGTGTCTTCCAATTTCACTTTTTTGCCGATGCAGTTTTTAGGTTTGGCAGGAATGCCTCGTCGAATTCCAGATTATGCATTGCAATTCGCTGACTTTAATTTGATTGCTTCTATTGGTGGGTTTGTGTTTGGTTTTTCTCAGCTTTTGTTTGTGTATGCTTTGTTTCAAGGCTTTTGGAGAAAGCGAAAGGCAACTTCGCGTGTGTGGGATGGAGCAAGGGGTTTGGAGTGGACTGTCGATTCGCCAGCACCTCAGCATACATTTGAGCGGTCTCCCCGGGTAACCGATCAAATTTATCAATACTGAGTTTTTACATGAATGGTCAATTACCGATTATCTTAATACTTTTTCTATGTGCACTGATGCTGAGTTTTTTACAGTGGCTTCATGGTGTTGGTATTTTTGGTTATGGTGTTCTGATTTTTGGCGTTGGTGTGTTGGTCAGTATAGGATACTGGTTGTTTGATTTGTGTCATGTAAAGGTGAATGATACTGGATTGAGGAAACGCAATGTCGCAATCAAATTATCTCTATTTTTGCTTTTTGCATTTTCAATGACTTTTATTATGATGTTTATGTATCATTGGTTGAATGAGGATGGTCATGTCCATGGAGCGTCTGGTGGAGGTGGTCATGTTGCTGCCTCTGATACTGGTATTGGCCAGCATGGTCATGCAGTTGTGTTTTCTAATGTGCATCTTAGAGGGTATTTGCTACCGGTGTCAGTAACTGTTGGGCATAAGCAACTAAAAGTGTCAGCCAAGGTTCCCAGTTCGGTTGTTTTGACATTCGTAAATCGTTCGGATATGCCTGTTTATTTAAGAGTTTCTGCTAAATCCAGTCCTTCTCAAGTCAAACACTTTGTCAATTATTCATTGTTATACGATGATAAAATCCTTCAACTTGCACCAAAAGAAACAAAGGAACTCGTCACTGAGATCGCCATTGGTCATGATTTTCCAATTGAATTGGAGCCATTTAGTTTAGATCACTTTGTTTTTGGATTGGACCATCCCTCTGCGTGGAAAAAGATGCAAGGGTCGATACAGTTAATATCTGATTCTTAAAGTGGGGTTTTGCATTGTTTGTGATCGGTTTTTATTTTATAGTGGGTTAATCAGTTAAGAGACGGATGATGAGTCATAAAGTTATAGCGCCAAGTGCATTGCCAATATTTGGATCCTTTGCCATGCTTCTCATTGCTTTAGGCATCGTTCACTGGCTACACGGGTCCTGGTTTGCTCCGTTTCTTCTTGTCGTTGGGGTTGGGGCAATCCTCGTTGTGATTGGATTTTGGTTTCATGCGGCCATTTGTGATGAGAGTGATAGCACAGATGAACAATATGCTCTATCAGATCAATATTATCGTTGGTCTATGGCTTGGTTTATTTTTTCTGAAACATGGTTTTTTATTGCGTTTTTTGGTGTTCTCTTTTATGTGCGTTTTGTCTCATTGGCTCGCCTTGCTGGCCAGACTGCGTCTGATCAAATGACACATTATTTGCTGTGGCCTTCCTTTGTCAATCAATGGCCCTTGCTCAATACGCCTGACCCATCGCGTTATGTCGGTCCCGATGCAGCAATGTCTCCTTGGGGCTTGCCTGTTTTTAATACTTTGATTCTTTTAACCAGTGGGTTGACCATTACGCTTGCGCATTGGGCCATTGTCACTGGAAAGAACAAAAGGGCATTGTTTTGGCAGTTGTTGACGGCTTTTTTAGGCGTGGGCTTTCTTTTTTTGCAAGGGTTTGAGTATTATGAGGCGTATTTGCATTTGGATTTAAGTTTAAATAGAGGTGTTTATGCCAATATTTTTTATGTGATGACAGGGTTTCATGGATTGCACGTATTGCTTGGAACTGTGATGCTGTTGGTGATTGCTTATAGAATATATCTGCAAGAATTTACACCAGAAAGACATTTTGCATTTGAAGCTGTCAGTTGGTATTGGCATTTTGTAGATGTGATATGGTTGTTGCTATTTGTTTTTGTGTATTGGTTGTAGAGAGAGAAGATGAAGTCTTGTTGTAAAAGTAAAAAGAGTCACCCTTATTCTTGGAGAAATTCGCTATTATTTTTGTCTTTTGGTTATGTTAATAATTTCTTGGCGGGGTTTCTTACGGTATTGCAGTGGCGTTTGGCATATTGGTGGCTGAGCTCCGGTCTGATTTTATCCAGCTTTTATTTTATGAGAGACCGTTTCTTTTATGTAAGTCATTTATTTTTGAGTGCCATGTTGGTGCCATTATTTGCTTTTCTTTTGTGCTATATTCCTTTGTTTTTTCGTCCGGAGGTGAAACTGGCTTTTTTGTGGAAAGGGTATGTGTTTTATATTTTTTCGATGGGCTTAATGTATTTGCTTGATAGGCTAGCAGTGTTTGGAAATGCTTTCAGTAGAGATAGACAGGTTGCCTTTCATGCGGTGTTTTTAACGGGAGGCGTTATCATGTCTGTGGTGTTTGCAAACTCATTGACATTGTTTTTGTGCTCCAGTGGTGTTTTGCTTATTGGGGCTGGTTACGGTCTGGGTAAGGATTTATTTTTGCAATGGCGACGTGATTTTGTAGATCTTTCTGGTTCATTGTCTTTGGCCATTGGAGTGTCTTGGTTGTATTCATTTTTTATGTTGGTGTCTGTTACCTTTTTCGGGTTGCCTATGGCTCAGTTTTTCTTTTGTGATTGCTTGAAGACTATGGGTGTGGTTATGCTTTCTGATTGGATGCAGGGCAAGGTGCTCGATGAGTCGAATCAACTTGGATTTAAATTGGGTGTTGAATTGAATGAGTACTTGCAAGCAGTGATTCCAAGTGTCATTGTTTCTGGTTATGTGGCCTCTGCTTTGTGGGCTTGCTTGCTTCCTCAGGCAGGGTTGTTGATGCCCATTCGGGTGTTTTGTACGGTTTTAATTTGTGCTTGTCCGTGTGTGATTACTTTGGCTTCGCCTTTAATCGTGTTTTCTTATGGGGTTCTACAATTGAACCGTCCCCATCAAGCTGTCCCTTGTTGTGTTAAAGCAAAACTGAAATCTTGTTTAAAAAGTAATTTGCAGATAGTTTCTCTGTATTATGTTTTAAGTGTGGCTATGGCTTCAGGAGGCAGCTATTTGCTCTTTGGTGTGTGGATGGGGCCTCAAACTGCGGGTGTTATGATGTTGGGTGGTCAGATTGCGCTACTGTTGAACAGTTTGTATCATGTCTCAGGCATTGTCGCCCAGTCTAGAAAGCAAAGCCGATACAATCTGTTTCTTGATTTATGTCAAAGACAATGGGGGCGTTCATCAGTATTAAGAGTGTGCGAAAATTTACCATGTAAGCCGGCCAGTTGTTTTGATCTGGGTTCTGGTACTGGACAAGAACAGGGGTGTTCTATTCGCGGTGCAGATTCTGGGTGTGATGATAGGCTACCTGAGACTGGGTCAACTTGTTGTTGTCCAAGAAGGATGAGTGATTTAGAGGAGCACGCACATGGTCAACATTTTAGGTAAATCTATTATTTTGCTTAGACTTATCCAGTTTTGTGTATATCAAAATATTTCAAGGAGTTCTGAATGGCGGTTTCTTTAATTGTGGCTATGAATTTAAATAGGGTGATAGGGATTGATGGTGATTTGCCATGGGATTTACCTGATGAGCTTGCTTACTTTAAACAAATGACACGCGGCAAGCCTGTGGTTATGGGGCGAAAAACTTTTGAATCATTGAAGTGTCAGCCGCTGAAGAATAGGTTGAATGTGGTGGTAACCCGTCAATCAGATTTTCAATGTCGCGGATGTGAGAAGGCTTCCAGCTTGCAAGAAGCCCTTCGTTTGATTCGATCTACAGATAAAGGTGAGATTATGGTCATTGGAGGGGCTCGGCTCTATGAAGAAACAGTCCCGATTGCGAGTCGACTATATATTACTGTGGTGGAAAACCATGTACCAGGTGATGTCTTTTTTCCTTATGGGTTAGATGTGCTGTTGGATGAAGGTTGGAAAATAGATCAGAAAATAAGGCATGAATTAGATGATAGGCATTCCAGTGCGTATACTTGCTATCAACTGATTCGATGATAAAAGCTTTGTGGATTTTTCTTGTTGTTGATTTTTGTTATCGCTTTTTCATTGATCATAGGTCTTTTGTCATGTTGTTGACTTCTTTTTTGTTTGTTAGTTTCTTGAAATTTTCAGTTTTAAGACTATCGCATATGGGGTTTCGTGATAAGATTTTTGATGAGTGTCAAACTATTCACATGTAATTTGTAGTTTATTTGTTTTATCTGTTGACTTTGTTGTTCCACCCGTTATAATAGCAATCCTAACGTTGAGTTATTGGTTTCCGAAGCAATGTGTTCAAAGTTAGAAGTTCTTTAAAATTTTGAATTAATACAATTTGTGTGGGCGCTTTAGTGATTTCTGATAGCCAGATAAATAATGACTACGGTCATTATCACAGTTATGTGACAACTGTTAATGTCACAGACAAATTCTAATTCAAGAGTTTGATCCTGGCTCAGATTGAACGCTGGCGGCATGCTTAACACATGCAAGTCGAACGGCAGCATGTTCTAACTTC
>JAZAFR010000011.1:0-92272 GCA_036121365.1 Pseudomonadota bacterium | reverse complement strand
CGGTTATCAACTTTGAAGCATATGGATAGGATTATTGTGTTGGATAAAGGAAAAATTGTTGAGCAGGGTACTCACCAAGGGCTCATTAGAAAGAAAGATGGTCATTATAAGCAGCTTTGGGATATGCAAGTGATTTAGTGTGTTGAATTGATGATAAATGCGTATTTAGAGAATGATAATGATCTTGGTTGTGCTTTGGGCATAACTTATTCCTTGATATTTTATGATATGTGTACGATGTGCTTCTGTAGAGTTTAGGTTTTATGGAGGAGATAATTATGATTACAGCAGACCAGCTTCGGGAAAGGATTGTATTATTAGAGAAAGAGTATAAAGATTTAATAGAATTAAAGGATATTGCGCAATTGCGTGCTGTATCTCCAAAGAATAGATTACACAAGGGGATGTATGCTTTTCTTCTCGACCGGCAAATTGATCCTGATGCGTTTTTTGAGCCTGATTTTTTTAAAGACAAGTCTAATCATTTAAAAAGCGAACTGCATCAAGTGTTTTGTGATTTAGAGTTAGAAAGTTTGTCTCCATGGAAAAAAGAAGATAGTGGTGGTAGTCAAGTGGCAGAGGTTGGAGATGAGTTGGTTCAAAAAGATGCCAATTATTTGAAAGACTCGTCACTGCATCGGCAGTGTTTATCAATGCTAAATAAGATATAATCTGACTTGAGTGAACGAGATCAGGCGTATGGATGGGATAAGCTATCTAAAGAAAGCCTTAGGTTTAACGCATTGGTATTTTTTGGTTCTACATTGTCACCCAGAGATCTTGAGTGTTACTTTTGGAGAGCCAGTGATTTTAAGTTTTGGTTTATTTGTTGGTCTGGCAATTATGAATTGATGAGTTGGCTATTTACTAAAAAGGATGATGGAAAGACGAATTTTATTGAACTTCAATTATAGATAGATCTACCTTCTTTATCCTCTGAAGTAATTCAACAAATTGGGCCTGGTTGGAGACAGTATTTTCTTGATCGTTTATTGGTGAGTGCACTGCGTGGTGAAGATCTAGACATAACCGGATTTTCTGTGAATGTGTCTGATGAAATGATTGCATCATTGATTGATTGCGGAGCAAATCCACGAGTAGACATCATTCGATATAGGCTGGAGTCATTTCGAGCTGATATAAATTACATGGTTTATGGAGAGCAGAGGCCTTTGGAAGAGGGGGCGACTTATCCCTTTGAGAGTTGCGAAATTCCTCGTGATCTTGGACGATATGTCGGCGGAGTGGCTTTATTTCATGCTGCAGAAAAAGGACGTATTAAATTGTTGATAGATAAAGGGGTTGATATAGATGTTAATCATACCACAGGTAACCGGGAAATTACGTTATTGATGTGTTGTTGTAATGCAGTAGGATTTGACCGTAAGTACCATCAAAGTGATGCCAAATCTCACTTAGTAGATATTCAATCTTTGATTGATCTTGGAGCTGATGTTGACAAGACGGATGCTCTTGGCTTTCAAGCACTGGATTATGCCCTTGATCATTGGCTATGGTATGACTATGGATCAAAGTTGGAGGATGTGGAAACGGGGAAAATTGTTAAGATGCTTGTTGATGCTCATCCAGGTCCTCATGAAGCGTTGACTAAGTATGTAATAACACGAAGTCAGAAGGAAAGTGAGCAGCCTATGGATCTTTCTCTTGAGCCTCAAATACAGGATCTATATGCATATATTACTACTAGGCCGTATGTAGGTCCGTCCTCTTATTAAAATAAAGTGATGCTGGGTAGTTGATCTGTTGATTGTTCTGTTTTGTGTCTAGATTTCCTGCTAGACCTTGCTTTTTTTGTTAAAAAAGTATACTGTCTATAACAATAATTGGATAATATTATGAAAACAGCAGTCACAAAAATTTGGGCTAATCTAAAGACTCTATGGGAGAATTATTACTGTATCAACCGACGTATTAACCAAAAAAAATTGGAGTTTCCAGATGTTTTAAGTTTTCAATTGGCGTTTAAACCTATAGAGTCAACAGAGAGTTCGGTTTCCAATATGCATGATGCCCTTAACGTGTTTCAGATACACATGGGTGCAGGAATGATAGAGACGAATATTGATGAATTGAAGAGAGCCATTCATAGTCAGTTAAAATCTTACTCTCCATGGCAGTTCCGGGAAGAAGGTATACAGAAATTGGTTAAGCGAAAGGACACATATTTAAGTGATTGGAACTTGTGTGGTCAAGCTCTATTGCTTTTGGGTGCACTAATAGAAGAGAACGAGGACTGTAGATATGTCCCCTATGAGGATTCAGATGGTGATGATGAAGAATCTGATCCTTTCGGATGTTCTGAATTGGTTAGTGCGGAGTCTCTGGATGCGTATTATTGTGCGAATCTGACCAGTCTTGTAGACGTTGATCAACACTTTATTGATTCAGTTGCCAGAGCCAATAATCATCGACTAATGCGTTGGATTTCCAATTTACCAGGTTCAGAGTTCACTTGGTCAAAAGGGTCTGCTTTTGAAATTGCGTGTGGGGAAGGTCATGGTGAAATGATCAAGACACTGATTGATATTGGCTTTCGTGTCGATGATTATTTTGATTTGTCTCATGGCTACTATTCAGGATCTCGTCAACATCCCTTATTTGTGGCTTGTAAAAATAGTCCTAAAAATGGCCATTTTTGTGTGGTTGATGCTTTGCTTGATGCAAAAGTCAATAAAAATGCAAAACAAGAAGACGGAAAAACTGTATTGATGCAAGCTTGTCAAGATGGTAATTTAGAGTTGGTTGAGTATCTGGTTGATAAAGGTTTTGATGTTAATTGCATGGATGACCATGGAAGAAATGCACTGTATTATGCAGTTAACTGTACAACTGCAATACCCGATACCTCGGGTGATATCATAGATGAATTACAGCGCGGAAAAATTAATATGAACACGCGAGATGGCTATGGGCGCACTGGAGATGATTATTTGTCATTATATGCTGTGAGAATGAGAAGGCGGCAAGCAGAAGAAAGTCTATTTGCAATGTATTGACTATATTTCGTTTTCTGGGATTGTTCAGGTTGATGGTGTCTTGAGAATGTGTGATTGTTTGTAATTGTGAGGGATATGGTTGCTATTTCATGATCAAATTTCGGTTGTGGCAAATGTCGGTAGTTCTGTACTTGCTTCTTCTATCGCAGATTTATTAAATGCTCGTGTGCTTTTTGTTTGTGAATCTTATTTTGATAATGGTGAGTTGAATTTAAGTTTTGGTTCAGATTTGAGTCATCAAGATGTTATTGTTGTACAAACTTTTACTTTGGTCAATTCTGACTTGCTCATGGCATTTTTTATATTGATGGATGCCATTTTTCATTCTAACCCTCGTCGTGTTCGGCTAGTGATTCCGTATTTACCTTATTCTCGCTCAGATCGTTCCGTTGGTCATTCTCAGGTGATATCAATTCGAGCGGTGGCAGGTTTGTTGAAAGGGTTTGATCTTCAAGGTATTTATACAGTTGATCTGCACTCAACTGCGGCGCTTGATTTTTTTGATGGTGGTTTGCATCAGCTCTATGCTGCGCCATTATGGGCGAATTGTTTTTATCGGGGAGAGATTGATTATGTGGTTTCTCCAGATCAAGGTGGGCAAGATCGTGCTTCTCGTGTTGCTGATTTACTTGCATGTGATGTCATCACCATGTGCAAAACTCGATTGTCAAATCAATCGGTTAGTTGTCAATTTTCGTTAGATGGATTGCCGCAAGGACATGTTGTGATTGTGGATGATGTGATGTCCTCTGGTTCAACGGTTTTTTCTTGCGCTGAAATCCTATTGGCATCGGGTTTTAAAGTGAGTGTGTGTGTGACCCATGTATTTGCAGAGATTGATGCGTTGATGTCCTTGGTAAAGATTGGCGTGGACAAAGTGATTGTCACAGATACTGTTGCTCGTAAGGATTTACCTGGCTTTGTAGAAGTTTTGACAGTTGCGCCTTTATTGGCGCATAGTTTGGTGCAATAAAGTTTGTGGTATAGTTTATTGTTATGAGCGTGATTTTTTCTTTATTGACTGTATGTTGAATGTAATGCCTTGAGACAATGGCAAATCCTCGCCCCAGTTTATTGTGACTGTTTGTCTGCGCATGTAAGATTTCCAGGCATCAGACCCTGCTTCTCGTCCACCTCCGGTGTGCTTTTCTCCTCCGAATGCTCCGCCAATTTCTGCGCCTGAAGTGCCAATATTGATGTTTGCAATGCCACAATCACTCCCATTGGCAGACAAAAAGTACTCAGCAGTTTGTAGGCTGTCAGTAAACAAAGCGGAGGAAAGTCCCTGATTGACATTGTTTTGCCAATCAATGGCTTCTTGGATATTCTCATAGGGGATGAGATAGCAAATTGGGGCAAAATTTTCTTCCTGTGTGATTTTCATGGCGGCACTTGCTGCCACCAAAGTTGGTTGCACATAGTTTTTTCCCAGAGTGTGTGGTTTTCCTCCAGTGAGTATGCGTCCTCCTTGTTGTTGTATACGAGAGATGGTCTTTTTAAATTGCTTGACGGCATTGTCATCAATCAAGGGACCCATGAGTGTGTCTGGGTGTGCTGGGTCTCCTATGGAGACTTGTTTGTATGCGTCAATGAGCTGTGTACAGATGGTCTTGAGTTGGGATTTATGGATGAATACACGTCTGGTGGTGGTGCAGCGTTGACCTGCTGTGCCAACTGCACCAAATACAATGGCAGGAATTGCTAGATCCAAGTTGGCATTTTTGTCAACAATAATTGCATTATTGCCGCCAAGTTCTAATATGCACTTACCAAATCGACTATGCACTTGAGTGGCAACTTGTTGGCCAACTTGGCAAGATCCCGTGAATGATATGATGTCTATGTCTCTGTTCTTGATGAATTTTTGAGTCATTTCATCGTTTGATAAGAGCAAAGAAATGACCTCAGGATAGTTCATTTCAGAGATTACCTCATTGCAAATTTTTTGAATGGTGACGGCACACAAAGGCGTCTTTAGAGATGGTTTCCATATGATTGTGTTACCAGTGATGAGTGCTAAAAATGCGTTCCATGCCCACACTGCCATTGGGAAGTTGAATGCGGTGATGATTCCGCATACTCCATAAGGATGCCATTGTTCGTATAAACGGTGCTCTTTTCTCTCGGAACTTATGGTGTTGCCGTAGAGCATGCGTGATTGACCGACGGCAAATTCAGCCATATCAATGACTTCTTGAACTTCGCCCAGTGCCTCTTGGGTGATTTTTCCGACTTCCAGTGTGATGATTTTGGCAAGATTATCCTTGTGTTGTCTGAATTTTTCGCCAATTTTTCTGATCATTTCTCCTCGCTTAGGGGCGGGGATATTGCGCCATGTAATTTGAGATTTTTTGGCATGTTTGATCATGTTGAGATAGTCTTTTTCAGAGCACAGTCCAAATTCTCCTAGTGCTTCTTTTGTGCTAGGATTGGTGCTGATGATACTGTGTTTTTTGTCACAGTGCCAAGTTGTGTTGTGGTAGCTTGAAGGGATTGGTTTTTCTTGCATGATGATGTCCTTATGTTAAGTATTTTCCGAAAGGGGTTTTTGATATTTGTTGAGGTGTGAATCTATGATGTTCGATATAGCCTTGGTATTGTGATGGTTTTTTCATCACGATGTCGACCACGGCGCAGGCAGATAGTGCTGTGGTCAGTTGAATGGCTGTCCATGACTTTCCATACATTTTTTGTGGATAGAATATTTTTGACCAACTGTGTGTGATTGTTTTATGGTTTGTGGTTTTGTTGATGGAAACATGGCATATGACTTGATCTTTTTTTGTTTTTGGTAGATTTTCGTCGAGTAATTGGTATAATTCTTGAGGCTTATCTCTCATGTTTAATTCGTGCATGAGTAACTCCATGGCTTGCTTGTGCCCCGGATACCTAAGGGTTTTGTAGTGACATGTTTGAATTGATTTTGGTAGATTGTCAATCAAAGACCCTATGCCACCTGATGTATTGAATGCTTCAAATGTTGTGTTGAATAACTTGATGGTTTCGTGGTTCTTTAAAGAATCTCTTTGCGTTTTTTTTCCGTTTTCTATGACTGTTGCTGGTTTGGAATATTCTTCTATGAGTCCTTCCAGTGACCAGATATGGGCATAGTTTAACTGACTTTCAAGGTGTTTTTTTTGCGGGAGTGCTCCAACTTTGATCTGTATTTCGGTGGGATCTTTAACTTTTTGTAATAAGTCATGTGCGATGATATTGATCAAACCTGGTGCGATTCCACATTGTGATACATAGGCTTTTGTTTGATTGATGCTGTGTTGTTTTGCATGTTTTGCGATCACTTCACTTTCAGTGAGGTCAAAGTAGTGACAGTTCATTTTTTTTGCTTGATGGATGATAACGGTGTTGCAGTGAAAAGGAAGTGCTGAGATGATGGCATCAATTGTTGTGTTCTTGCTTATATTTTCCCAATCACTGTTGTTATTGATGTCCATTTTTATTTTTGGATATGCTGATGGATTTGATGCATTGCTTTGATCTGCTGATATGATTTTATAGTGGTTTTGATGAAGACATTCTGCAATCAATGTTCCAATGTGGCCTCTTCCTAAGACTAATATTGTGTTCATACGTGCTCTTAATTTCGTTTATTTTTTTATAGTTGATGATTGTATTTTTTGCAGATATTTATTGTTTTTATTTTTTCTGCCGTTGTTGACAACGTTTATCTAGATTGATATTTTTATACTATATAACATAAATGGAATTTATTATGAGGTTATCCAAAGAATTAGTAAAACTTTTATTGTCAGTTGATTACGCCCAGTTTGTATCGAATTATAATCAGATTCTTGGTCTATCTTCGTCTTCGTCTTCTTGTATTCATATGAGTGAAAGTGCAGCTCTGCTTGCAATTATTGATGATGAACAGGCCTGGGATTTACTTTTTACTTTTTCTGAAAACAATCCGAAGTGTTCGGTTATTGAGTTTTTATTGGCAGACCTATCTGAAGAAAATCATGTTAATGATTTAATAAGTGATTGTGATGCAAGTCAGTTGGAATCAGTAGTTGTATCATTTCAGTCCTTAGTCAATGCGCATTCGCGCATTGGTTATCTGAATTCCAATGATAATCAAGAGAGTATGGCTGTTTTATCTAAAAGATTAGAAGGACTAAAGGCAGAATTAGAAGAAGTAAAAAAGAAAGAAAGAAAACGAGAATTTAGACAGAAGTTGACTGCGTTAATTGGTAAATTAAAATCAAGTACTGGACCTTCTCACTCAGATTCAGTACTTTTTTCTGCTTCAAATTCTGATGTTTCTTCTAGTCAGGGTTCTTCTGCTTCAAATGTTGGTACTTCTGTTAATGAAAGTTCTGCTACATCTTCTAGTTCAGATTCAGATTTTCCTTTGAGTTTAAATGATACCGTTACTTTTGCATCAAATGTTGGGACTTCTGAAGATGAAAGTCCAGATGTTTCTGAGTGTTCTAGTAGTATGATAGGAACCTCACAATCTGAATTCCAATCCCCCGTGTCTACTATTGATGTTTGTCACGATGGTAGCGTTGATCGCTCTGATTCTTTTGAGGTTATAAAAGAATCTTCATCAGTAGCAAACCAGTTACACCAGGATAATCCTTCTTGTGACTTTCATGGTGATGCAAGTCAAGACACTACAGGAAATGGTGATTTGTCTGGCGTTGCAGTTTTTAAGAGACAAAGTTCGAGATCAAGAACATCAAATGTACGATTATCTGGCTACAATACGCAGTGGCCAGGGGGGGAGGCTATAAAAGAGCAAGAGTCAAGTGCCAATGGAGTTTTTAACTCTAAAAAACCTGTGCAAAATCACCTGGTATCTATTGGTGATGATATGGATATTGATATTGTTGCAAGAACACAAGAAAAGAAACTTCTTTGGAAACGTATTTTTGGGCGATTTCAAAGTTCACAAAAACACGATTTTAAGGGGGTCATTGGTTTTGTAAATCTAGAAATTGCAGACTTAAATTTGCCTATTAATGATCAAACTCAGGACACTGTTTTGGGACGGTTGTTTTGTTTGTATCAAAAGGAGGAAGATCAAGATAAGCGAACAATTATGAGAGGTAAGCTGTGCAAGATCTTTGAGAAATGTGCTTTACTCAGAGGGGATACTTTCATTCAAACCGCTTTGTATCTACAGAAAAATAGTGCATCGGGCAATATAGAGAAAAAATCTCTTTTTCAATCACTTGTCATCAATGGTTTGTATGCAGATATGCATCACTGTTTTCCGAAAGCAGTTCCCCTCGTTAATTTAAGTGACTCGTTGATGGGAGCAGATGGAAACACCACAAGTATTCAATTTTTAATTGAACAATTTTTATATGGTAATGAGGATAAAGAAAAGCTGTATCTGTCGCAGTTGTTTTATGTGTTAGATATGCATGTGGATCGTTGCGCTAAAGGAAGAATGTCAAAAAGAGACAATCCCATGGGATTATTTTTGGATGCTTTATATCGAGAGTATGTGTTTTTATTCAATAAGAAAGATCGTTCTGGTATGGCTGAAAAGGCCTCAAAACAGGCCGGGGTTTTGGAATGTTATGTTAACAAAATTAAGGACCTTTTGAGCTATCATCATTTGCCAGATCTGGAATTTCAAGATGCATTTGGTATGCCATGTTCTCATGCCCCGTTTGAGTTAAGAGATAGACTGTGCAATGGTGTTGCTATTGATAGTTTTGAAAAGTTGTATTCACAAATGGCATCATCAAGAAAGAATGTTCGTTCTCAAGAAGGTGCTTTTGATATTTCTGGAGGAGGGGAAGGGGCTTCTTCGTCTTCATCTTCTTCAGAAATGAACGAAGATGGTTTAATTTCTGGGGGTAGTAGTGTTTCTAGTTCAAAAGTTGCTGCTGTTGTTACTCCCTTGGGCCTTTTTCGTTCAGATGTAGAGAGTAGTTCTGTGTCATCGTCTTCTTTATCATCATCATCATCTTCTTCTTCTCGAGATTGTCCTGTTTTAGCTCCGGGTTTTTTGGGTCATTCTACAGATGGTGAGATATACTCAATGGAGAAAAAGAGAGGCTTAGAGAATGATACAGTAGCAGTTTCTGCCTTGTCTAAACTTGCAAAAATTGCCACAGATGATGCATTTAAAAATGCATCTGAAGAACAAGGTGGTTATTCTTTATGATGTTAAGACCTTTGTATAGCCCGGTTTTTTGATTGGGCTTTGTAGAGATTGTTGCTTAAGGATTTTGGCATGGTTTTTGTTGAGTTATCTTTTTTTGTTTATTCGACTAAATAATAGACTTGAGTACTCGTAGCTGTGTCTTTGGTAGATGCCTGCAACTGATTTTAAAGTATGATCTTAAGCATTGGTTTTAATATGCCAATTCAGCATCGAATGGATGAATCTTTTCCTGGCTAAAATTCATCACATGTGCTACGCGTAATCAAGAGAATTAATCTAATGAAATGGTTTCACTTTGGTTTGTAGTTGTAAAGTTTGTTTGGATTGCTTTTTTAGTCATCCGTTTTTATATTACTGAATGTTTAATGTGGTTTTTTGTGATGCTTTGGTAGCATTTTTGGGATGATTTCTTTGGTTTTTTTGAATGTGTTTGATGATGATTTTAAGTGTTCTTCGTATGGGCTCTGCTGCACCCCATAACAATTGGTCTCCTGTGGTAAACAGTTGTATGTGGTTTGGACTTTTGTTTGTTTTTCGAATCCTGCCTACTTTGATTGACAGTGAGTTGGCACAGTTAATTGGGCTTAATTGATGGATGCTTTCTTTTTGGTTGTTTGGTACAACATTGACCCAAGGGTGTGCATTGTCAATGAGTTCTTCAATCTCTTCAACGGATAAATCTTGGTGCAATTCAAGGAACAGAGACTGGCTGTGGCAGCGTAAAGTTGGTATTCTAACGCAGGTGCTATCGATGGGGATGGGGCTTTTCTCTGTGTTGAGTATTTTATTGGTTTCGCACATGGCTTTCCATTCTTCTTTGGTTTGTCCATGTGGCATGGATGTGTCTATCCATGGAATTAGGCTCATGGCCAGTGTGTTTTGAATGTGTTTTTTTGGCAGTTGATTTTCATCTGCTTGGAGTTTGTGATGTAGGGTGTTTGCTAGGTCTAGTCCCTGTTGTTCACTGGCCATTTGGCTGGTGATTCTTAGTTGATCATAGAGTTCGGTGATGGCGTTTGCGCCTGATCCAGAAATGGCTTGGTAAGTGGTTGCTTGTATTGATTTGATCAGCTCTTTTTGGGTCAATCCTGCAATTGCCATGAGCATGAGACTCACGGTACAGTTGCTGCCTATGAAATCTTTGATGCCATTTTTAAGTCCATCTTCTATGTGTGTTTTATTGATGGGGTCAAGGATGATGATGCTGCTTTTATGCATGCGTAAGTGAGATGCTGCATCTATCCAGTAACCTGCCCAATTGAGATTTCGTAATTTGGGGTGCACTTCTTGAGTGTATTGGCTACCTTGGGTGGAAATGAGGATGTCCATTTTGGAGAGGCTATTGATTTGATGGGCATTAGCAAAATTTTTCTGTTGTTGGTTGATATCGGGGGCAGGGGTATTCGGTTGTGAGGTTGAAAAAAAGGTGATGTTGAGGTTTTCCAGATCATTTTCGGTACGCATCCTGTCTAGCAGTGTGCTTCCAACCATACCTCGGACTCCTATGATGCCCACTTGAATCATGTGATGCCTTGAATAATATTGTATTTGTGGATGATAAAACGAATCATCGATCAATACAAGTGTCTTGGGGTTTTTAAAGGGTAGGTTTTTCTGATTGGTGAGGATGGTCAGTTTATTATGTGGTGGTTTGATTTTCTATACAGACGTGTTTATGATTAAAGTGGTTTGTTTATATTTGTGTTTTTTGACAGCTGTTATTGTTGTGTCAATTGAGAGACAATCTATTTGGTTTTTAAGGTGTTATTTAGGAGTGATGGTATGAAGTTTGCGGTGTTGTTGTCTGGTTGTGGGGTGTATGATGGTTCTGAGATTGGTGAGGTTGTGTTGACATTGATGGCGCTCGAGGATCAGGGGATAGAGTGGGATTCCTTTGCTCCTAGCAGGAAGAGTTTAAAGCATGTGAATCATGTGACGCAAAAGGATATGCCAGGCGAGTTGAATGTGCTTGAGGAGGCCAGTCGAATTGTTAGAGGTCGCATTGCAGATGTCAATGATGTTGATTTTTCTCACTATGATGGTCTTATTGTGCCGGGTGGATTTGGGGTTGTGACCAATTTGTGTGATTTTTCAGTGTCTGATATGAACTATACGATTTATCCGGAGGTAGATAATTTTCTAAATAAAGCCAAATCTAGAGGGTTTCCAATGGGTTTCATGTGTATTGCTCCCATTTTAATTCCTCGAATTTTCCAAGGTGTGTCTATGACAATTGGCAATGATAAAGAGATGGCAGGTAAAATAGAGAAGTTGGGTTGTCGGCATGTTGATTGTGTGGCAGATGATATTGTGATTGATAGGGATAATAAGGTGGTGACAACTCCTGCGAATATGCTGGCTAAAAATTTGGTTGAATTGAGAGATGGCATTGTTAAGCTTGTGGGGGCTTGCCAGGATCTTGTTGCATAGGCTGAAAATAAGTATGGATGTTTGTTTAAGGCATTGAGAACGGATATGTTGAGAGATAGGGTGATGGTGAAATGAGGCAAATATTGGCGTGTGATTTTAAATCTCATTGTGGATGCGATGCGCTTTTTTTCAGTGGGGACCGTATCTTCGTGGATGCTAGTTCTGGTCGTCCATTTGTTAAATTTGAGGAGGGTATAAATTCTTTGTTGGGAAAGATTGATGCTGTGTTTTTGGTTGGTGATGCGTTGATTGTGATGTTAAAAGTAGTTAAGAAAGGGCATCGTTTATCTGAGCTACTGTGAAAGGTTATTTAACGGAAGTGGTTGATGAAGATGCTCATGTTTTATTGAGGTTTTTTGGGTGGGTTTCTTGGTATAATCGAAATCGATATTGTTCATGCTGTGGTCATGTGACTCAGCTCGTTGTCAATCAATCTGAGAAGCGTTGTGTTTCTTGTGGGTTATCGAGTTATCCCAGTTGGAGTCTTGCGATTATGGTATTGTTGAAAAAAGGGAGGCAGGTTTTATTGGCAAGAAGTTCTTATTTTAGAGCAGGTATGTATAGTGCGCTTGCTGGTTTTGTTGATATAGGCGAAAGTGCTGAGGATGCTCTTTGTCGTGAGGTCAATGAAGAAGTCGGTTTGTAGGTGCAATCAATATAATATTTTGGCAGTCAGAGTTGGCAGTTTCCCAATAGTTTTAGGATGGCATTTACGGCTGAGTATTTGAGTGGTGAGATTTGTGTACAGGAGGCAGAGATTGAGGATGCGAGATGGTTTGATATAGATGGGTTGCCTGAGATTTCTTCTGAAGTGAGTATAGCTGGGCGATTGATACGTCATGTGGTGAATGAGTTTGGTTAAGAGTGATGAATTTGTTCATAATTTTTTTCCTGATTGTTCACTGAATCTTTAATTTTATCACTGTCGTCTGATTTTTTCATATTTGTACTTGTTAAAGGGTTTGATCTGTAGTAATGTAGGATATGTTATAATTAGATATTAAGTTTTAGTTAACAAGGAGATAGTAAAATGAGGGGAACTGCAAAACACGAACACGATATACGTGGTGGGGTATCAGCAGACGATTTAAGCGAATTTAGGTCTGGTATACGTTCTTTCGCCAAGTGGAAGCCCTCAAATAGTGGCTGGAGGTTTTATCAGCTTACAGATAACATGTTATACTGGATGGCTCGGCCATTTATCATGGCGAGTTGGCTTGCTTTTTTATGTGTATGCTTGATTGATTTTAGAGTGAGCTTTGCACCAGTACTTGTGCATGTTGTCAGTATGTGTCTGGGATTTAGTATTTTTAGTTGTGCTTCTCTTTTGTTTGCAATTTTTTTTCAATTGACGGTTCCATTTGTTTTTTGGCGTGGTTTTGTTGACTATCATGTAATGATTGCTAAGTATCGTCGTGATGATCGTGGAATGTTTGAAATGGCTACTTCGCTCAAATTTCTTATTTTGACATTGCTTCCGTGTGTGGTTTTGAGGTGGGTGTCTTCTTTTGTGACCAATGTGTTATCTATGTCAATGTTAAATGTGACTGTTGCGTCTTTTTTCCAAGTTGCTGCAATCTCAGTGATTAAGGTAGGGGTTTTAGCGACATTGGGTGTAGGGATGTTTGTGTTCGTATGTATATTGCTCGGTAGATTCGAACAATTGAATGAAAAATATCCTGATATACCAATCTATTTGTACAACAAGAGGCAATTGGCCAATGCTATTTCCAGTATAGCTCTTTCAAAAGGTGAACCCGGTGATAAAAATGAGTGCGACTCGAACCGGAATCAATGTGATTTTTATGATGCACCTGATGATATCCGAACGCTTTGTGTCTTATCTTCTTTGGTTACTTCGTTATTTTCTGTTGTGTCCAGAGATGTTCCCAATGAGTGTTGTTCATTACACCAAGCCCACGAGCTAGAAAAAGCACTGGCCCAAAGTAAATAATGTTTGAGCACTAGGGCAGACTTGTGTCAAATATTCAATTTTGCGCTTCCGAATGAATGGTTAGATAACAAGTAGGATTCAATGCTATTGTTAGTTGTCTGAAGTTTGAATTTTATTATTTTTCTGGTATAATCGTGGCTTACTTGGAGAGGTGCCCGAGCGGTCGAAGGGGCACGCCTGGAAAGCGTGTGTGCGGTTCGCCGTACCGAGGGTTCGAATCCCTCTCTCTCCGCCAAGAGTATAGACAGATATGTAAAGGGATGAGGACCCGAGGGTGCCGGGGTGTTTGACAAAAGCACAGGAGTGCTTTTGGACAGCGAAGCTGCCCCGAAGGGGTGGAGGGTAGGAGAGTTGGTTTGCCGGCATGTTGATTGTGAGGTGGATAATATTGTGATTGATAAGGCCAATACAACCCTGCAAATATCTTGGCTCGAAATTTAGTTGAATTGAAAATTGTTAAGCTTGTGGGGGCTTGCCAGGATCTTGTTGCATAGGCTGAGAATGAGTGAGTTTTGATGAATGTGTATGGATGTTTAGAAATATTCTATTGATTTTTATTTTATTATTCAGAGTCTAATCTACTGATTTTGGTTGTTAAAAATCGCGTTGTTCATGTTTTGATACTCGTTATGTTTGTACTCGGGTCGAAGTGATGAATGTGGTTTTTCTAGTTTTGGATGTATTAAAAAGGTTGTGATAGTCCATTTGATTGTTATGTTAAGTGTCGGCCTGCATCGAGAAATATAGTTTGTCCACTGATATAGGTGCTTTCTTCAAGAAATAAAGTTGTGTTGATGAGATCTGCTACATCGCCTTTTCTGGGTAATCTTTTTTCTTGGATTTTTTTTTGATTATCAAGGTATGTTTTATCTTGATTGATGGGATCAAGAATCCATCCTGGAGCGATGGCATTGAATCTAAATAGAGGTCGGTATTGTGCTGCCATTTGCGATGTTAAACAATGTAGGAATTTTTTTGTCGTTAAGTAATGGCTATTTTTGGAGTTGTTTTTACTAATCTCATTGTCAAGAATGTTTATTACGTGCCCTTTTTTTTGGTGTTTTAGATAAGCGTTGATCATATTTTTTGGGCCAATTAAGTTGACATTCCATTGATGCTTTTCCAATTTTGGGTTTTGTTTGATGTCTGCATCACTGTAGAATAATGCTGCACTATTCACTAACAAGTCGATTTTGTGTTTTTTGAAAATATTATCGAATGTGCTTGTGTGGCTTAGATCTTTTTTCCAAAGGATGCATTTTTGTCCAAGGGTTTCAATCAGTTTTTTCAGAGTTTTTGCTTCTGTTTGAGATTTGTTGTAGTGGGCGATCACATTATAGCCTTTTTTGGCAAAAGATATTGCCAGATAGCGTCCAATTCTTTTTGATGCCCCAGTTATCATTACAGTTTTTTGTTTGCTTTTTATTACTTTGGTGTTTCTTTTAGTGATTGATAGGTAGTGTTCCAGTAGGGTTTTTTCATCGGTTATCTTTTTTTTAGGAATGATATCTAATAATGCGACAATCAATTGCTCGTGGTTCAGTGAGTTCAATGCATCGTCTGTCCATTGTCCATTGATGAGACAAATATCAATGTCTATGGTTCTTGAGTCATATGCATCTTTTGTTCTCTTTCGGCCTAGCATTTTTTCAATCTCTAGCATTTCTTTTTTTAATGAGTTCTGATCTAAGTTTGTTTGGATAGATAATGCTTGATTGAGAAAGTTCGGTAGGCCTTTTTTTATAGATGGGGTTTGGTATGTTTTTGAAATTTGAATGACATCAGTTATGCATGATAATATTGATATGGCTCGGGATAAGTTATTCTCTGAGTCAATATTTGATCCCAATGAGATGATGAATTTATTCATAATCTTTTTTTTCCCTAATCATTTGAACTGCCACAGACCTAGAAAATCTTAAGGCATGCGGTTTATCAATGGTTATTTCAACTTTTTCCACATCAAATTTATAAATGATTTCATGGGCGATGCTTGAAGCCAATTTTTCAAGCAATTGATACGATGAATTCTCAACAATATTGATGATTCTTTTGGTGATATCTTTATAGTTCACTGAATCTTCAATTTTATCACTATCCCCTGATTTTTTCATATTTGTGTGCAGCACAATGTTTAAAATTATGTCTTGCTTTTTCTCTCTTTCCCAATCGTTTAGACCAATGATTGTTCTTAGAAGGAGATCTCGAATGATGATTGTGTCTTTCATAGATATATCCTGTTTTGTAGAATTTTTTTATAGACCATAAGTTTCAGTTTTTCTCATTTTTATTATATTTTTATTATATTTTTATGAATTGGTCTGCTGATTTTATGATTATTGACTATTTTTGATGTGTTGTTTTTCATTGCTCAAAACATTGTTATCTAACAATAATTTTTGCGTGCTCTGCGCCATATCTTTTGGAGTAGATGTGTCGTGGATGTTGCGTGGGTTTGAATTTAACTTCGGCTATATATAACTAAAACTGTTTCCAGTTAACTTCATTTAATCCTCATTATTAATTAGTTTCACCATATAGTCCTTAGGTGGTTTAATCACTTTGCCTGATAATGATTGTTGTATATCCATGTTTTAAACCGCTTTACTCATAGGCTTAAGTATGGCCTTTATGATCAATTATATCAGATTTTGATAATAAGTCTAAGTTTTTAGTTTTTTTTGAAGGGTTGTGTGAGGAGTGCTCAGAGAAATAGAAATCTTTTGACAAGTCTATAAATACTGTTATCATGTTGTTTGAATTTAGTTCACCAGGGGTGCTGATCAACTTTGTTTGTGATGCTGAGAAATACCCTTAAAACCTGCTCTGGTTAATGCCTGCGGAGGGAGTGTGAGGATAAAAGCATTCTAGACATTGGAATGCATTTTTTCCGTATGGCCGTACAGCCGTTTTGCATTTTCTTCTCATAATTTCCAGATATATTGAGAGGAGCAATGAAGATGTACCTAATTAAAGCTTATCTTCCTGTAATATTTCTTATTGCACTATTCCATGCTTTGACACAGGCATTATGTATCTCTAATATTCGGTATAGAACTGTCTCTATATCATATACATTGGGTAAATGTATTTCGACATTTGTTATATCTTTTGTATTTACTGCATATATTACAATGAGGCTTAATATATGAGAAATATTTTGATGAAACAACTAAAACTTTGTCTTGTTACTAATATTAAAGGCGATTTAAAAAGTTATTCAGAAACGGTTCGAAGTGCAGCACTAGGTGGTATTACAATGGTGCAACTTAGAGAAAAATATCATGATATTAATCATATTAAAGAAAAGGCTTTGTTTCTAAAAAATATCTTAAGACCGTTTGGAATACCACTGATAATCAATGATTATGTTGAATTAGCGGCAGAAATAGATGTAGATGGCGTTCACATTGGGCAACAAGATATGTCAGCAAAGGTTGCCAGAAGGATCTTGGGTGAAAATAAAATTATAGGATTATCAATTGAAAGTTTTGATGAACTATATGAAGCAAATAATCAGCCAGATATTAGCTATGTTTCAGCTAGCGCTGTATTTCCAAGTAGAACTAAAACAGATTGCAAGACAATTTGGGGTATAGATAATTTAAAAAAATTGGTAACAGAATCATCTCATCCAATAACAGCAATTGGAGGAATTAACTTGACTAATGCCCCTGAAGTTTTTGATGCTGGTGTGTGCGGCATTGCTGTTGTGGGTGCAATTCAAAATGCCTTCGACCCATATAAAGCAGCAAAAGAATTAATGGAATCTGCAAATCACTATGACCATTCAACTACAACAAAAAGAGGTAACCGTATATGAAAAATATCAAAGATGTTATTAATAACATTAAAAAAACAAAGCCATTAGTTTTAAACTTAACCAATTTTGTAACAATGGATTTTGTTGCCAATTGCTTGCTTTCTGTGGGTGCGGCACCAATTATGTGTGTATATGAAGATGAGGTGGAAGAACTGGTTAATCTATCTTCTGTTATTTATATTAATATAGGCACATTGGATGATGGTTTTATCAAATTAATAAAAAAAGCGATAACTCTTTCCCAACAATACAACAAGCCAATAGTCTTAGATCCAGTAGGATGTGGAGCTACAAAAATTAGAACCAAGGTAGCAAGTGATCTAGCACCGTATTGTCAAATTATTAGAGGAAATGCAAGTGAAGTCATGGCATTGGGTAATGACTCTTTTTTAACAAAAGGTGTTGATTCTGTTCATAGAACAGAAGATGCAACAGAGGTTGCAGATAATATCGCTCATCATACTGATTCGACAATTATCGTAAGCGGGGCTAAAGATTACATTACAAACGGCATTCATACCAAACAAATTGGATTTGGTTCCCCTCTGATGACGAATATTACGGGAATGGGGTGTTGCCTTACAGCTGTCATTGCAGCAACGCTTGCCATCACACATAAGCCTTTTGAAGCTGGTATCATTGGAGCAGAATTTTTTTCACTTTGTGGAGAACTGGTTTCACAAAAACATAAAAAGCCTGGGTCCTTCAAATCAGCTTTTATAGATATGTTGTATAGCCCAGATTTTAACGCAATGAGAAAGTTATATGAGCAATAAAGATAAGCTGGTTGCCCTTTTAGAGCAGTATAGAGAGGTTTTTATTCGCATTACAGCTATCCTGATGGAGACGGTATATCTTTTAAGCAAGAGAAGAGAGCTGTTGAGGTAATGGTGAATCATTTTACACGCTTTGGAGAAAGATAATGAATTACAAATGTTTATCGATTGCAGGTTTTGATGGTTCTGGTGGTGCTGGTATTCAAGCTGATATAAAAACCTTTTCTGCTACAGGATCTTATGGCATGACTGTTTTAACTGCTATCCCCGTACAAAACACATGCGGCGTTAGATCATGTTATGATCTTCCCCTGTCGTGTATAGAAGAACAACTTGAAGTCATATTTGATGATATAAGACCAGATGCGATCAAAATTGGTATGCTATTTTCTACTGAGATTATAGAACTGGTGAGTTTGTTCTTAAGGCAAAATGCAAAGGACATTCCAATAGTACTAGATCCAGTAATGGTAGCTAAAAGTGGTGACTCTCTGCTGAAAACTGATGCTGTGAAAGCTCTAAAAACAAAATTAATACCAATTGTAAACATCATCACGCCTAACTTACCAGAATCTAGGACTTTAATACCAGGAGAATATGATAAAAAAATATTATCGAAAAAATTGCTGGATTTAGGCTGTGAATCTGTTCTTTTGAAAGGCGGGCACGAAGGGTCTGCTACTTCGGATGATTTATATGCGTCCCATGATTGTTCAGAAGTTTTATCTGCTCCGCGTATCAAATCCCAAAATACTCATGGAACAGGATGTACGTTATCAGCAGCTATTGCTAGCTTTATGGCTCAAGGTCTTTCTACTTTTGATGCTTGTAAAAAAGCTAAGGCATACCTGTATGAAGCAATTCTTTACAGCAAAGATCAAAACATAGGTAAAGGACATGGACCCGTGCATCACTTTTATCAGTTATGGAAAGATTTATAGCATTTAAAGTTGAATTTATGCAAAAATTATAAGAAATGGGTGCTAACTCTGAATACTGATCCTGAAACATTAAAATTAACTACAGAATTATCTATGGTAGACGAATGGGATTTGTCTGCCAAAATGATTTTTTTATGACGTTTTTGTTTGCTATAATTGTTTTATGAGTATTTAATCTGGCTGGGTATTATTTTGATTAAGATCGCGATAATTGGTAGTGGCATTTCGGCTTTGGCGGCCGCTCATTTACTGAAGGATTATGCCCACGTGACGTTATTTGAAAAGTCTCGTGGGGTAGGCGGTCGCATGTCGACGAGGCGGGTTGACGCATATATTTTTGATCACGGTGCACAGTACTTCACAGCGAGAACAAAGCCGTTTGAGGCATTTATCGGGCCGGTGATTGATAAAGGGTTGCTGATGCGTTGGGATGCAAATTATGTCAAGTTTGATGGTGATAGAATCATTGATCGACAAAACTGGATAGATGACGAGCCCAGGTATATCAGTCCATATGGGATTAATCAGGTGGCTAAGTTTTTTGCCAAAGATATTGAGATTAATCTCAATACAAAGATTGTTCGTTGTATTCGGCATGATAAGTGGATTTTATTTGACGAAATGGGTAAGCGCTTTGATGGTTTTGATTGGGTCATATCTACAGTTCCAGCTCCTCAAGCGGTGGATATTATCCCAGAAGCATTTGGTTTTTATGATGAGGTTTCAGATGTTGATATGCAAGGATGTATTTCTCTTGGGCTTGGATTTAGGCAGCATCCACCTCTAAAGTTTGATTGTGCTCATGTTGGAAATTCTTCTATTGGCTGGCTTGCAAAAAGGTTTTATCAAGATGCTCATGGTGGTTTTTTTTCAGTAATCGTCCATTCTTCGCAAAACTTTGCACGGGAATATTTAAATGGCAATCAAGATGATCCCATTGGTTGTTTGAAGGCTGAATTGTTAGACAAATTTAATCTAGATGCGGAGCTTTCTGACTGTGAAAATTTGCAAGTTTGGCGTTTTTCTCATTGTGATAAAACTGCTCCAAATAAGGTTTTTTTGGATAGTGATCTTCATTTTGCAGTTTGTGGGGATTGGATGAGTTCTGGTCGGGTTGAAGGGGCTTTCATATCGGCGTATAATTTGGTTGATGGTTTGTTGAAGACTGGGTTATGACCTTTATTCTATGAGAAATAATATAATTTAATGAAAGTTGTAGGCATAATCCTGCGCGAATTTCCAAAGCAAATTTTTAATGAAGAATTGCTTTTCAGAGCCATTGAACAATTTATATCATGGCAAGATTCTATTTCCGAACATGTAGATTTTTTTCTTGATATTGCCGTGCCTGATTATCGTTTGGATAAATTGTCAGGATTGTATAAAGATTTTGTTTCACAGAAAGATTTCTTGGTGGCTGAAGGTTTATCTGATTCTGAAGTTAATCAACTGGCATTATTGACCACAGAAGTTTCTAGGTTATGTGAAAAATTATCAGGTTATCCAGTTAAACAAACTATTGTTCAGCCTGTTTTTAATGATAACAATATACTGATTGATAATATGCGAAAAAAGATAATAATCATTGATTTGGGTGAAATTGTGATATCGCATCCATTTTTTTCTTTGCTCAATTTTTTGCAACAAATAAAAAAGCATCATAGGCTAACAGATGAAGATGATTTGTATCTGAAGATTGAAGATGTATGTTTTAAAAATTACAAAGTTTACTTTGATACGAAAAAAGATTTTCAGGACATGCTTGTAACGGCAGAGTTGGTCAGCAGTATTTATGTTTTAGTGTACCAGGTTAGATTTATGAGTGCCTGTGGAAAAGAAAATCTTATGGCGTATCAGCACTGGAAGCTTGGTGATTTATTGAGGGGTTTTATTAAAAATAATTTGGAGATAAAACCATGAGTTCGCATATTGGATAATCAAGTAAAAGCTACGTAATAATTAATAGGGGGTGTAGAAAATAAAGAGCTACAAATTTGTAAAAATGTAAGTAGTTCCTGTATAGTGTGACTGTCTTTTGATAGGAGTATGTTATGGAAAATCAGCATAGAAAATAATTGCCTAAACATATTTTTCCATTTATTTGGTACTTTTTACGTGATTATAAATCTGTTGTGCTCGTATTTATTGTGCTTGCCATTACAGCTGGCTTTTGGGGGCCGTTTAATAGCATTTTAATTAAAAATATTATTAATCTTTTGCCACAAGCAAAAAATGGAGATATATCTACTCTTGTTCTCCCTGTTAGTCTTATTGTGCTGAACTTTATAGTATTTGATAACTTTACTTGGAGAGGCATTACATATATCCAATGTAAGTTTGTTCCTGTAATCGTTAATCGCATCATAGGTGAATCAATGGATTATGTGCTTGGACAGTCCCATCAGTTTTTCAAGACAGTTTATCAGGTAAAATCGCAATACAAATCAATAATTTAGCAGTCGGCACTGAGGTGATCATTTTTGTTGCTGCTCATTTTTTAAGAGGGCCTCTCTGTTACTGACAGCATTTATAACGGCTTATTTTGTTAATCCAGTATTTTGTTTGATTTTAACTGTTTGGTTTGTATTTTTTGCAGGCGTTAGTATCGCTATGTCGAAAAAATTAGTAGAACTATCTGATATTCAAGCAGAGGCAGAATCATTGGTTGTTGGTGAATTGGTTGATACAGTGTCAAATCAAAGTAATGTCAGGTTTTTTTCTAAAAAATCTTATGAAAATTTAAGGATGATACCTTTTTTCAATCGTCAACAAAAAACCTACTACGACACTAACTTTTACGGTCTCATGATAAAAGCCATTCAAGGAGTTATGATAGCCATAATGATTGGATTCTCAGCTTATTTTTTATTACATTTGTATAGCAAAAATTTAGTAACGGTTGGTGATTTTTCTTTAATCTTTGGTCTTGCTATGGAAACGGGTCATATGATGTGGTGGTCAATGTCCCAAGTTGATGAATTTAATAAAGCTGTGGGTCGATGTAAACAAAGTCTACTTGTATTAATGATGCCTTTAGAAATCCAAGACAAGCCGGATGTAAAGCAGCTAAAGTGTAGCAAAGGCCAGATTTCATTTAATAAGGTGAGATTTCATTATAAAGGCGCTGAACCTCTTTTTCAGAATAAATCTATTAATATAAAGTCAGGACAAAAAGTAGGGCTGGTTGGTTATTCAGGTGGCGGTAAAACTACTTTTATCAATTTGATATTACGCCTTTATGATGTAACTCACGGAACCATTTTGATTGATGATCAGGATATAGGTGGTGTTACTCAGGATTCTTTGCATGCAAATATTGCTATGATCCCTCAAGATCCTAGTCTTTTTAACAGAAGCTTAATGGATAATATTCGTTATGGTCGTATTGATGCATCCGATAAAGAGGTGATGGAGGCTGCTAAAAAAGCCCATGCAGATGAGTTCATAACAAGGCTACCTAAAGGGTATGGAACTTTAGTTGGTGAACGGGGTATAAAGCTTTCAGGAGGGCAGCGTCAACGTATCGCAATTGCTAGAGCAATACTTAAAAATGCACCAATTTTAATTCTTGATGAAGCAACTTCGCAACTTGACTCAGTCACCGAATCTTTAATTCAAGATAGTTTTAGTCAATTAATGCAGAATAGGACAACGATTGTTGTGGCGCACCGTTTGTCTACTTTACTCCATATGGATCGTATTTTGGTTTTTGACAAAGGGAAAATTGTTGAAGAAGGAACTCATGATGCGCTATTAGTAAAAGACAAGGTATATAAAAAACTGTGGGATGCTCAAGTAGGTGGTTTTTTAGGTGATGAGATCAAGGAAAAGAAAGATTAAAAATGGTTTTTTAGTTTTGATATTAACAAGATCTGATCAAGTAGCATATCGGATATTTTCTGGATATTTATAGGATTTTTTGTGTATAATGTCCTTATTATGTGATATAATATGCATGGTTATCTTGGTTTTAATCATTTAAAATTAGTATATTAACTGAGATAGGAGTTTTACAATGAATGGTCTTATGTATAGAGAATATCCATATTTATTTAAAGCACAGGCGCAGATTCTACAACATGGGGTAGATGAAAGAGGCGTATATTTGATTTTAGATCAAAGCCTTTTTTATCCTCAAGGTGGGGGGCAACCAGCAGACCAAGGGGCAATACATGCAACCAATGCAGTGTATCAAGTATTTGATGTACGTAAAATAGATGAAGCGGTTAGACATTATATTGTGCCTAATGGTCAGGATGTCTGTCGAGAAAGTGCAGTGACACTGCAAGTTGATCCCTGTAGACGTTTGCTAAACTCTAAATTTCATACGGCAGGACACTTAATTGCGGCGGTTGCGGAACAATTATTTCCTCAATTGCGTGCTGTTAAAGGACATCAATTTCCTGGTGAAGCTTACGTTGAATTTGATGGGGTGATTGACATTGAAGATGATTTTTTAACATCCTTTGGCGCGGCTGTACAAGATGTGATTTCTAGAAATGCGGTTGTCAAAACAACAACACTGAGTCCAGAAGCGATGCATGCGCTTGCAGATGATCTGCCCTATGCGCTTGCTGAAGATAAGGCGCATAGGGTATGTCACATTGAAGGATTTCCTCCTGTGCCTTGTGGTGGTACACATGTGCGTACTTTACAAGACATTGCTACTCTTTGCATAAAAAAATGTAAGCGTAAGAAAAATAGGACAAGAATTCATTATGAGGTTTTATAAATGACAACATTGAGACAACTATATGACATTGAGACTGGCATACACTATCTTTTGGACAGTAAGGCATTGGTGTTTAAAATTTCTTCTGACGAATTGAACAAAGAAACACGTTTAAAACCTTATTTTGTAGAAATTTTAGCGTTGCTGTTTGCCCAGCATCCTCAGCCAGTGCCTTATGCTGAAATCATGGATATATGTCAGCGTCATCGTTTGGTCTGTCCTGATGAAACCAGATTGCATCGTAAAGTTTCAGATTTGCGAAGATTTCTGGCAAAGTTTCATCCTGGATCTGTGCATATGATTCGCAATACAAGAGGGATTGGTTATAGTCTTCCTTTGCATTTTAAAGATCCAGAAACGAGTGAGATTCGCAGTCAATATAAAATCAGCAATAAAAAGATACAGGATGTCATTGCTTGTTTTGAAGCTTATGCCAAAGAATCTACGCTATTGAGTCATCAATGTCGTATCATCCAGGTCAACTCAGGATTTGTTTTGCAGAGAAACTCTGTGCGGCTAGAACTAGAGCGGTTATTGGCTGGTTGTGATAAGCAGAAAAAGATTTTATACTCAGAGCTGAGATTGCATTCAGCTGATTTTGACTGCATTCGTCTGGACTTTGTGTTAGCCAAACTCAAAACATATTTAGGTCTTGCTAGAATCAGTGAGTTTTCTATTTCTAAGGAGCAATGGTTAGAATGGTATGAGATTGAGCTTAAGCAAACTCTGGGTGAACTTATTTTCCAGATTCAACAAGTGGAATCAATTTGATGACTATTTTTTATATCACACCAGAACTTGCAAAAAAACGAATAGCCACTCAATTTCCTGAATACGCAGGCTTAAAAGTCACCGAGATTGAGCAACAAGGCCATGACAACAGAATCTATCGAATTGGTTCTGATATGCTTATTCGCATGCCAACTGCTGATAGTTATGCGCTTAAAGTGCCCGCAGAGTATGCGCTACTTGCCAAAGCTAGCAAAATATTTAAGCATTCCAATTCCTGCACGCATTAAAATGGGCACACCGTCTGCTCTTATCCATTTTCTATCTATCAATGGTTAGAAGGCAGAAGTGCCAACCATCTGTTGCCTTTGGTGCCGTAAATGTCAATGGTGTTTTGCTTGAATGTTTCATAGCTTTTACTCAGCTATTCATCTGTCTATGGTTGTGTTGATGTGCGTAATGTACTTGTTTTTCTTAAGCTATGGATGCTTGCACAGGTGCTCAATCAGAATATATTAAAATTTAAAAAACTGCAATATCAAAAGATATTATCGGTTTTCTTGTGTTGTATTGTGATATGATTATGGTGAATATTATCGTAGAATAATTGAATTTAGGGGGTGGAATCCTGTTTTATCGAGTTTAGTGATTGTGTAAGGGGAGGGAATGAAAGACAAAGTTGTAATATGTGGGTTATTGAAATTTTATAATATTCTTAGACTATTAATATTCTTGTTTTCATTGGGCGTGATATCTGGTTGTTCATATCATTATGAGTCTATTTCCTGGTCTGAATTTACACCACCCACAACTCCAAATTACTTTATCGTCTGTCCAAGCAGTACTTGTAGCGGTCGTAGTTATCCATCTCCTGTTTTTCCGGGTAGCCAAGCTAATCTTTTTTCTGCAGTAAAAGAGGTGATATCCAAGCAGCCAAGAACTTCTATTGTTTCTATCGATGCCACAACCTATAGTCTTGTTGCTGTGCAAAGAACTTTAATTTTTAGGTTTCCTGATGTCATTCAAATTAAAATCATACCTCATAATTCTAATCAGTCCAGTATCTTGCTGTATAGCAAATCTGTCTACGGCCATTACGATTTTGGGGTGAATGAGTCTAGGGCTTTACTCTGGATTGATTTATTCAGTGAGACGCTTAAAAACAACTAATTATTAATTAATCTTAGTCATGCTGATTATTGATGTTGTCTATTGTGGACACATTGTTAATGCTTGTTTTGTTATCATAATGTGCATAGTGAACTGTTGTTGGCATTGGTTTTTTAACCAGCTATCTATTTTCTATGTCAACAATGGGCGCTTGATCTTTGGTCTCTATGAGTCTTTGTTTGGTGACTTTCTTAATCTTGATCACGGTAATCACATTGATAATAAATTTACTAAAGTGTATCGTACTCATGATAAGCTGATTGTTATGTGGGTTACAATACCGGCTTTGACTTTTCTTTTATGAAATTTTGCATTACAATATTGATATTGAAAGCTATTTTAGCTATTTAGGATTATAATGAGCCAAGTTGTACCATTTGATGTCATTATCGTAGGTGCTGGTGCATCAGGGCTTATGGCGGCCATGGAATGTGGTAAGCGGGGCCGCTCGGTACTCATTCTTGAAAAATCCAAAAAACCAGGTCGCAAGATTTTAATGGCAGGTGGTGGTTATTGTAACTTTACCAATTACCACATTGACCCAAGTTGTTTTTTGTCCCAGAATCCGCATTTTTGTAAATCGGCGTTGAGGCAATACACGCAGTGGGATTTTATTGAGTTGGTGAATAAGCATGGAATTGCATTTCATGAAAAAACCAAGGGGCAGTTATTTTGTGATACAAAAGAGGGCCAGATTCTCAAATTATTATTGGATGAATGCCAACAAAAAAACATCAGCTTGCGCTTAGGTACCAGTGTTGAAAGTGTTAAAAAAATTAAAGACCACGTTTATCAACTGCGTACTACAGCCGGGACTTTTACTTGCGAGTCTTTGATTGTGGCGACTGGTGGTCTGTCGATTCCATCCATGGGCTCTAGTCCATGGGGTTATCAAGTGGCAGAGCAATTTGGTCTTCCTATACATCCTTTGCGGGCTGGTCTGGTGCCTTTGACTCTGCATGATGAGGATAAGGTGCGACTATCTCAGCTGAGTGGTGTGTCTTTTGATACGGTGGTGCGTTGTCAGGGGCAGTCTTTTCATGAGCATAGTTTGATGACGCATAGGGGCTTAAGTGGGCCTGCGATTTTGCAAATTTCATCGTATTGGCAGGCGGGTCAGGCCATTGAGATTGATTGCCTTCCTGAGATGGATATTGTGGATGTTTTGCAAAATCAAGACGCCAGGCAGTCGGTGAAGACCTGTCTTTCTCAGTATCTGCCTAAGCGATTTTTGGATACGCATGTACATGCGACTTTGTTGCAAAAGCCTTTGTGTCAATTACAGCAGAAAGATCTCACTGACTTGGCTGATCGCATACATCGTTGGGTGATCAAGCCCAATGGTACTGAAGGCTATCGTACGGCTGAAGTTACGCTAGGTGGTGTGGATTGTCATTATGTATCTTCTAAGACCATGGAGACCAATGCGCACAAAGGTTTGTTCTTTGTGGGGGAGGTGTTGGATGTGACCGGTTGGTTGGGTGGTTATAATTTTCAGTGGGCTTGGTCGTCGGGCTTTGTGGCAGGGCAGCATGCTTGAGTCGTCACAAAAATATTTCTTGAAAATATTCTAGAGTTCCCGCTAGTCATTATTTGCGTTATTTTTTGTGATGCAATTTTTCTGGTTGGTTACCATGTTTGATGAAAACACAATGATTGTAAATGGATTTTTATTGACCATGACTTGTAACGCTTCCTGACAGCTCTACTGGGAAATACTATTATTGTCTTGTCTGGGCTCTTGAGGTCTTGAGGCGATTAAGTTGTTTGTGGTGTAATGAATGAGGAGATAAGAATCCACATGTGCCAATCGCATTGCATCAATCTACGCTAAAGGCGTTTTGTATCGTAGAATAATGATAGACAATAATCTGTTGTTAATTTTGATGTTTTAAATGATTCTCTGCAGGGTTTTATAAGTTTTATGTTGTTTTCCTTTTCTTGATTTTTGTTGTCTTGATTACGTAAAGACACACACTTATTTCTATTGATACTGCTCTCCAACTGCCTTGTACACGAATATTGCTTAAGCAGCATTTGCTTGCGCAAGTGCTCAACTAGAATATATTAAAATTTAAAACTGCAATATCAAATGATTTTATCGGTTTTTTTGTTTGTTGTTGTGATATGATTATGGTGAATAGTATTGTAGAATAACTGACTTTAGTGGTTGGAATCCTGTTTTTTTAGGGTAAGTGTTTTTTGGGGGTGTTTTATGAAAGAAAAAGTTGCAATATGTTGGTTTAGGCAAGATCTTAGGCTTGCTGATAATCCTGCGTTCTCAGAGGCTTCAAAGCATGCCAAGGTCCTACCAATATATATTTTAGATGATGTAAGTAGTGGTGATTATGCCATGGGCAGTGCGAGTCGATTATGGCTGCATCACTCATTGAAAAGTTTATCGACATCTCTCAATGGCCATCTATCTGTTTACAAAGGGTCTGCTAGATTGGTTTTGCAAGATCTACTGGATCGTTTTGATGTGGAAGCAGTTTATTGGAATCGATGTTATGAATCTTGGCGTATGGATAGAGACTCAGACATTAAAGGTTACTTGCAGTCCTATGGTATAGATGTAGCAACCTTCAATGGTTCGTTATTGTGGGAGCCTTGGGATATTAAAAAAGATGATGGTACTCAATATAAGGTATTCACTCCTTTTTATCGAAAAGGTTGTCTCAATGCCAGAGAACCAAGAGTCCCTTTATCAAAACCTGATGTTGTTCACAGTATTTTAGATCAGGCGCATATGGGTATTGATGCCCTTGATTTGCTTCCAGACCAGGATTGGGGTGAACATGTCAAAAGTTTTTGGGATATGGGTGAATCTCATGCTCAGGGTTGTCTTAAGTTTTTTACCGACAATGGATTATCTTCTTACAAGGAAGGTCGGAATTTCCCAGCAAAACCCTCTGTTTCTCGACTATCACCCCATCTTCATTTTGGTGAGATTTCACCAAATCAAGTATGGTATACAGTCAGGGAACTCGGTAGTGATAAAAATATAGATCACTTTTGTAGTGAGCTGGGCTGGCGTGAATTTTCGTATAGTCAGCTCTATCACAATCCGAAATTGCCAGTTGAGAATTTACAGTCTAAATTTGATGGTTTTCCCTGGGCTGAAAATGAGAATCACTTGCATGCATGGCAAAGAGGACAAACTGGGATCCCCATGGTGGATGCGGGTATGCGTGAATTGTGGCAGACTGGTTACATGCACAATCGAGTTCGAATGATTGTGGGCTCATTTTTGGTGAAAAACTTATTATTGGACTGGCGTCACGGCGAGCGTTGGTTTTGGGACACACTCGTTGATGCAGATTTGGCGAATAATAGTGCCAGTTGGCAGTGGGTTGCGGGTTGCGGGGCCGATGCTGCGCCTTATTTTCGTATTTTTAATCCGGTTACCCAGGGGCAGAAGTTTGACCCCGATGGTGAATACATACGTCAATATATTCCTGAAATTGCTTCTTTGCCTACAAAGTATCTTTATTGTCCGTGGGAAACACCCGCTTTGATTTTAAAAGATGCGGATATTGAGTTGGGATCGACATACCCGCATCCAATTATCGATCTTAAAAAGTCGCGAGATTTGGCTTTGAATGCCTTTCAATCTTTAAAACAAAATGATGTATAGACAATCTGGTTTCTTTAGCGATTGATTTGGCCATGTTTTATCGATGCTAAGACCAAAGTCAGTTGATTTTATGCTTTTATCCGGGGCTTGAATACGCTTTCGATTTGGCATATACTTTAATGAATCATTAAGGTAGGGCTTAGTAGTGGATTTTAATCCGAAAAATATTGCAATCATTGGTGCTTCAGGTGCGATTGGTGGTGCTTTTAGAGAAATCGTCTCTAGGAAATATCCAAATGCGAGCCTGCATGTGTTTTCAAGTCATGGTTTTAACCACATTGATTATGATTCTGAGGAGTCTATTTGTGCATGTTCTGAGCTTGCTTCAAAAGATCAGTGCTTGGACTTGGTCATTGTTACAAATGGGTCATTGCATGGTCAAGACATGATGCCTGAAAAATCATTGAAAGACCTGTCGGCAGAGAAGTTTCATCATTATTTTCAGATCAATGCGGTTATTCCAGCATTGGTTGCAAAGTATTTTTTGCCGAAGTTAGATCGTCATTCAAGGTCAGTATTTGCCATATTGTCTGCTAGGGTTGGTAGTATTACTGATAATCATCTTGGTGGTTGGTATGCGTATCGTAGTTCAAAGGCTGCTTTGAATATGATTATAAAAAATGCAGCAATAGAGTCAGGACGCATCAATAAGCACTCTATTGTGGTGGGATTGCATCCTGGGACAGTTGACAGTTCTTTATCAAAGCCATTTCAGTCTACCGTTCCTAAAAGTGAGTTATTCACTCCAGAGTATTCAGCTGAAAAATTGTTATCTGTTTTAGAAAATATAGATAGATCACAGACAGGAAAATGTATTGCTTGGGATGGGCAGGAGATCTTGCCGTAGATAGATATGTCGGTCTCTAGAAAACAGAGTTGGCGTGTGTGTTTTCTATGGGCCGCATGGTAACGGATGTTTTTGGTCCAGGCAGTGAAAGCCATTTTAATCAGACTTTGCTGGAAATTCTTTAATACCAAACCACAAGGGAGAATATTGTAGTGACTACTGATGAAAATATCATTTGTGATATTAGGGCGCGAGAAATTTTACAATCAGAATTTACAGTTAGTGTTGAAGGTAGTACATTAGTTCAGCATGAAAGATCGCCATCAGATAAAATTAAAAATTACTGACCCTTATCGCCAACGGCTGATTATTCAAAATTACTTGATGATTTGCATGAAAGTAGAGATGCATTGTTTGCAGAGGTGCCCAGTTTTACATTGAACTCTGATCATGGCGATATCGATCGTGATGTACAACGTATTGTAGATGCGATGGTCTAGTTTTAAGGGTTGTCTTTTTGTTAGAATCTGGCATTTTAATGTTTGAGTGATGGTTTGTTTAACATAGACAACACATATTGTCTTCTAATTGTGGATTGTTCTGTGCATCAAGTTCTTGGTAGTGTGTCATTGCTTTGATGGGATTTGATGCAGGAATTTTGCACGATACAACACATCCATTATTGAACTATCATTCAACGGATGTTGACTGGTTGGATGTCTGGAAAAAACCGCACCACCCATTATCCTGGTTTAAAAACAGCTGTGTTTGGTATTCACAACGTGTCACTGCAAAACTTGGAAAGTCGCGCTTTGACGATTATGTCCAACTGCTGGGTTATTGGAATCAAGATACCAGTGGTGATTCGGGTCTGAATAATGGATTGAGCCACTGTTGGTTGTCCAGCTCTTTAGTAATTTCTCCACAAGAGCAGTTGGCTTTGTTGAATCGCTTGGTTTCAAATGCACTGCCCGTTGATGTCAATGCGCAAGCCAATACAAAAAGAATTATGTTCATTGAAAAATTGGAGAATGGATGGGATTTATACGGCAAAACAGGAAACTGCTCACAGCTGGATAGGCAAGGTAAGAAAATTCAAGATAGACAAGTTGGGTGGTTTGTGGGATTTGTGAAAAAAGATGACCAAGTTAAGACGTTTGTTTATCATATCCTTGATGATAAAAAGTATGATACTTATGCTTCTATGCGGGCAAAGTCTGCGTTGAAGTTAAGAATTGTTGGTGATTTGTCCTGAGTTGTTGATTGAATTGAAATATTTATTCTTGTGTCACCATCCGGTTTTATTTTATAATAACGTCTCGTGATTTTTGTTTTTAGGGTGCCCAATAATAATGCCGACCATTCAAATTGAAGGAGATCGACTTCTAATTGATTGGAGCGATGGTTTGACGACCAACTCAAGAAGAAGTTTTTTACGATTTTTGAAATTAAAAAAAGAGTTTGTTTGTCCTCTGAGTGGTAAGGTGGTTGTTGATAGGGTGCTTTTGCAATATCATGGAGGTCGGTTGTTTTGTTATGATTGTTCCTCGGTTAAAGCCTATGTTTTAAAGAGACAAAATGAGTATTTAAAGAAGTTCTATGCTTGTATTTCTGAGACGGTTAAAGAAGCAAAAGTCGTACCTTCTGATTTGGAGCTGATTGGTTTTTCAAAAGGTATTGTGGGTTTACTGCAAGGAAGAAAAGACGGTGTTGTTTTCCATAATATCGGTGTTTTTGATCCTGGGAATAAAGATATTTGCCTGGCAAATATCAAAGTAAAAGCCATTTTTAAAAGCAGTCAGAATGGGCACAGTATTCATTTGTTAAAGTTGGTGGTGGGATATCAGCTCCTTCCAAATGATGCGCCTCAACACATTGCAGAGATTCAAAAAAAAATACAAGACCTCACGGGTGATTTTGAGGCAAGTAGGCTTCGTTATGCAACTGGTTTTTTTTGCAAACAAGGTACTAGGAATGGTCGTAATGGTCCTGTATTTTAATAAAGGGTAATGGTAGGCCTCTGCTCGATACTTTAGTTTGAAATGTTTTGTTGTGTTCAATTATACATTTTTAAATCTTCGCATCGAATGGTTTTTTGTTCGGCATAGGGCAGTGTGTTATAGGGTTTCTGATCTGGATAAATGTCATCTTATTTTTTCGGTGGAAACCATTGAGTATTTTTGACAAAAATTTCTGTAGTAGCTACAATTTGAGTGGGTTGGTAACGGAGGTTCAGTTGGATATTGTAATCATATTTGGGCATCATAATACAAAAACGTCGTTTAATGCAGCAATTCGTGATACTTTTGTCGAGGAGGCCAATCGACTCGGGCATAAAACAGATGTTATCAACTTATTTGAAGAAAAAGAGCAATTGCCTTTTTATCGTAGTGATATCAATCCTCCTCCTCAAATTGTGCTTGATTATAGAGAGAGACTTGAAAAAGCCGATGTCATGTTTTTGATTGGTTCGTGTCACAACTTAAGACTCAATGCAATACTGGAAAATTGGGTTGACTGGGTGTTGCATCCGACTTGGTTTTTTAGTTACAGGGCCATGGTGCCGGGTAGTGTGTATTTTAAAAATTATGGCTATCCTGTGGCTAATAAAATGAAGGGAAAGCTGGGATTGATATCGATTACTTATGGGGGGCCAATGGTCAGTTATTTCAATTTTTCGATATTCGATAATATTCCTTACCGGCGCATTAAGAAATCGGTTTTTCAGCTCGGAGGTTTAAAAGCCCGATATTTAAGATTCTACTCCGTTCTACCTGATATGCCTATCCATATTTTTGAAGCGCATATGGATAAGGTTAGGAAATTTGCAAAAAAAATTCTCAAATAGTCAGCCTTTCAAATCCATATTTGATAAGGAAGGAATCCTATTATCAATTTGAAAATTCTAGGGTCTTTCTATCTTGGTTAGTTGGATTTAAGATTGGTGTTTTTGCTATTTTGACTCAGTCATTAAAAAGTAGTGATTTGATTTTTTACGTCTGTGATGTCAATATAAGGGTGTGAAAATTCAGCCATTTTTTGATGAATGCTGCTAAGTGTTTCTTTGCCAATTCTGACGGATCGTCACGGGTGATGATGTATTCTATTTTGGCCTTTTGATGGGGGAGTAGACAAACTTTTGCATGGCCTATTATTTTACATGCTTTAGATAAGATGAAATGCTTATGATCATTTGCTTTGGCTGTGGTAAGAAAATCTTGAAAGTTGATTGCTTTGTTGGTATTGCCTTGCTTACTATGTTCAGTTAACTGTATGATTGCTCGCCATTCGCTTTCATGAGAGCAAAAGTTAACATTGGTGCCATTATAGCCAGATTTGATTAGGATTTCTTTGATGAATTTATCTTTTTTGTGGGTGTACTGGGAAAAACCCCCTGCCAGTTTCAGCCCTGCAGTTGGTGATTTCAGTATGCTGTTTTTTAGCTCGATGTATGCTTGCATGTCATTTCTATTTTTTTTGAGCCAATCTCTAAAGGTCAGGTTAAGATTAATAAACCCATGATCTTTTTCACATACATGTAAATTGACTTTGGTATGGCCTTGGTTTTTAGAAAAGAAATAGCGAAGTGGAATGTTGAGTTCGCCTTTAAAGACATAGCCGAAATTTTGTAATTCAAGTGCATGTTCAAGTTTGTCAATGATGAGTAAAATGTCCAAGTCTTCCTTAGCTGACATGCCTTCAATTGATGTTGAGCCAATGTGATGAATGCTGATTGTTTTATTTTCAAGATGTTCAATTAATTTTTCTTTTTCGATTTGATAGTTTTTTGGCCATTTAGGATCATAAGTCAGGATGATGATTTGTTTTGTTTCTTTTAATTGTTCAATAGGTGTATTGTCTGTTGGTTTTTTTGTCATGTTTTGTAAACATTGTAAATTCGTATTGTAATAAATTTTCTTTATAAAGACAATAAACATTATTTGAATGTGGCAGTTCAGGTATTGCAGGTTGTATACGATCTTATTTATTTTGATTTAGGCTCCTGGGCATGGCAGATTACTTTTGGATACACTGTATTTGCAGAGAAAGGCATGTGTTTTGATATTTGAAAAAATAATATATAATATGTAACATAATAGGATTAAAATAGTAGTGATATGCAGATAGATGAAAATTTATTAAGGACCTACCAAGATAAAGGATTGGGTGCAGTTCCAATAGAAAGACGGACAGCTGATATTTGTCTAGCAGCATTAGAACAAGTCTGGGGCCATATTGAGGATGTGCCAGAAGATATGCATTCGGTACTCATGTGCCGTGTGGCTGTTTCAAATAATGGGTATGCACTAGCATATGTGCCAGGAGCATTGAGAACAGAAGAATTGTGCCGTGTGGCTCTTTCGAATAATGGACAGACACTAGAATATGTGCCAGAAGAATTGAGAACAGAAGAGCTGTGCCGTGTGGCTGTTTCGAATTCTGGGTTGGCCTTACAATATGTACCAGAAGAATTGAAAACAGAAGAGCTTTGTCAGTTGGCTGTTTCGAATTATGGGTTGGTCTTAGAATATGTACCAGAAGAATTGAGAACAGAAGAGCTTTGTCAGTTGGCTGTTTCGAATTCTGGGAGTGCACTATTCTCTGTGCCAGATCGATTTATAACAGAAGAGCTGTGCTGTGTGGCTGTGGGGAATTATTCGGAGGCACTACTAGCTGTGCCAGAAGACTTGATAACAAAAGAGCTGTACCGTTTGGCTGTTTCGAATTGTGGATGGGCACTAGAATATGTGCCAAGAGAATTGAGAACAAAAGATCTGTGCCGTCTGGCTGTTTCGAATTGTGGGAATACACTAGGAGATGTGCCAGAAGAATTGAGAATAGAAGATCTGTGCGGTGTGGCTGTTGCGAATAGTGGGTGTGCACTGGCAGATGTGCCTGCTGAATTGAAAACAAGAGAGCTATGCCGTATTGCTGTTGAGAATTATAATGAAGGTGATTGTAATGTGCCATTAGAATTTGTGCCAGAAGAATTGAAAACAGAAGAACTGTGCCGTGTAGCAGTGGAGAATAATGGGTTTTCATTAAACCTTGTGCCAGAAGAATTGATAACCGCAGAGATGTGCCGTGTGGCTGTGGAGAATCATGGAGATTCACTAGCATATGTGCCAGAAGAATTGAAAACAGAAGAGCTGTGTCGCGTGGCTGTTTCGAATTGTGGGCAGGCATTAGAGTATGTGCCAGAAGAATTGAAAACAGAAGAACTGTGCCGTGTGGCTGTTTTGAATTATGGTCAATCACTAGGATATGTGCCCGATTTTTTGAAAACAGAAGAGCTGTGCCGTGAGGCTGTTAATCAAAATATAGATGCATTAAGGAGTTATATTCCTGAGCAATCTCGAACCATAGATTTATATGTTCTAGCGCTTAAAAAGGATGTAAAAGCACTTCGGTATGTCCCAAGGGATATGCGCTGGGATGTGCTTAGAGAGTTATCTGATGATGTGCCCTTGATGATAGAATTGATCAAAGATATGAAATTCAGAGGCCATCATATCGCACCAGAGTGGTTTAAAAATGGAAACACTTTAGGAAATGGATCAGTGGAAGATCAAGATGCAGAAGTTGATGAGCTATTGATGATAGATATGGAATTCACAGATTATTATGTTGCCTCAAGTTGTTTTAGAAATGGAAACATTTCAGGAAATGGCTCAGCAGAAGATCAAGATGCAGTTTCTATCAATGATATGCGCTGCTATTATGAGGAGTTGAGTCGAATTTTGAGTGTGAATGGGAATAATACGTTATTCACATCGCCAGTGTCACAGATTTTGGGTTCAGAATCTGGTCCAGCATATCCGAGTGCAAGACAAGAAAGACAAGAAAGAGAAGAAACATTACATGCAGAAGGCAGTTCAGGCATTGCAGATTGTATACGATCTTTTTTATTCTGATTGTGGTGCTAACTTGTGACAGATTACTTCAAGTCGATACACTGTATTTGTAGAGAAACGTATCTGATTTTACATTTTGTTTAAAAAACCAATGATTGTGTTAACGTTTATATCTCATGGTTGGATAGGTCTGTTTCAGGTGTCTTCTTAATGTTTTTATTGATGGTGCTGATAAAGAGGATGCTGCCAATGCATGCAATGACAAGATAACTGAATGCCAGTGCGCTTGAGCTTTTTATTGGTATTGATGAAATGGTTGAAGAGACACAATATGAAATGATCAGTTGTGATGCGCTATACAATGCAGTTGCAGTGCCTTTGTTTTTGGGAAATATACTGAGTGCTGTCGCCATGATGGTGCTCAATATCATTGAGCCGGATAAATAAGCAATGCCAATGCCTGTGGTCATGGTGGTGACATTGACCTTATCAATGATAACGGCGCTGCATAAAAATATGCCCGAAATTGACAATATGCAAAACCCCAGCAGACAGGTTCTGCGCATTTCTAATCGGTTGATTAGGCTGGGCGTAATAATTTTGCTAATGACACTAAATAGGCCAATGAGAAATGTTAGATGGCCATAGTCTAATGCGGATACATTTAGTTCGATTTGAAATATAAAAGGACTGAGTGTTGCATAGATCATTACGCATGAGTAAATCAATGCACTGACGATGACTGTGCACAAAAATATTGTGTTTGTGAGTATGAGCTTGAAGATATGCAATTGCTGTTTGATTTTTAGGAGTTGTTTATTTTTGGGGTCGAGTGTGTCTTTGAATAAGACTAAAAATAAAACGGCAACCAATGCTGTGAAAGCGCCTAGAAACACAAAGGTGACTCTCCAGCCAAAGATGTGTTGAATATAAGCACCTACCATTGGAGCAACCATAGGTGATAAGCTGATAGCCAATGCGCAGTAGGATCCCCAGATTGCCAATTTTTTTCCATCTAATAAATCGACAAATATGACCCGTGCCAAACACCAAGATACGCCGCCGCCAAATCCCTGTAAAAATCTCAATAATAGGAAGGTTTCAAGATTTGATGTGGTGATCACCAAGAAGTTACAGATACTGGCAAATGATAGTCCAGCAATGATGGTTTTTTTTCTGCCGATGACATCTGCAACTGGACCATAAATCAGCATGGAAATACCACTGGCAAGGAGATATAGTGTCACTGACTGTTCGATTGAATCTTGACTGGTCTGTAAGTCAGTCATAATTTTAGGCAGTGAGGATAGATGTATGTCAACGCCTAGAGATCCAGTGATGGCCAGTAGCAAAGCGAGTATGATTTGTAGAATCATGAGTTCTCAAATTTATTCCTTAAAAATAGTTTAACATAGGAATTGACATTTGCTAATGTTTTTAGCCTTTGATCAATGTTAATTGGATTTTTCAATTTGAAAACTCTCTGAAAGTATGGTTTGTTTTATTGACTGTAAGTTTGAGGTTGGTGTGGTTTATTTCTTTGATTTTTATAGTTAATTTTGTTATAGTGGTTCTTTTGTTATGTGTTGTATTATTGGTGGAATCATCATTGCTTCATGCGCGTTTAAAGCGTTTTAAAATTGTTCAAGGCCCGCTTGCGGGCGTGAGCTGTTCAGTGTTTAGAGATTTGATTTGGCAGTACAGTCAGCCTGCTTGGGTGTATAGTGAAATGATATCGTGTAAAACCATTTTAAACGGTTCTGAGCAAATTAAAAATCGTTATTTGCATGTGAGCGAACATGAAGGACCGGTTTGCATGCAGATTGCCACTTCAGATCCTTCAGAGTGTGCCAAAGCATGCCAAGTACTTAATGAAATGCCCATCAATATGATTGATCTGAATGTGGGTTGCCCTGTCAAGAAAATTAGAAAGCGCCAGCAAGGTTCTTTCTTATTGTCAGATTCAAAGAGGCTTGCAATGATCATTCAAGCCATGCGTGATCATACTGACAAGGCCATTTCAGTTAAAATTCGTGTAGATGGGGGCAGTAATCAAGCTTATAATGAGTCAGTTTTAGAAGTTGTTAATGCAAAAAAACCTGATTTTTTAGTTGTGCATGGTAGGCATTATCAAGACGGATACGATGTGTCTTGTGATTTATCTCAGATTGCATTTTTTGCCAAACATGCCAGTATGCCCGTCATTGGCAATGGTGATGTGTGTGATGCCACATCGACTCAGAAAATGCTTGGTACGGGCTGTGCAGGGGCTATGATTTCAAGGGCAACAGTGGGTGCTCCCTGGCTGATTGCGCAGATCCAATCTGAATTGGGTGAGGGTAGGCGCTGTGTTTCTCTGAGTCAAGCTCAAAGATGGCAGGTGTTTATAAAACACATTCATCGTTTATCTGTGTTTCTCGGAGGAGAAAAACATGCGCTTTTGCACGCCAAAGGTTTGATAAAATACTATGCAAAACGCAATGGATTCTCAAAATCTTTATTGGACTTGGTTAGAAAAGTGAGCACGCTTGACGATCTTGTTAAAATACATTCTTTTTAATGTGCTCTCTTCATGGTCAGTATTACCAAACCTCTATTTCTTCATGCATGAGTTTCTTCTAATGCGTTCTGGGGGATTTCAATTTCTTCAGATACTGGATAATCTTCAAACCAGATGGGAAACGGATCTTTTATTGTCTGGTAATGGGTTGGTTTTTCCAAATAGTCTTTGATTAAACATCTATCCAGTCGTTTGCAAATTTCATCTTTATTCATTTCTGCGACGAGCCCTATGAACACAATTTCTTGCTTTCTATCTCCATAATGTTCATCCCAGTTTTGCTCATTGGCATGTTCAGCTTTAATGTCTTCAGGCCACTCTTCTTTCGGAACTGCAGCCAACCATTGGCCTATGCCTTCATGGCGCACTAGCGCACCAGCTTGAGATACCTCTCCAACAAAGTCTGGTCTGGTACTGAGCCAGAAAAAACCTTTGGCTCTTATGATGCCTGGCCATTCTTGATTGAAAAAAGCGTGTATTTTTGCAGGATCGAAAGGTTCTCTGGCACGATAAACAAAACTATTGATACCATATTCCTCTGTTTCAGGGATGTGATCTTTGAAGTTATTGAGTTCCTGAGCCCATAATGGATGATCGTGGGCCTCTTCAAAATTAAATAGTCCCGTATTCATGACTTGGTCAATGCTGACTTGAGAATTGGTTGTTTCTATGATTTTGGCTTTTGCATTGAGACTTCGTATGATACTTTTTACAATTTTAAGTTCTTCTTTGGATATGAGATCAATTTTGTTTAATAGAATGACATTTGCAAATTCAATTTGTTCAACCATTAAGCTGACCACAGTTCTCATATCATCTTCACCGAGGTTTTCTCCTTGATCTTTGAGAAAATCAGTTGAGCTATAGTTTTTGATTAAATTAGCAGAGTCAACAACGGTCACCATGGTATCAAGTGTTGATACATCTGAGAGGCTATTGCCATCTTCATCACGGAAATCAAAAGTTGTTGCGACTGGTAATGGTTCTGAAATTCCAGTACTTTCAATAATTAAGTAATCAAATTTGCCTTCCTCAGATAATTCTCTCACTTGCATTAAGAGGTCTTCTCTCAGCGTGCAACAAATGCACCCATTGCTCATTTCAACAAGCTTTTCTTGTGTTCGAGATAAGTTGCTGCCACCATGTTTGATGAGGTTTGCATCAATATTCACTTCGCTCATATCATTGACAATGACTGCCACTTTATGCCCTTCACGGTTATTGAGTACGTGATTGAGCAATGTGGTTTTTCCAGAGCCTAGAAATCCGGATAATACAGTAACAGGGAGTTTTTTTAGAGTGGGTGTTGGCATGAATGGGTCCTTTTTTGATTGTGTTATTATATAAACTATTGGTTCTGATTTCAATGCGGTCAAATTAAGTTAATAGTGATAATGTGATTTTTCGTTCGGATTGTCATCTTTTAATGATATGAGGAAATCTTAGTATGTAATTATGATTTTAAGCGAGTGTTTAAATTTTATTATGCAGTATTTTCTTGTTGATGTTCTGAGGAGTTTATTTATTTTATCGTAGCTTAAAACTTTTAAACAGGATGCTATCTTTTAGGTTTTTATTTTAAAATCTTACGTTTCTTTTGGATGATCAATATGTATTTTTTTGTTATGATACTCTCTTTTTGTTGAGGATTAACTTGTTTACGGAAGCTGCAAAATCATATAGGGCAGGGCTTTTGATGAAAAAAGTTCGTGATTCAAAAGGTAAAGATACTTCATATTTTTTTAGCCGTACATTTTTTATGGATATATTTAGACGTGATGCTGAAGAGGTTCTGGGTTTTCCTAATCAATTTGAGGGTAGCGATGGTCCTTACAAGCTAAACACTGTTGAGTCTTTCTTTGATGCAAGTCGTATTTTAAAGCCTGCGAGGGAAGTAATTGATGGGCGTATTGTGCATGGACCAGGGAGGTTGCGAATATTTGAAATTGCTGATCGAGAGATTCATTGTGTGGATTATTCCCATGGTTATATGGATGATCCGAAGTTACGTAAAAAGTATTCAGGTTTTTTTAAAGAAGGTTCAAATGGGGCCAGTTATTTAGAGATGTCAAGATTCATCATGTCTGTGTCTCAAATTCGAGATGATAAGACATTGGCTGAGTTCATGCTGGGCATGATTATGGGCAAATATAAAAGCTCTATTCATTGTCCTGTTGCTCCATTATTACTTGCTGTGACACTGGTGGCTGAGCCACATAGAAATCCTTCTTGCTTTCTTCCTTCTTTGATTCTTTTTGATTTGATAAGGCGAGGAGTTGAAACGCATGTGGGTGGTCCATATCGCTTTATTGACAGTTTGCAGAATCCAGATCTGGCTGAGCCTTTAGAAGATAGAAGTTGGTATGATGTTTTTGCTCATCAATATCGGTTGCCAACAGGATGTGATTTAAAAGCAGAGCAGGTTTCTAAAGTTGCTCTTCGTGAAGGAGAGCACAGTGCCAATATCACTAAAATAGAGGAAGAGCAATCAAGAAGACAAAAAGAACTTGATTTCATCGTATCAAAATTTCAAGATTTGTTCGATGATGGTGCGGACGCTTGTGAATCATCATTGGCTAATAATATCCGCTCAGTTGTTGAGGAGGTTCGATCTGTAAATTTTGATTGTAGAGTTGGAAAATTACCAAAAAAATTAGATTTTTCTAATCTAGTGTCAGAGCTGGATGCTTTGATTAACGAGTTACCAGAAAGTAATGCAAATGAAGTCGTTCAGCGATGTATTGATTCGGTTAAGAGATATTCAACAAATTTGAAGGGCGGATATAATAAATTAAAACATAAAAATGAAACGAAGTTCAATGAATTCAAGAAAAAGCAGCCTGGCTATTATTTATGTCCAGATGAATCTGTCTCCACTTATTACAACCTTCCAAAAAAGGGGGAATGGTCCTCTACTTTTTTAATGAATAGCGGCGGATGGTTTCCAATGAGTAGTCGTCTTTCTTATTTAGAGTTGAATAAAAAAAGAAAGACTGGACAAGAAACTATGTCAGACATCAAGTCTTTTTGTATTATTTCGGACTGGTTACAAATGTTGGGTTATGCAAAGATATTGCATAGTCATGAGATGCAATATCATACTGGCCAAATATTTGATCAATCTGTTTCTGTTGTTCAGTCTTTTATGCGCTTTGTGCAGGAAAAGATAGTTGATTATTTAAAAGGAGATTTAGAAGTTTCAGGTGTGATTCATTTAACGCCAGAATTATCCGATCAGGTAGCAAAAGAGAGTGATCGAGTGAGAAGAAATTTAGATTGTAAGCCTTCTTTGGATGAGCTGATAGATCCAAGGACACTTGAAGATACTCTCGAGAATGAGCCAAAGTTTGAGCAGTCTGTTGTACAGAATGGATTGAATCTTCAGTATGTGCCTCCTCGCTTTCAATCATCAGAGTTGTTTTGGAAAGCAGTTAGAGAAAATGGAATGGCATTGCAATTTGTTGAGGAGAAGGCTAGATCCCCAGGGCTTTGTGTTTTGGCAGTCAATCAAAACCCCGCTGCAGAGGAATTTGTTCCTAGAGAAGAAAAGACAAATTTAATCAAACTGCTTTCTCAAGAATCTGATGCTGAGGAAGAGCATACGTTACTGGGAGAAAATAATGACGATTCGCCTAGATCTGTGGTTGGCGGCAGCCTGAGTTGTAATGTTTAGAATCAGCAGTGGGCCATATGATGATTATGGTGTTTGTGACTTTTTGAATGAGTGTATAGGTGAAAATACCATACTCAATTTGAGGTGTTGTTTGGATCTTCAAAACTTTGAGTTGATCCATTATGCTGTGATGTTGAAAGTCAGATCTTTAACTTATTGTTTGAGATAACGGCAAAGTTTTTGGTTCTTTAAAAATTTTTTGCAGGCAATGTCAGAGATAAATGTAGAAATAGGCATGATGGTCTCTCTTGACTAGTGTTCATTGGTTAAGACGATTCGATAGCGAGTTTTTCCAGACTTCAATCGGCTGATGGCCTCATTTACCTGGCTCATTTTATAGGTTTCAATGATGGGTTTAATTTGATGCTGATCTGCAAAATCTAACATTTTTCCAATGTTTTCTGGGCTTCCAACTGGGGATCCTGATATCTGACGTTGTCCCATGATCAACGCAAAGGCACTGATGTCTAATGGCTCTAAGACTGCACCAACCACATGCAGCCGGCCTTGCGGTTTTAATGTGTTGAGATATAAATTCCAATCCAGTTTTGCATTGACAGTGGAAAGTATGAAATCAAATTGCCCGGATGCTTCTTCAATCTCTTTGGCATTGGTCGAATTGAGTACGTGATGTGCTCCCATTTCTATTAATGTCGCTTTTTTGTCTGTTTGATGCGTAAATGCAGTGACCTCACAGCCCCATGCGTTTAGGAATTGTATGGCCATGTGTCCCAATCCACCGATGCCAATGACAGCCACTTTATCAGTGGGTTTGACATCAAATTGTATCAAAGGATTGAAGACTGTAATACCACCACAAAACAATGGGCCTGCTGATTCAAGATCTATGCCTTCTGGAATGGCAACAACGCTGTTTGAATCTGCTCTTACTGTGTCTGCAAACCCGCCATGGTGCTGGACAATGGTTGCTTTGGCCTCTTGGCACAAGTTTGGATGGCCACTTTTGCAACAATGACAGTCGTTACAGTAACCACAATGCCAGCCAAGACCAACAGTTTGTCCAACAGAAAAGTTGTTTACGTTCTTTCCAAGGGTTTTTACTTTGCCGATGACTTCATGTCCTGCAACCAATGGATATTGACTCATTCCCCAAGCATTGTCTATCATGCTCAGGTCGCTGTGACAGATTCCGCAGTACATGACATCAATTTCCACCTCGCTGTTTTCAAGTGGTCCTGGATCATAGTGGTATTCGGTCAGTGGGGCCCCTTGCTTGTGTGCTGCATATGCTTGTATCATAAAATTGTCTCCTTCGATTTCTTTATTCTAACAGTCATATGAATTTAAGCAATAGTTAATGATCGGGTGATTTTTTGTTAGAGTGCTGTTTTTTTGTTTGGATCGCCAATAACATATGGGGGACAGTAATTGAGAAGATAAAGATAAAAAGAGGTCTCAAGTAGTCAGATGAGTCAATATTTTTTAAATCGTCTATGATGAGACCGCTAAAAACAATCAATAAACCCCAGGAAGCACAGCTTGTGGCTATGAATGCGAAGATGTCTTTTTTTGAGATGGTGTGTTTGAGTACATGGTTGTTTAAATGTCGCATGCTATGCAGTGTGCAAAAATATAGGGTGAAAAAAGTCAGTGGATGGAGATATTTTCCAAGTATCAATAAGTTCATATATTCTAGATATATCCAGTGTTTATGCAACAATCTGTGAGATGCTCTTAGTATGCTCAAATAGAAAACAGGAGAAGACAATGTGACCAAGAAAGATAGATTCACATGTTTATCAGAGATGAGGTTTAAAATCTCTAGCGTTTCATTGGGGTGATAATACAGAGGTATGCATAATAAACCAATTCCACTTTGTAAAATTTGAAGTTCTTTTTTTTCCCAATCGCAACCAAAATGGTGTGCTGAAATGATCAAAAATAGCAAAAGTCCTGCCAACGGGAATGCGATCCAAAACAGAATCGCAATGATTACAATGCCCATATATTTCAAACATTGAATAAAAGTATTGTGCATGGTTTTTTTGAGGATTAGAAAATCTGTTGCGCCGTGTGATATCCCAATGATGATGATACAAGTGATGAGTGTTTCAAGAGGGACACGAAAGGGGGTTGAGTTTGCTTGTAGGCATAAAAAGAGGGAGGTCATCCAGAATAAAAAAGCATCTGGTTTTAATATTGTTTGATTACCGGAAATTTCTTTTTGGTTGCTAGTCATAAGATTTTTGACTTCTGGTGAATTGAGATGAAGGATTGGAAAAAAGTGTTTTGATGAATGGCCACGGTGGCATGCTGATGATGATTCTTATTTTATCCATCAGTGATGACTGATCTGACATGAATCTTGAAAATAGATTGGCCCCAGCACTTTTGGCAAGAGACATGAATATTTTTGAGCTGTCATGGTGTTCTCTTCGAAGTGTCTTTAGGAAGAACATGTCCATTGTTTTTTGACTGTCTTTACGATTTTTGTTTGGTATCTTTGTTTTATGATCAGACTGATTGATCAGTTCTTTTGAAAATGCATCAGCCCATCTTTGAATCCGTAAAAAAGCATATCCTGATGCGTCTCGCAACGCACCCTGGCGCTGTCCTCCAGTGTGAAATTGAGATGGTTTGATTTTCAAACCCATCGGTAATAATCCATATTCTGTGCGAATGATTTTTTGATGTTTAATATCCAAACGTTTCATTTCAATTGAACATTCTTTTTTCATGATTTCTTCTGATATGGGGCTATCGGCAAAACGTGTGTGTTCAAAAAGCATGTGTGTTTTGGACAAGGGCAGTATATAGTTAAAACGGAAACTTGTGTCATCTGTTCTCATATTGTGCATGAGGGCGACACAATCATCATTTTGAGATGCTTGGATTTCAATTTCGAACCCATAAAAGCTCTGAAAAAGTATGCTTTCTCCACTTCTTTGAGGTCGGGTATCAATCACATGTAAAGCGCGATAGGTGTCGTTATTTGTCTGTAGTTGATAGGTAGTCCCTTTGGGGCCCAAAAGTGAAGTCTTTTCTTTTGTGATTTTAGTGACTTGTGTGTTCATTTTTAGCGTGATGTTATTGCTGGTACGAATGGTTTGTGTCATGTGCTTATAATATTTTATGGCTGGAAGATGATAGTATTTCCAGATTTGACTTTCGTGTTTGATGGTCTGGTGATCACTGTCTGTGTGAAAAGACCAATGACTCCAATGTTTTGTTGCCATACTTGTCCATAGATTTTCATTTTTTTCCCAGAAACACCATGTTTTATCATGCGTATATTCTTTTCTTGATTCGAGAATGATGATTTTTTGATCGGTATTGTTTTTTTTTAGATGGTAAGCAAGTGCTAGGCCTGAGCAGCCACCACCAATGATGAGGATGTCATGGGTTCTCATGCCAAAGATTCCATTGAGTTTTTGAAGGTCACATAGGCATGCTCTTCTATAGTTGACTTTGTTATTGATGGTGACTCGGGGTTTTTGTAATAATTTTTTAGACATCTTATTATGATGACGAGTTTGTCTGTTGTTGAGCAGGACGCTCTGATATTCTCGTAGGCATAGTTGTTTTGAGTTATTTTTTGTCCAATGTTTCTGTACAGTTCTGATGCCAAATAAATGGAAAATCTATTTTCTTTGGGGATATATCTTAGCCCTCTATTGCCTTCTTGATAGAAAAGTTCAGCGGTTTCTAGAAGACGCTTGGCTGAGTTTTTTATCACTTCGCTTTTGACTTTATTTTGTATGATGTCTTGAGGCTCTATATTGCCAACTATACTTTTTGGAAGGTAGACTCTTTGGTTGATCGAATCTTCCCATATGTCTCTTGTTATGTTGGTTATTTGCATGGCAATGCCAAGACAGATTGCGTGGTGTTTTGCGTTTTGTTCTTGAATTTTCATTGCGTCACACATCATCAGGCCAACGGTTCCAGCAGCTTGGTAGCAATATTTGATGAGCTCTCTCATGCATTTTGGTTGTTTGTGTTCTCTATCGCTTTTCATGCCTTCGATGAGTTTGAGCAGGGTGTCTGTTTCTACATTCAAGTGATTGGTGATTGAGATTATATTATTTTTTGATTTCTCTTGTATAATAGATTCAAACTGTTGTAGTTTTTTTAGTGCGTGTGTATTTGAAAGATCTGGATTATCAGCAGTGTCGTCAATCAGTCGACAAAGTTCATAAAGATCCTTGATTTTTTCACAATCTTTATTTTTCAGAAAAAGTTGCGCTAGGTAAAAACTTTTTGCATGCTTTTTAATTTTATAATTGCCAGGAGTTAGGCGTTTTAATGTGGGCAGTAAATATTTTGAAGGCTGTGTTTTCATGTGGTTACTCTGGTTTGGGATTCTGCTTTTGACAAAAGTTTTATTGCGACTTTGGCAGAGCTTAGTACGCCCGGTAAACCCGCTCCTGGATGTGTCCCTGCGCCAACGAGAAAAAGATTTTTGACGCCTTCAGCTTGATTGTGATATCTAAACCATGCCGATTGATAAAATAAGGGCGCTATGGAAAAAGCCTCACCATCCACATTTAGATGTTCATGCTGGAAATCTTTTGGGCTTTTATAAAAGACGTGATCTAGGTGTTTGTTCAGGTCAGGTAACAGTGTTTTTTCTAAATTATCCAGTACCCTCTTTTGGAATTGAGGGCCGAGTATATCCCAGTTTTGGCCTCCCTGCAGGTTTGCAACGGGGACCAAAGCATAAAAGCTATCGCATCCCTTTGGCGCAAATGAGTCATCTGTAGCGGTTGGTCTATGCAAATACAATGAGAAATCATCTGGTACTATTTTATGATCGAAAATATCTTTTAGTAAGGTTTTATATCGCGGACTCAGTGAGATTGTGTGGTGTTTTATATTCGGGTATTGCTTTTTTGTTCCAAAAAACAATATAAAAAGTCCCATCGATTTTTTTGTAAATCTATTTTTTATTTTTGCAGAGAGGTTGATAGCTGTTTTTGGTAGCAGGTGTTTATAAAGATAATGAGGGTCTGTATTTGAGATGATATAATTGCAAGGGTGAAATTCATTATCTGATGTGGTGACGCCCATAACCCGTCTGCTTCTTCTGTCTAAGTTGATGGCAGTGATGTTTTGTTTTAACTTGATTTTGATTTGTTGTTCATCCATTAACTTTGTGAGCGCATTGATGAGGTTTCCCGTACCGCCTTTTGCAAAGTATATGCCGTCTTTGCGTTCTAGGAAATGAATTAGATTATAAATACTTGTGGTGTCAAAAGGGTTTCCTCCAACCAATAAGGGTTGAATGGAGAAAGCTTGTCTTAGCTTGTCAGATTTCAGATGTGAGCAAACCAGTGACCAAACGCTTTGATAGCTTTTGAGTTTGATCATACTGGGTGTGAATTTGAGCAAGGTTGATATTTTGTGAAATGGTTTTGTGGCAAGTTTTTCAAAGCCAATGTTGTAAATTTTTTTTGAGGCTTCTAGGAGGGATAGATATCCTTTTTTATCATTGGGTGAGATTTTGTTGATTTCTTCAAGTGTGTCGTTGATGCTTCCTCCATAATTGAACAAAGTGTTGTCAGAAAATCGAAATTGGTACCAAGTTGTCAATCGAATAAATTGTATATAATCTTCTCTTTTTTTATTGAAAAGTTCAAAAAGCTCGTCAATTAAAAAAGGTGCAGTGATGACAGTTGGTCCTGCATCGTGTTTGAATTCTCCATGTGTGTAGACCTGTGCTTTGCCGCCAAGCTTAGATGCTTTGTCGAATATTGTCACATCATAGCCCAGTTTTCTGGCTCTTAGTGCAGATGCAATTCCTCCAAAACCGCCTCCGATGACAATTAGTTTCTTTTGCGTAGTCAATGGGTTTATCCTAATGGTTATTAATATTATACTAACAATAATTGCATTTGTATGTAAAGTTAGTTTTGTAGTGCTATGTCTACTCTAGTGTTATTTAAATGATATTTTCTGATAATTATTCAATTAAAGAGTATGAGTGAAACTTGTAAGATTACCGTGACTCTGGTTGAAATATTATGATATGAGATGTTTTTGTTGATGGAGATGTATCAAAATGAATCATGCTCATTGAGTGATGCAACATTGATGATGTCTTTTTGAATAAGTTCCATCTGTATGAAGTCATGGTTTTCGAGTTAAATCTACACATGATTCAGATGATATCAGTAGGAATTAAAATGAAAGTAAAGTACCGTTCATGAAGTTTAATTTTCTTCTGGTTGTTGTTTGGGTTTTCTTGTTTTATGAGTTTCCTGAGTATTTGCAATTCTTCATTATTTTTTTCTATTCCGTTTTGAAATTTATCCGAGATTATTTTGATTCTCTTGTGGTCTTGTGAGGCCTGTTTTTTTTTGCATTCTGTCCTAAAATATCATGACTTACGATGATCACAGGTAAGAAGATCTTCTGGATAAAGTTGTTCCGATATAGAAGACTTGTTTCAGTAGAGGGTATGAAGACTGGGGTGATACCTATTGTGATTCAGATGTAAAAAGTCCAAATGTTGCAAAGTCCTAAAGTTATTCAAGTGGCTATTATTTTTTAGTTTTCGATCGAGTTGATTTTTATTTTTTGTGTTACTATTGCGTGGTTAGAACTTTTTAATGTAAAATGAGGATTAAAATTTGTTGGAAATGAAATGGTTTTTGAAACAATATTGTGGCTGTCTTTGCTTCTCACTGTTTGCGCCCTTTGTGGTGTTGTGTCGGGCGTTTTTGGGATCGGAGGAGGTTTTTTTGTTGTTCCAGTTTTAAATTTTATGTTCATGTATTTTTATGATTCTATCCCCAACACAATGGCGGTTGCTACGACAACGTCCTTGTGTAATATTTGTATTGTCAACGGCGTATCCTCATATAGAAGAATACCGATTTTATCAAAGCTGCGACCTGATTTGCCTTGGATAATGGTTTCAAGTTTAGTTGCTGGTGTTATTGGGTCTTTTGTAGCTAAGATGGCAAGCGATGACTTTTTGCATGTTTTGTTTCCATGTTTTTTACTTTTTGTAATCATTTTAAGAATTTTGAGCCGTGTAATGGCCTCTAGTTCCTTATTTCAGGGGATGGTTTTTCAAAGGTGTTATTATCCAATGCTGCTCATCCCCGTTGGTGTTATTTGTGTATTGTGTGGGATAGGGGGAGGTCTCGTTATGTTTCCTTTAATGCTTTCGATTTATGGGGATAAGCATGCTGCTGTTTCTATTTCAAGTTTTTACTCTTTGTTGCTTTCCTTTTGTAGTTTGATAGTTACGATATTTTTTCCCGATACATATACCCAATACCCTGTCATATATGCAAATATCTATTTACCTATGATATTCTTCTCGGTTTTAGTGTCTCCATTTTTTACACAGGTAGGAGCGTGGGCAAACTCAAATTTAAGCATTAACTTTCTTGATATGCTGTTGTTTTTCTTGATTATGTTGATTGTGTTTTTCCAATGGATGACCTATTAAAATTTGATTAGATGTGGTGTTGATTTTATTTGGTGAAAAAAGTCTTTTGAGAGTTGTCAGTAATGTTGATTGGTATTTCTAGAAGATCTGTTAAGTATACATGGTCACAAATTGATGAAATGATCACAAAAAGCTCAAATCGGAATATGATGTCAAAATTCATTTGGTGAATAATAATATTGAAAATACATCTATTGATAAAAATTTTACTAATAATGATGGCTGATTTTTGAATATGGTAGATGGGGAATTGATGTCTATTTATAATATAGATCCAGCTTCTGAAGGGATTACATATGAATATTACCTGAGATTGGATCGTGAATATTACGAGATTGTAAAGCAGAGATCTAGTATGGATTTTTGTAAAATGCGTGCAAATATATGCTGTCGATGGGGCTATCGATTGTATTCAGGAGTTCGTAAACTGTTTGGGGTTCTTTTGCCATGATGTTAGTTTTGGATTGGTTTAGGTCGGTTCTTGTCTCTTGAGTCATGTTGGTTTTTATCTTCAGGTGGAATGCGTTTATTTGGTGTTAATAAAAGGTTTTTTAGTTTTTGTTCAATGGTTGTACGTATTGGGCATGTGAGGTCATGGTCGTTGATGATTCCAGCAGCTTGCATGAAGGCATAGCAAGTTGTTTCTCCTATGAACTTCCATTCGTATTGTTTGAGTGATCGTGTGAGCTGTATGGCTTCTTTGGGAGGAGAGGAGAAGGGTGTGTTTTGTTTTTTTGGCTTATGGTTCCAAATGAACTGGCTAAATGATCCATGTTGTTTTTGTATTTGTATGGCGATGTTGGCATTGTGGATAATGGCATGTATTTTTTTTCGGTTGCGGATGACTTTGGGGTTTGATAGTATTTTTTCTATGGTGTCTGTATTGAAAGAAGCCACTTCTTTAAGGTTGAAGTTTTTAAAGCATTGGCAGATATCATGTTTTTTTTCTAAAATGGTTCGCCAACTTAATCCTGCTTGCATGGTCTCTAGTGATATTTTTTGAAATAACTCTTGGTCATTGGTGCAAGGGTAGCCCCATTCAGTATTGTGGTAGTCTGTTAGTAGTTTGGTTTCATGGTGCCATTTGCAATTGGATGTGGTCATATGTTTGCTTGAATTTGGATAGGTATTTTATTTTAGCATTGTTAGAAAACTGATACAAAGATGATAATAGATATCATATTTCTGATATGTGGCTTTGCTGATATTTGTGCAGGGTGCTTTGTGGTAAATAATGTATGCCAAAAAGTTTTGCGGTTGTTTTTCTTGACTTTTGGTTGTTATCAGGTATAATTCATGAGTTGATCTTTTTAGTTGCGTTGTTTGTGGATGTTCTGAAGTTGCGGTGTGGTTAAGAAATGAACAGAGGCTTTGTTTTAACGAAGCTTGTTATTAATTATTGGAGCGATTATGGCAACTGGAATAGTAAAATGGTTTAACACAAAGAAAAGATTTGGCTTTATTGCCCCTGACGATGGTTCAGATGACGTGTTTGTACACATGTCAGCATTGGAAGAGGCTGGGTTGAAATACCTGAAAGAAGACCAAAAGATCAGTTTTGAGCTTTTCACCAAAGACGGACGTGCTTCAGCGGTGAATTTGTCATTGATTGACTCTCAACCAGAAGAATAATATTAAAGACACTTGGGGTGTTACTAGATTTCTTAAAGTGTTTGCAATGTTTTAATTAGTAAATTAAATATTTAGGATTGTAAAATTATGACTTTTGAATCTATGGACATGCCTGTTGTCCTCAAAAACGGGTTAGATAAACTTAAATTAGTCCAGCCGACCCCGATACAGGGTAAGGCGATACCTGTTGCCTTAGAGGGCAAGGATGTTGTTGGATCTGCACAAACGGGGAGTGGTAAAACACTTGCATTTTTGTTGCCGATGTTAACGCATTTACTGAAGGCTGATAATAAAGTCAGCAAAGCATTGGTGATTACCCCAACTCGAGAGCTTGCTCAGCAAGTCATGACTCAAATTCAAGCGCTGCTCAAAGAAGGGCTTTTTTTGAAGGTTGCCCTTTTAATTGGTGGTGATTCAATGTTTAAGCAACTGAAGCAGCTCAAAGTTTCACCAAAAGTCATAGTGGGGACTCCAGGTCGTATCAATGATCACCTAAGACGAGGCAGTTTAGATTTAAAGCGGTGTGATTTTGTAGTGCTTGATGAAACTGATCGTATGTTGGATATGGGCTTTAGTGTGCAAATAGATGCCATTCTTGAGCAGGCGTGTGATTCGAGACAAACTTTGATGTTTTCAGCAACTTTTCCTGAAGAAATTAAGAGAATATCCAATCGATATCTGCGAGACCCTGTTAACGTTACTATGGATCAAACGTTTATGCCTGCTAAGGAAATTACCCAAGATACAGTAATGATTGCAGAAAAGGACAAATATGATAAGTTGCTTGAATCACTTGAGAAGCGTCAGGGTAGTGTCATTATATTTATGAAAACCAAATTTTCAACTGAAAGAATGGCTAAAAGGCTGACTAAAGAGGGTCATAGAAGTGATGCCATACATGGAGATTTGAGACAAAGTCGTCGTACTAAGGTAATTGAGTCTTTTCGTAAAGAAAAGTTCAGAGTGCTTGTTGCTACAGATGTCGCGGCTCGTGGTTTGGATATTCCTCATATTGAGCACGTTGTTAATTTTGATTTGCCTCAATGTCCAGAAGATTATATTCATAGAATTGGAAGGACAGGTAGAAATGGTGCATCAGGTTTTGCTATGAATCTTGTTTCCCCTGTGGATAGGAAGAGATGGCAAGCAATTAGCATTTTATTAAACCCAAATGCAAAGCCTTCTGGAAGCAAGAATCAAAAACGCTCACAGTCTAATTCTCGCTCTAGAAAGCCTTCAGCTCAAACTCGTTTTGGTGGAATGGGGGCACAGCAGCCATCATCTAAGTCTTCAAGGTTTAAAGATCACAAAAGGGATGTATCGGATAGATCGTCAAGAAATAGAAATGTGGGTAAGAAGGACTTTCTTCGAGTCGATGATCAAATTGGAAATAGAATCTCTGAAACTGGTAATTCAACAAATCAGCGTTTTTCAGGGGATGATCAGTTTAATAAGAAAGATTATGCAAAGAGAGGAGAGGGTAGGCGCCGTCAAGGCGGAAATAATGCTGATAGAGCATCTAGATTTGACAACTCCAGTAAGCAAGGTTTTTCAAAAAAATCTAGAGCGGGTAATGGAGGGGGTAAGTTACAATCCGGTAATAGTTTTGATCGTTCATCACGAAATGGCAATTCATTCTCAGAAGGGGGTGACGATAGATTTCAGAATGGGAATAGGAAAGAGGGCTCTAGGTACTTGAGTTTTAAAAAACATGACAAAGGCAATAAAGACGGTACATTTAATAGTGGCAATTCAAATGAGAGACCATTTAGAAATTCGGATTCACTAAAGAAAAAAAATCATGGCGGTTTTTCACAAAAAAAACGAAGTGATAGCGGATTTAAAGATGGTGAGAGAAGGGGGGCTTCTTCAAAGCGTAATGTCAAAAAAGGTGCTCCTATTTATATTAAACCTCATGTGAAGAGTGATAAAAAATCCAAGAGAGAAACTGAAGAAGTTGTCGCGGTTTCATAATTATGAATATGTTTTCAAGCAGGCTATATTCTTAGCAAAGAACATAGCCTGCTTGATTATTTGATCTAAGAAATCTTGCAGAGTATATTTATCCGCTGTTTTTTGTCAAAGTGTATGATTCAAAGATGTTGTCAATCATAATACATGATGAGATGGTTTGGGTCAGTCTTCGTCGAAATCGAGAGACAGTTGGTTTTTGTCTTTCTTATTTGTTTGTTTTGCTTTTTTTCTTCCAGCTGCTGTTTTTCTACTTCCCAGTTTTTTGAATACTGAATGAGCAGTGTTGCTGAAGTCGAATTGCTTTCTGATTTCTGATATTTTTGATCGGGCATGTTTAATTGCAGTTTCATGATCTACTATCGGTTTTGGATAATGTTTATCCAAGGTAAATGCCAATTCTTGTTGTAGTAATGGTGGCAATAACCATGGCGTGTGAATATACTCAGTCGGTATATTTTCTAGTTCTTTAACCCATTTCTTGATGAACTTGCCATCAGGATCGTGCTCTTGGGATTGTTTAATGGGGTTATACATTCTGATTGCATTGATTCCTGTTGTGCCCGATTGCATTTGAAGTTGACTGTAGTGTATGCCTGGCTCGTAGTCCGTGAACATGGCTGCCAGATGTTTTCCTGTTACCCTCCAGTCAAGCCACAAATGATAGCTTGCAAAACTCACTAGCATGGCCCTCATTCTAAATGTTACCCATCCTTGTGAATTGAGAGATCGCATGCAGGCATCAATTAAAGGATATCCTGTCATGCCATTTTTCCATGCTTCAAGTTTTTTTTCATCAATTTCTTTTGGGCGCATTTTTTCAAAATAGGGGTGCATGCATCGATATTCTATTTCAGGTTGATCTTCCAGCTTTTGTATAAAATGATCTCTCCAGGAAAGTCTGGATTTAAATGCTGCAAGACTTCTCGCGACAACTTTTTTATTTTCTGGGTCTAGGTTCTCTAAATGACGGCTTGTTTTTGTTAAAACCTCTTTGAGAGAGATCACGCCATTGGCTAAAAATGGTGATAATCTTGAGCAATGGGTTTCAGATTTTTGAGGTTTAGATATGTGGTATAGATATTCTTTTGCTCTGAATCCCAGAAAGCTATTTAATATTCTTTCTGCTTCTATTCTTCCTCCTTTTTGAACATTGGTCATGTAGGAATCTTTGAAATAGGGACTGTTTTTATCAGGGATTGTATCTGATTTTTGATTTGATACTGGCTTTATTTTTTTAGGTGTCTCAACCAGTGGTGTTGCCAATCGAGATTGTCGTATTTTTTGCCAGTGGTCTCTGTTTTTTAGTTTTCTCACGATTCCGTTGGTTGGATATTCTAAGAATTGAATTTTTTGTGCTTTGCAGAAGTGCTGAACTTCTAAATCTCTTTGGTAAGTCCAATGGTTGCCTGTTTCTTCATGTGCGAATATTTTTTGTATTGGTGTTTGTTTATGTATTTCTTGTATCGCATCTTTCGCATTTTTTCTTACTTTAATGATTAAGGGTTGTCCTAGGTTTTTTAGTGCCAGGTTGAGTTCTAATAGACTATCGTGAATGAAATGCCACTGTCTTTTAGATGCGTATGGTTGTGTCCAATAGTCAGTTTCAACAATATATAGCGGGATGAGGTTTAGGTTTGATTGAGATGCAAAGTGCAGCGGTGCGTGATCCTGTATCCTCAGATCTTTTTTAAACCATATAATTCCAATGTCCATTAGGTCAGTCCTTGTAAGATTTTAGCAGAAATGATGAGGACAACAGTGATGGTGGTGTTTTTTCTCAAATTGAAGTACCAGGGCGCTATGATCTGGTTGAGAAACAGTAAACGCTCAAGATACAATAGCCAAAGGAAGCAGGCAATATTGATGATATTGGATCCCAGTGGATTTATAAATAGACCGCAGATAGAGATGAGTGTAATAAAGTTTGTTTGTGTGATCATAAAAGATAGGTTTGTCTTTTTGAGTAACAATCCCCATTGGCTACCTGCAACAAAGCATACAATTGCAGTAGAGTAGATGGAAAATGCACGCTGAAAGCTCACGGCGTGTTCTTTGAGAAGAATACTGAAAACGGCGAGCAATAAAAAGGGTAAGATTCCTCCAGTGGTCAGTACTTGGACTGTTTTTTTTAGATTGTTCATTGTGATCAGGGTTTTAAAGTCTTTATTTTATCACGCACATCCATATTTTGTCTATTGGTCTCATTTTTTGTTCTTGAGTTGATTTTTTGTCCGTCTACATTTTTCAGAGCAGTACTTTACTTGATCCCATACTTTTTTCCATTTTTTTCTCCATTTGAAAGTTCGGTTACAAATAGGACACAGTTTTTCTGGTAGATGACTTTTCTTCATTACTGTTCTTTGCTTGTTTGTGGTTTATATATGGGAGAGGGCGTATTGATATCATTTAAATAATTATGTTTTTCGCAATACAGTAAGGCACATACTGCTAAGTTCATATAGTTGATTTCAGGCTCTGGTTTCAAAATGGTTGGTGGCAAAGTATTTGATTGGCTGAATTTTTTACAGTAATCATTCATGATTTTTGCATCGTCAATGTGAGATGTTCCTTTGTCTTTACCACTGACTAGAGCCTCAAAAATCAGTATTTGTTGAGGTTTAGATTGAAATTCTTTTGGCGATATACAAAATTGAATAGTTGGTTTCTTGTGATGTAATTTTTCAAAAAGATATGTCATGATGGGCAAATTTATGGCCAATACTTGAGCGCCTGCGCCAGCAGACCATGGCCTTGGGCTCTCCCCATATCGTGCTTTGGTCGCATGATATAAGTTTTTTCTAACTGGAATGAACAAGGGGGCCTCTAGTCCTAGTATGAATCCATGATTTTTTGATTTTATAGTGACCAGGTCAATTAGGTCGTCCAGTTTTTTTCCTGAATACTCTTGATATGAGTCATCTACAGGTTCGTATAGGTGCCAGCCAAGATTTCCAAGTTTAGGAGAACCAATGTCTATGGTGATGGTGCCATATCTGGGTAAGTGTGATGTTTTTCGCTTTTGATGAATTGAGTTGGACATTATATGAGCTCGTTTTTGGTTAGTCTATTTAGAAAAGTTTTGCTGTTTTCTATTATTTGTTTCTTTTTTTCCGGATCCATTTTTTCAAGCACTTTGTAGATCATTGCCAGTCGTTGATTGGTTCTAAGTTTGTCATGGTTTCTGTTAAGAAAATCCCAGTATAGATAATTGAAGGGACATGCTCCTTCTCCTGTTTTTTCATTGACTTTGTATGTACAGTTTTTGCAGTAGTTTGACATTTTATTAATGTATGCTCCGCTTGCAGCATAGGGTTTTGAGCCTAAAACACCACCATCAGCAAAAAGAATCATTCCTGTAACATTGGGCAACTCTACCCATTGATAAGCATCAGCATAAACAATGTGATACCATTCGTTGACATCGCTGGGATTCAGTCCGGATAATAATGCAAAATTTCCTAGGACCATCAGTCGCTGGATGTGATGGGCGTATGCATTTTGTTTGGTTTCGCTAACGCATTGCTTCAAACAGTTCATCTTTGTCTTGCCTGTCCAGTAGAACTCTGGTAGTGATGTGCTTGCATCTAAAAAGTTCTCATCTTCGTATGATGGCATTTTGTACTGGTAAATGCCCCTGATGAATTCTCGCCAACCCAATATTTGTCTGATAAAACCCTCTACTGCATTTAATGGGGCCTTTTTATTTTTGTAAGCGCTCTCTGCGGCTTTGATGCACTCAAGGGGCAGTAACAGTCCACAATTGAGATAAAAGCTAATGTGACTATGGTACATCCAAGGCTCACCTTCAATCATTGCATCTTGATAGGTCCCAAAATTGAACAGTCTTTCTTCGATGAATTGATGTAGGACTTGTAAGGCCTGATCACGAGTCACAGCAAAAAAGAAAGGCTCTAGATCTCCAAAATGGTTATTGAAGTTTTTTTTGACAACGTCAAGGGCCTCTTGCGTGACTTTGTCGATGCTTTCTATGTAGGGCGCTGGGATATCTAATCCCTTGGTTGGAGGTTTCCTATTGTCGCTATCATAGTTCCATTTGCCTCCTTCTGGTTTTTTTCCTTGCATGAGGATGTCGTACTTTTTCCGCATTTCCCTATAGAAAAACTCCATTCGTAGCTGCTTTTTATCTTTGGCCCATTCGGCAAAGAACATGCGGTTAGATAGGAAGCGATCATCTTCCCTAATTTCTATCGGTATTGCTGATGATGCCTTGAGTTTTATCATTCTTTGATGCTGTGCATAATCACTGGGCTCAGTCATTATGATCGTTTTGGCTTGTGCTTTCTGGCTCTCTTTCATCAGTATATTTTCTAGAGTGTTCTCATTGTCTGGATCGTCTATTTTTAGGTACTTTATTTTGTATTTTTGTTTTTGTAACTCCAAAGAGAAATGTCTCATTACGGAGATCCAAAAAGCAATCTTCTTTTTATGGTGTTTGACATGCGTGAAGGCCTCTTTTGTTTCGGCGATCAGTATTGTATCTGTTTCTTTGTTTATGTCTTTTAAACAAGATATCGACTGTGACATTTGGTCAAGAAATAAGTATCGGAGTGCTGGCATAGGTGTTTGTGTTAAAATTGCTTTTTGATTATATATCGCACAATAAAAAGAAAAAAGAGCAAATTGATTTTTTCTGCAAGCTTGAGTGTCCAAACTCTCTTTTTCTCTGTCTGAAAAGTTTTTATTTGGATATTAAATACTGGCACTTGTATTGTCTGATCTTGATTTAGTGATACATTGATTTGTCCTGGTTGAGGGAACTGGATTGTTTTACCCACAATTGATAGAAGCATTCTTTTGAGTTCTTCGAATGTTTGTTCCAGTAGGCGTGTTCTATTGGGATACATAGTTTTGAGGTGAATCCCTCTTTTTTAATGGAGTTCTGTATTTTTTTTGTGGTTAGGTCAAATGAGGTCTTTATGAGGCACTGTATATTACTACATTTTTTATGTATCAGTAGGTTTTTTATATCCTCTGAACTTTTTGTGATCTTTCAGAGATCAGAACTTTTTGCTTTTTACCTGCTTTAATATGATTTTTATTGTCCGTTTGGATTGTAGTCTATTTTTTGTAAAATACTGTTATTTTGATTTTTTTGCGTATATTTTTTTGTTTTGCTTGCCTGATGGTTTGAATTTATATATAGTGTTTTTTGAAATTGAAAAATGGATTTTTGTGAATCTTTTAGATGATATTAAGTTTTTTAATAAGCTTCCTTGCCGAAAGATGCGGGGAAGGTGAATTTTTATCATTTGTTTTTGCCTTCCCATAATAATAAAAATGCGAATGGTGATTTTTTTATTGAATTTAATTTAGATTTGGAGAATTGATATGGATACAGGATCGGGAAAAATAGGATTATGGCAAACTACGTCATTGGTCACTGGTAATTTAGTGGGCTCAGGTGTGTTTATGCTACCAGCACTGCTGGCTTCTTATGGAACTATAAGTCTTTTGGGTTGGCTTATTACTTCACTTGGAGCCATTCTTTTGGCTTTGGTGTATGCTTCATTGAGTGAGAAGATTCACTCTTGTAATGGAGGTCCTCATACTTTTGTGCAAGCAGCTTTTGGTAATGACGCAGCTTTTTTTACAGCATGGGGATATTGGATACTGACTTGGTCTAGCAACACAGCATTGCTTGTTGCAGCAATGAGCTACTTGGTTAAAATCACTGGACCTTTGTCTACATTTGAAATGCTATTATTACAGACCGGTCTTTGGGTGATGATTACTTTGATCAATTGCTATGGCGTTCAAACAGCTGCGCGTTTTGAGCTTGGTATTACGGTTTTAAAGTTGATTCCAATCATTGCCATTCCTATGGTGGCCGTCTTTTATTTGGACTTTTCACGGTTTTATCCTTTGATTGAGAGCTCGTATTCAGGCTCTTATCTCGGCGCATTACAAGGTACTGTCTTTTTGACTTTATGGGCGTTTATTGGTGTTGAGTCTGCAACTGTGCCATCGAAAGATGTTGAAAACCCTGCAAGAACAATAGGGATGGCTACCATTCTTGGGACTTCACTGGCTGCTTTGGTGTATATCTTAGGATCTAGTGCCGCAATTGGTGTTTTGGGCAATCAAACTTTGATGCAATCGCAGGCGCCCTACGCTGATTTGGCAAATACAGTTTTTGGTGGTCATTGGGGGGTATTTGTTTCGGGGTGTGCAGTGATCAGTTGTATTGGTTCACTCAATGGTTGGACTATGGTTGTGGCAAGGATTGCTCAGGGTGCTGCAGATCAAGGTTTGTTTCTCAATGTGTTTGCTAAAAAAGATTCTATAGGTACGCCTGTATCAGGAATTTTGATTTCTTCAGCGTGTACTTTTGTTTGTATATTGTTGACTTTACAGGAAAATATGTTGTCACAATTTAACGTGATTGTGGAAATTGCTGTGACCATTATTTTGCTGATTTACTTGGTGTGCTGTTGTGCTTATTTTGTGATTTGTTGTCCTGAGAGTGTCACGGGCCGTTTTATTGGGTTTGGTGCATTGGTGTTTTCCTTGTTTGCTTTGTATTCATCAGGGATTAAAATGGTGTTACTTGCTGTAGCTTTGCTGTTGACGGGTATTCCATTTAGAGGTAAGGATTGTACGGCTTTTGTTAGTACTAAAAAATGAATCTAATCTTTGTGGGTCCTCTGAATTTTATATGAGATTAACTGACTATCTGATAGGGAATAGTAGTTTTTCTATGCGGTGTTCTTGATTTTTTGACGTGTGTCTTTGGTATTAAAAATAATCTAGACTCATGCTTGCCAGTTTGTGGTCTGATTTAGATTCAGTAATGAATTTTTAATTGCGCATCAACGGTATTGTGCATGGTTGGTTCCAGTTCAAATGAGCTTCGGGTATTGAGTTTAGTTTGTGTATAGAATGGATGCATCTTGTCTTGGTAAAATCAATTAGACATTCTTTTGTCCCATCACTTTGAATCAATTAACTAAAACATAATAAAAAAATTGACATTTTATTATTTGATGTCTATATACCAGTTTTATTATGGAAATTTGTTATGGGAAAATCACCTAAATTGGATTTAACACCTAGGCAAAAGGAAGTTGTTGATTACACCTTATCTTTTTGGAAAAAACAAAAATATTTATCGAAGGATGCTGCAAAAGAGCTTAGTCAGTCAATCAATGTGATCCGTTTTGACTGGGATAGATGCTCTAAATATGCATTTTGGGTTGCGTCCATTTGTTTTATCATTGCTGTTGTCAATTTTCTTGGATTTCATTTTGTGCAGAAATTTATGTACTGGATGGAAGCGGGGGGGACAGCTCTTTTCTTCGGTCTTCTTGCAGTTGTATTTTTTGCCGCTGGAGTGTTCTCTTCTTCTCGATATCCTGAGAATACTTATATGTCGGAGGCATCCCATTTTTTAGGTGTCTTTTTTACCAGTTCTTCGTTGGTTTTTTTATTTCATGCATTGGGCGTTCCCCATATGGTTTTTTATAATTTTTTATTGGTGTCTTTTTTTCTGTATGCTGTGATTGCATTTTGTACGGGTTCCCGTCTTGTTTGGGTGTTTTCTTTGTTGTCTATGGGGTCATGGCTTGGACACGAAACTGCTTATATCAATGGTCTTTATGTTCTATCATTGAGTCTTCCATTGGTTACATGTTTATATGGTGTTGTTTTGACTACTGCCGCTGTATTTTTTAGGGATAATACTTTCTTTGCGCGTTTTTATCTTTCTACAGCAGTTTTAGGACTTGTATACTTATTTATTTCTTTGTGGGTATTGTCTTTATCTTCAAGTGTGTTGTCATTTTTTGGGTTTGATATGGGACGGTTGTTTTGGTCTTTGGTTTTTGCGTTTGCAGCGTTGGTTGCTTTATGGCATGGTTTGAAGTATGACCATGCAATTACACGAGGATTTGGATGTTCTTTCCTATTGATTAATTTGTATACACAATATTTCTCTTATTGTTATCATCTTCTTCCAAAGGCAGTGTTTTTCTTAATCTTGGCGATTAGTTTTTGGGCGTTGGGGTGTTATTCAGAAACTTTCTCTAGACAGATGAATCGTTTGAAAGGTTGTTTCTAATTTGATTTAGTGGCATTTTCTTTCATATTATGTCATCTTATAGCTAAGAATTAACTTGGAAGAATAATTGCTTGGTTATTTATTTGCTTTTTTTGATGGTGGTGATGTTGGCCTTCATTTATCTGGTGGTGGTGATGCTTTGAGTTTGAATGTGGTTTATGCTGCCTATCAGGAGAAGTATCAACCTGCTGAGTCTGATATTTTAGAATATGGTTATTTGCATGAAAAATTGAAACTGGTTCAGATCAATCCACAGCATCAATATAAGATGGTTTTTGTTGGACAGCGAGGTGCAAAAGCCTTGTCTGAATCTATTTATCAGAGGGACAGTGAAGAAGAAAGATTGACCAATCTTGAGGTGATTTGGGTAGGGCATCAATTGGTGGACGGATGGCAGTCGTTGCCAGTTGATACTTGGTATGTGCCTGAGCATGCTTTGACTGATGATAATCGAAATACGATGATTGAAAAAGGGATGCGGTTTAAAACATTGCCTGGTGTTCCAACCGGAGAACCATTGAAGCCAAGTCAAGAAACAGGAAGCAAACATAAAGAAGAAGAGTTGATATGGATGCTGAGTGGAGATGCGCCAAAATCGAATACATCAGCAGGTAATCTTGCTTGTGATTGGCTACTACTGGACCCGACTTCTTATGCTCAGAAAGTTGTGACAGTGTTGCGTGAAAATCCTACGATTTTTGATGCCAGTCATATTTCTTTGTGTAATGGTCCTCGAACTGGGAAATTTAAAGAGTCTTCTAAAGAAGATGGCATTTTAGAAGAGACAGATTTTCATACTAAAGCACTGGATAAGGAATCAAATATAGATCCAGTTACAGCGAGTTGTGTGAGCCAAATAGACGGCCATCTTTCTCCCGTATTTTCGGAACCTAAGATTTTTCATTTTTGGAAAGAAATGATACCTGATGCCGAAGGAAAGACTGTTGTTCACAGTGAATATAATCGGTTGATGCAAAGGTTTTTAAATGGTGATAAAGTTCAGTTACTCGTGCCGGGTGAGTCAGTAACAGACATTTCTAAATTGATTTCATCTCAGTACTGTATTGATCATCGTGATCGAGTTTTTGTGGTGCTTTCTGATACGATGACTCCTGAGATTTTAAGCTGGGTTATGCGTTTACATTATGATGGCTATTTTAACTGTATTGTTGCTAGAAAAGGTCAGGAAGCTGCACTTCTTTCGGTTGAAGATACGCCTAAGCCAGCAGTTAAGGATGCGACAGCGGCTGTGCGATCGTATTTGGATGAGATAAGTCCGTCCTTGTTTATGGCGCTTAGACCCCCTTGTGCGTTTTCAGGGGGAGGGCCTGGCTGTTCACTTATGTGAATACTGAATTGATTGGGGTATGATTGTCAAAAATATGGTTTTTTTCTCATATTTCAGTTTCCTTTTTGAGTTGTCTAACCCACGCATGCCAGTCACGTATTCCAAGGTCTTTTTCAAAGTTTAAGAGCGTTTTAACTGATTTTTCACAAGTGTCTTTGTTTGGGGCTATGGTTTCTTTTTGCATGGCCAATGTGAGGCATTGAGTTTTACATGCAAGCTCAAGGTGATGGGTGTAAAACATGGCTTCATGTATGGTTTTTCCTGTGATGAGAGCACCGTGGTTTCGCATGAGCATGATGTTTTTATGCCCAAGATCGGCAACCAGTTTTTTGCCTTGGTCGTTTTCAGTGATCAGTGAGTCATATGAATGGTAGGCGATGTTGTTGTAAAAATGTAATGACCATTGGCTCAATGGCAAAAGTCCATCTTTTAAGTTTGATACAGCAACCATATGGGGTGTGTGTAAGTGAAATATGGCCTGAATATCTGGTCGGTACTTGTATACAATGCCGTGTATTTGATAGCCTGTGGGGTTGATTATTTTTTCAGTGCCTTCAATGAGTTCGCCAGAGTTGGAGACTTTTATGAGGTTGTGTTCGTTGACTTCTTGAAATTTTAGTCCAAACTGCTGTATGAAAAATGTCTCTGCGTCTGCTTTACAAGTCAGATGGGTGTAGGTATGGTCATCCAGTTCTAACATGGCACATATTTGATATGCCAGTGCTAAGTTTTTCTTTTTTGCTATTGGGTCTTTCATAATCTTAAAAACTGTTTTGTCTGTTCATAATATAAAGAATTTTTTTTTATTCCTCCAGCTTAAAGTGATTGAAATTTTGTTGTTAGAAAGTATTTTTAACTTGCTGTTTTTTTTCTTTTGTGTCATGATTTATGTCGGTTTTGTGGATTTTTTTAGTGCGTTTGGATTTTTTATTGTTTTTGTTTACGGTGTTTTTAGGATCCATGCCTGTTGCAGAGGATCGAACTCAAAACTCCCCTGTTGCTGGTTACTGGTTGACGCGTAAAGATGATACCAATTTACCTTCTTCAGTCATTCATTTGAGTGTTGACGAGGATGGGCAGATGGTTGGACGAGTGATTGTTGGCTTTTATGAGACAGATGCGCCATTGCCCAGTAAGATTTGTCGTAAATGTAGTTCAAAAACTGCGGATGGCCGTTTTGGACTCAATAAAAAACAAGCGATTGTTGGTAGTTATTCGGTATGGGGTTTTAATAAGAAGAGTGAAACTTCTTGGGTTAATGGTAAAGTTGTTCGTGTTAAGACTGGACAGTTATTCAGTGCTGACTTGGCATTACGAGAACAAAATTCTTTGGCGGTGAAGGTTCGATATGGTATTTTTTCTACCACTTTGTTATGGGAGCGTTTGACAGATTCTGAAGTTCAATCTATTTGTTCGGGGAATGTTTCAAAGATCACTGATGATCAAGATGTAAAAGCTTTTTGTGTGCCAGATTTGAAGAAAAAATAAAATGAAACGTTTTTTGATGTGATGACGAATTCGGAGCTCAACATATCGTGCATCTGCTGAAAAGCCCTTTTTCGTCCTTTTCTTGTTCGTCCTCATCGCTGTCTTCTGTATCTAGTAGAAAAATTTGCGTGGGTTCTTGATGGTGGTCTTTCTCTGTGTGGATTTCTGCTAAGATTTTGTCTATTTTTTGATGATTACTCAATGTTCTCATTTTTTTGTCTAATTCTTGCTGGTATTCTTCAAACGTATCCATACCCATTATGTTGTGTTGATCATTTTCGTCTCTAACTCTAAATTGGTGATCTTCACTTATAACATTCTCTGCAAAAGCGAAAAACATACATTCTATTCCTGCAGAACCGGACTCATTTTTGATCACCATTTGGATGTGAGGTTTGAACGGATATGTTTTGGAATCTTTTTCGTATTTACTCACTAGGTGATAGATGAAATTATTGAATATTGACTGTCCTGCCATGGATTCCAGTGATTGACGTATGTCTTTACTTTTGTCATCAGGCAGTATTGACTTTAGATAGCCTTTCCAATCTAATTGAACTTTGTCTTTTTCTGCTGCTGCTTGTCTACTTTGTTCTGGTTTTGAAAAAATTCCCATGCAGCGGCTACTATCAAGGTTGGTTGTTCTCCCTTTTGAAGGTAATATGATAAATCCACTGTCTACTTCATCTTTTTCGATTTCTCCTGGTATTTCCATTGTGACTTGGTGATTGTATTCTTCATTTGGTTGAGATATCTGTACTTCTTCTAGCACAAATTCACATGACGTGCTTTCTTCTGCTTTTTCTAGATTTTCTACTCTTTGTATCTGTCCCCTAAGGAGGACACTGGTTATTGGTTTAATTTCTAGCTTATCAAATACGTCTCTCCATTCATGATAACTGAGCGCTGTATCTTTGCTTGAGATGACTCCTCTCCTCCAGTCTGCTTCAGGGTTTCCTTTTGCAAACATTGCCTCGTTAGCTTTTTTGCTAAGTGATTGGTCTCCAGTAATGCTTATGTGTTCTCTGTTAGATCTCATATTTTTCTCTATTTTTGTGTTATAATAACACACAGAGTCTGTCTTGTCAATATGTCAGTCTTTTCTGTGTTGGTGATTATTGTGGTGAGTGTTTGGGTTGATGTAATAGGTTTTTAATCATATTTGGGGTGATTTCTACAGCAGAGCTTAGTATTTGATGTGCGTCTAGTTCACAGTCTTTATGTGATTCAATGCCAATGCGTGCTGTTTGTGATGAGCGCATACTTGATTTTGCAGCTTGCATATCAAAAGGTCTATCTCCAACCATACAAAATTGTGTCTGTGGGCTAAATTTTTCTTGTATCAAATTGATCATTTCTGGGTGAGGTTTGACTTTTTTATCTATTTTTGGATCATCTCCTGTCATGATAACCTCAAAGAAATCATATAGTTTTGAGCATTTGAGTTCTGCATATAATAAGTCTTTGGATTTGTTTGTGGCAATGGCTAGTATGAAACCCTCTTGTTTCAAGTGGGTTAGCATATCTTTTATTCCAGGGAACAGTGTTTTTGGGGTTTGTAAATAGTATTGTTTGAATCGGTTAAATACATCGTCTGCCCAATGTTTATGTAGTGGGTTTATCTCATCATAATCTGGGATGACAATGGGTAGGATCTTTTCTTTAAATCGATGTCCGGCGTTTTGATATAACTCCTGTTTTGATGGTGCTTTCCACGATGTTGTGAACGGATACTTTTCTGTTTCTTTCAAAATGTCTTTTAGTGCTTGTTCTTGTGTACTACTGAGAATGTTTCCTGCATCTAGAAGGGTGTCATCCCAATCAAATATGATGACGATTTGTGCTGTTTTCATATGGTGGTTTTTTATTGGATGATAATAAAGATAGCAGTATCTTAGATGTGTTGCAATCTCAATACATTCCCTTTTGTGTTGTTTGATCATTGTTTGGAATAGCATATTATCTTGTTTCAATGGATTTTAAACTGTGTTCTGTCATATGGAAAATAATCGCAAAAAAAATGGGCGGGGTTTTAAAAAGTGGTCTATATTTTTTTTTTGTTAAAATTGTTGAGGACTATATGGAAAAGCTTGTAAAATGTGAGATGAAAATCATTGAAAAAATCGCAGTGATTTATTTGGTTAACCCTCCTGTGAACGCATTGTCAGAATCAATTAGAAATGACATTTATGAACTGCTGACATCGTGTGCAGCTAATTCTGAAATTCAGGCAGTTATATTCACTACAAGAGGCCTGCCCTTTAGTGCTGGTGCTGATATTAAGGAATTTTCTGGACCGATGAAAGGTAAGTTCTTTCTTGATTTTTATCGTGCGATTAAAAAATTAAATAAACCAGTGATTATGGGAATTGATCAATATGCCCTTGGTGGAGGATTGGAGTTTTGTATGTTGGCCCATCACCGTATTGCCACACCAAAATCTCGACTTGGACTTCCTGAAGTCAAATTGGGTTTGATCCCAGGTGGTACAGGGACAATGAGTTTGCCACGTTTGGTTGGGATTGAAAAAGCATTGGATATGATCATTTCTTCAAATCCAGTTTCTGCACAAGAAGCTTTGGAGATTGGTTTGATTGATGCCATCAGTTCAGATGATTTAGAAAAATCTTGTCTTGATTTTGCAAGAAATATACTCAATGATTCCAATTATCAACTTTCTATGCCCATAGAAAGAGACAATCCTAAAATGCCAAGTATAGATTATTTCAAGCAGAAGAAATCCGAATTTTTGGATAAATATCATGGTTTTAAAGCACCCTTACGTTTGTTGGATTGCCTAGAAGCTGCTGCAACATTGCCTCTTGATAAAGGTTTGGCTTTTGAAATGCAACAGTTTATGGATTTAATCAGTGGTGATGATTCTCAAGGTATGCGTTATGCATTTTTCTCTGAGCGTTTGGCATCGGTCGTGCCTGGTTTAAATCCCAAAGAAGCATTAGACATTCAAAAAGTGGGTGTCATTGGAGGAGGCCTAATGGGCTCTGGTATTGCCATGGCTTTTTTAAATCGAGGCTTTACTGTTGTATGCGTTGAAGTTGATCCAAAACGTGCGGAAATATGTCAACAAGGTATAGAAAAGCAGTTTCAAAAATCTATGCAACAAGGAAAAATATCTCAATCTGATTGTGACTCTAGACTTAAAAATTTCTCTGTGACTGGGGAAATTAAGGATGTGAATGATGTTGACCTTGTGATAGAAGCGGTGTTTGAAAAAATGGATTTGAAATTGGATATTATGCGTCAATTGGATGAAATTTGTCAGCCCAGTACCATTCTGGCCTCGAATACCTCAGGTCTGGACTTGAACCAGATTGCCAGTATCACCAAACGACCAGAAAAAGTAGTTGGTATGCATTTTTTTAGTCCTGCCCATGTCATGCGTCTTTTAGAAGTGGTTAGAACAGAAAAAACAGACTCTGTAACCTTGCAAACTGCATTGACTTGTGCAAAACAATTGAAGAAAGTCTCCGTTGTCGTGGGTGTTTGTCCTGGTTTTGTAGGCAATCGAATGATCTTCAAATACTTTGAACAAGTTGTTTGGCTGTTGTTAAGAGGTTGTAGCCCACAGCAAATTGATTCTGCTATGAAATCTTTTGGTTTTCCTATGGGACCATGTGAGATGGCAGATATGAGTGGATTGGATATTTGGGTGCATGCCAATCCAGATGACCGTAGTCTCATCACTGATTTTGTGAATAATGGTCGTTTGGGACAAAAATCAGGTTCCGGATTTTATGATTATTCTCAAGGTGATAAAACACCTCAGGAGTCTAAAGAAGCTGCTAAAATTATTGCTGATTATGCAAAAAAACAGCAGATTGAGTCTCAAGATTGTGGTCAAGATGTCATTGTTTCTCGTTTATTGATGGCATTGATTTCAGAGGGCATGCATATCTTGTCTGAGAAAGTGGTGCAACGTGCCAGTGATATTGATACCATTTATGTGCATGGTTATGGGTTTCCCATTTATCGTGGTGGTCCGATGTTTTATGCTGATCAACTTGGCCTCGACGAGGTTAAAAAGCAGTTACTAACTTTGGTGGATCAAGATTCGCAAGCATGGAAAATGAGTCCAATTCTCGATGAATGCATAACATCATCTAGAAAGCTTAGTGCTTATAAGACTGAGTAGAAAAGTGTGTTGGTTTTATGATGAGGTAGCCATTTCCAGTATTTTTTATCAATTAAATTATGTGGATAGTCTATTTTCATGAATGTGCTAACCTCCTTAGTTATTACCAATTGAGTTGTAAATGGATTTTTTCTTTGGATGAAATATCTTTGTTTATAATAGTTTTGGTATATATTTGGGTAGATATTGATATTTGCGTTTATTTCATATCCTATGGGTTCGCATGTTGTATAGCTTGTTTGTTTAATGGGCTTGGTGTTTTTTAGGATTTGTCATATGTTTGGGTGTTTGAAAAAAAGCATTGATTTCTTGTGCCATAGCTTGTGGTTTTTCCAGGGGTACAAAATGTCCTGAATTTGCAATAGATGTCATTGTTGCTTGCGGATATATCTGCATGAGGTGCTCTTGTTGACTCATATTCGCTCTTTGATCGCTATGTCCATGAATGAGCAACACAGGAAGACTTTTATTTGTTGATGTTGCAAGGCGTGTTCTCTGGTTGATGAGAATTTGATATTGAGCTATGGCTGACTCTGAGCCAACTCTGGTTGCCATGCTTTTATACTCCTGGACGACTTCATCTGTTACTGATTGATCAAAGTAGTATTTTTTGGATTCGTTCAGTACTGTTTCTAGAGAGTGAGGCTCATTTTTTAACTGTTGGCATACAGAAGACATGGCCATTTCAGACTTTGTTTCAATTGGACTGTTCGGAGTGCTTACGAGAATTAATCCCAGAGTTTTGTTTGGGTGTTTTCGTGCAAATGCCTCTGCTACCCATCCTCCTAAAGAAAAACCTAATAAAAAAGTAGGCTCATCAATGTTTTGACTAAGACTGTCCACAGCATCTGATATAGATGTGAAATGTGAAATGGGATAGCTGGTTGCTGCGATATTTTGATGTAAATGTGGAATCACTTTGTTAAATAACGTCTCGTCACATAACACGCCTGGAATTAGACACAAATGTATTGGCTTGCTCATTAAATGATCCTTTGGTTAATACTTGCGTAGTGCTGAGAATGTCTTTAAACACCTGAATTCATGAGGAATGTAACATTCTCTATTAATGAGGTCTGTAGTTTATTTCTTTTTTAATATACAGATATTGCTTAGATGTGTTGAGGCAATCACGACTTTGGCTTATCAATGAGCTTTATAGATGAAGAAAACTAGTCATATTAATCATGATGGACAATTATATTTTTCTTTTTTTCAGAGTGCTGTTTGGTCTATGTTCCCAGCTTTTGAAAAAAATGTTTTACTTTTTGAAACCATGTGGATGCTTTGGGCCTGTGTTTCTCAGGGTTTTTTGATATTGATTCGGATAATTTTTCAAGCAGTTCTCTTTGATCTTTGTCCAGCTTAACCGGAGTCTCGATATTGACTTTACAAATTAAATCTCCAGGCAGACTGCTGCGTAATCCTTTTACGCCTTTACCTCGGATTCTGAAAGTGGCACCTGTTTGAGTTTCCTCAGGAATTTTAATGGATATTTTTCCATCAATGGTTGGTACTGTGATTTCTGCTCCCAATGCAGCTTCTGTGAACTGAATGGGTGTTTCACAATGCAAATCGTTGCCATTTCTTTTAAAAATGGCATGTGGTAATACTTGTACTTCAACATATAAATCGCCAGCAGGTCCATTGGCACTGGCTTCGCCTTCACCGCTGAGTCTAATTCGATTGTCATTGTCAATGCCCGCAGGAATATTGACAGATAGCTTTCTCATTTTTTCGACTCGTTTTTTTCCATGGCAGGTGCCGCAAGGGTTTCTAATAATTTTTCCTTGACCATGGCAGATGGGGCAGGTTTGTTGAATACTTAAAAAACCTTGTTGAATTCTAACTTGACCCTGTCCATTACAATGCTGACAAATGCTAACATCAGATGGGTTTTTTGCTCCTTTTCCATCGCAGTCTGGGCATATACTTAATGCCCTAAACTGTATTTCTTTGCTACAACCTTGAATGGCTTCTTCCAAAGTGATTTTCATGTTATAACTAAGGTCATGTCCACGTTGCTGCTGCTGAAACGGATTTCCACCGCCGCCACCGCCGCCAACAAACTCTTCAAATATTTTTCCAAAGATGTCTCCAGAAAAATCAAATCCACCAAAACCTCCTGCGCCAGGACCTCCTCCAGCAGCTCCCTCAACACCAGCATGTCCGAATTGATCGTAGGCAGCTTTTTTTTCAGGATCGCTCAGAATTCCATATGCTTCATTAATGGACTTGAACTTCTTTTCAGCTGCCTTATCATTTGGGTTTCTATCGGGGTGGTATTTCATAGCAAGTCGTCGAAATGCTTTTTTGATTTCTTGCTCGCTGCTTGATTTGGTTACCCCGAGGGTTTCATAGTAGTCTTGTTTGCTCATGGTGAGAGGGTCCTTGCTTTATGGTTACTTATCTTCGTCCACTTCTTTAAAGTCAGCATCAACCACATTGTCATCGGTTTTCTCGTCTGCTGTTTGTGCCTCTGCAGTTGCTTGGTCAGCTTCTCCTTGTGCATTTGGGTTTGCATAGAGCTTTTGTGCCAATTGTGCATTGGATTTATCAAGTTCTTCCTTACAAGACTGGATTTTTTCTTTAGACTTTTCTTTCACAGCTTCTTCTAAAGCTTTACAGTTGTCTTCCAATCCATTTTTTTCATCTTCGGTCAGCTTGTCTCCTGCCTCTTTGACTGCTTTTCTAGTACTATGTACAAGATGTTCAGCTTCATTACACAATGTAACCAGTTCATGGAACTCTTTATCAGCTTCTGCGTTTTTTTCTGCATCCTGAATCATCTTCTCCACTTCTTCATCGCTTAAACCACCCTTGGCTTTGATGACGATAGATTGCTCTTTTCCAGTAGATTTATCTTTTGCAGAAACATTTAGAATCCCGTTGGCATCGATGTCAAATGTGACTTCGATTTGTGGCATTCCTCGTGGTGCAGGCGGGATGTCTGCCAAATTAAATTCGCCCAACGATTTGTTCTGCCCAGCGACACTTCGCTCACCTTGTAGTACATGCACTGTGACGGCTGTTTGGTTGTCTGAAGCGGTAGAAAATGTTTGATTCGCTTTAGTTGGGATGGTTGTGTTTTTCTTAATCAATGTAGTCATGACTCCACCCATAGTTTCTATCCCTAGTGATAGCGGAGTGACATCAAGTAGTAGAATGTCTTTGACTTCTCCTGAAAGTACACCTGCCTGAATTGCAGCTCCTATAGAAACTGCTTCATCTGGATTGATGTCTTTTCTCGCTTCTTTGCCAAAAAACTTTTTGACAGTTTCTTGAACCAGTGGCATTCTTGTTTGTCCACCAACCAATATGACTTCTTGAATGTCTTTGGCGCTGAGCTTGGCATCTTTGATGGCAGTTTTACATGGCTCAATGCTGCGTTTTACCAAATCTTCTACTAAAGATTCGAATTTTGATCGAGTGACTTTGATGTTCATGTGTTTGGGGCCAGTTGCATCAGCGGTGATATATGGTAGATTGATATCGGTTTGTTGGCTAGAAGATAGTTCAATTTTTGCTTTCTCTGCAGCTTCTTTTAGCCGTTGTATGGCCAAAGTATCTTTGCTGATGTCAACGCCTTGTTCTTTTTTGAAGGTCTCAACCAAATAATTAATCAAACATTGGTCAAAATCTTCTCCTCCTAGGAATGTATCACCGTTGGTTGCTAATACTTCAAATTGATGCTCTCCATCAATTTCAGCAATTTCAATGATGGATATATCAAATGTTCCTCCACCAAGATCGTATACAGCAATGGTCCTTTCCCCTTTTTGCTTGTCAAGGCCATATGCCAATGCTGCGGCTGTTGGTTCATTGATGATTCTCTTGACTTCAAGGCCTGCAATTTTACCTGCATCTTTGGTTGCTTGTCTTTGTGCATCATTGAAGTAGGCAGGAACTGTGATGACTGCGCTTGTTACGGTTTGCCCTAGGTAATTCTCTGCTGTTTTCTTCATTTTCTGTAAGATGATGGATCCTACTTTTTCAGGGGACCAAGATTCTTTTTTTCCATCGACTTCGACAGCAAAACGTACATCTCCATTGGATGCGGCTGTGATGTCATAAGCGACTTTGGCTTCTTTAACAACTTTATCTTTGGCTTTGTGCCCCATGTATCTTTTTGTGGCGTATAATGTGCCTTTGGGGTTGGTTACAGCTTGCCTTTTAGCGCTTGGTCCACAGATGATTTCTTTATCAACAATTCCAACATAAGATGGCATTGTTCTGGTCCCTTCTTGGTTTTCTATGACTTTTATTTTACCACCTTTTTCCATGATGGCCACACAAGAGTTGGTGGTTCCTAAGTCAATACCAATGGTCACTGAGTTTGTTTTTTGTGTTGACATATCTTTATCTCCTCTTAATCTGTTCCGTTTTAGTTGGAACATATAATGTTATTGATCACTTGTTATTGATGTAGGTCCTTTTTTTTGTATTTCAAGTGCTTTTTTGAATTTATGTTGCAGATTGATCATTTTTTGCAACAATCACTCTTGCAGGTCGAAGTAGTCGGTCTTTTATTTTATAGCCCTTCTGCACAACTTGAATAATGTGGTTGTTTTTTTCTGTATCACTTGGTTGCATCGCCATCGCTTCATGGTGATTGTGGTCGTAGGGTTGACCTGTTGGATCTATTGATTCTATGTGGTGTTTATCAAACGCTTTCTGTAACATGTCTGAGATGAGTTGTATGCCTGCTTTTTGTTGTCCTTCTAGACTATTTTGGGCTTGTTCAAGTGCATCAGCTACTTCTAGGATGTCTTGAGCCAGATATTGGTGTGCGTAGGTCTTTATTTTTGCAGATTCTCGATTGTATCTTTCTTGTAGGTTGCTGATATCCGCAAGATTTCTTAATTTTAGATCCTTGATTTCCTTCTCTTTTTCTTTGATGGTTTCTTTTAGCTGGTCTATGGTGTTTTGTTGATGCTCTTGTATGTGATCATGTGATTTGTTTGTTTTGGCAGAATCTTTTTTTGTCAGTTCGTCTGAACTTTTTGGAGTATTTTCGTTTTTAGAGTGTGGATCTGTGTTTTTTGTCTGCTCGGCTTCTTTTTTTGCCATGGCTTCATAGCTTGATGTTTGTTTTGTTGAATCGTTCATTTATGTCCTCTCTAAATTGTTGAAAGTATGTTGGGTTGATTGTTGATTTCGTTAATTATATCTGATTTTTGAGTGTAAATCTATAGCTTTTGTGTCATCGCTTTGTATATCCGCGTTTTTGATGAGGTCTTGGTTATTGTATTTAACTTTTTTACATTGCAAAATAGATCTTTTTAGTGTATTTTATGCAGTGTTAATGCTTAATGTATGGGTGTCATGAGTAGGAAAAAAAATTCATTGCGGGCATCGAGTCGTTTTTGTATGTCCGATGTTGGAATCTCTCGATTATTATTTGTTGTGTTTTGCATGGCCTTTTTTATGTTGGTTGTTGCTAGTTTTCTACTAGATTGGCTGTTTGCTTATCCCATTTGTGAAATTTGTATGCTGCAACGACTGATCATGCTTGGCATTGCTGTTTTTTCATGTATTGGTTTCTTTATTATCTGTCGTGTTCGCAGTCTGGGTTACTTGTGTTTGTCCATCATAGGCCTGCTTATTGGATTGGGCTTGGTTTTTTCGATTTCTCATATTTATATGTTGTTAGATGCATCGGGTTCAAATGGACATGCGTGTAAAATGGTTTCTCAAATGACCTTCATGCCAGATTTTTGGTACGATTTTTTTCATGAGCGTTATGCTTTTGTCCCTTGTAATCAGGTCAAGAGCACGTTTTTAGGACTTGGTTTTCCTTGGTGGGCCTTGTTGGTTTATTTGATTGCTGCTGTGCCTTACTCTGCAGTGATTATTTTTTACATGTACCAACATTGGAAATGTGATTGGATCAATAATGTGAATCGCTCAAAAGTGATTCAGTGGGCGCAGTATTTATTTTTATGTGGGCTGGTTTTGTTTTTTTGTGTTTGGTTTGCAGTCAGTATTTATTTTGTAGCCGTACAGCGCAGTATTTTATATAGACCTGATCGATACGGTAATACGCATGAGGAAGTGTTTAAGAAGGTTGATCAGATGTCTTATGAGTTGGGGCTTTTGAAACAAAAGGCTTATGTATATCCGTTTGGTTCGTTGAGTCAAAAGAAACCGCCTCGCAATCTCTGGATAGTTTTGTCTGGTCGAGATTCCTTGGCTTTGGATGGTCTGGAAGGCAAAGGATCATGGTTGTTTATTTTTGATCGTTTGGTTTCTGAGGGTGTGCAATTTTTGTTGATAGACTATCCTGGGTTTGGACTGAATGAAGGGTTTCCTACAGAGCGATTCAATAGAGATTCTGTGTTAAGGGCATATGATAAGTGGCGTGACCGTTTGAATCTTTCTCCAGAAGATCAAGTTAATGTGTATATTGTGGCTCACTCTATGGGTACAGGGATTGCTGTTGATGCTGCCCTTTTGATGCCAGACATCAAAGGAGTGGTGTTGTTGAGTCCATTTGTGTCAATATTTCAAATGTCAAAAAGTTTGCTCGGTGCTTGGATGGCATGGACAGTGCGTCCATTTTTATTGGATCGTTATCCCACAGCGTATCGGTTGAGTTTATTGCATGAGAAATTGCCCAATACTGGTGTTGCTATTTTTCATGGAGATAAAGATGTGGTGGTGCCTGTTTCCCAGTCTCAATCCATGGTGGCGTCTAATCAATGGATACAATATTATGAAATTTCAGGCGCCAGTCATTCAAAGCGAGAATTTTTAGGAGAGGGGATGCTTAAAGTGATGCGAGAGATGATGTCTCAGTCATGATTGTTTGAGCTTGAGGGGCTAATGATGAAGGTTGTTTTTTAGGTTAGCACGTTTCTAGATTCGCGTAGTCTATTAGTAACCACTTTACGCCATGATTCTGGAATTTTACTTGTACTCTGCCAGTCTTTCCTTGTCCTTCAAAGTTTAAAACAACACCAAATCCAAATTTTGCATGATTGACATGTGCTCCGAGTCGCCAAGGTGTGTGGTCGTGTTGTTCAGGGATGAAGCTTTCGTATGGCTGTGTGGAATATGATGCAGATTGTGCCATTTGGTTGGCTGTTCGTGTGCAATGTTCTGTGGGGATTTCATTTAAAAATCGAGAGGGTCTTTGATAGTTTTCTTGATTATACAATCTTCTGTATTCGGCATGTGTGATGTGAAGCTTAACTTTTGCACGTGTGAGTCCAACATAACATAGTCTTCTTTCTTCCTCGAGTTCACGTTGCTCAGTGATTGAACGTTTGTGTGGGAATAGCCCTTCTTCCATTCCAGTTAGAAAAACAGTGTGAAACTCTAAGCCTTTGGCACTGTGTAATGTCATCAGCTGGACATTATCGTTGCTTTCTGACTTGTCATCTTTATGTGTATCTAGTGTGGTTTCGCTGATGAACTTTGCAAGTAGTAGGGAGGGGCTTAAGTCGTTGTTGTCTTTTTCGTATTGGCAAATCGCATTGATGAGTTCTTGCATGTTTTCCAGTTTTGTCTTAGCTGTTTCTGGTGGTTGTTTTTCTTGTAGTTGAATGAGTCCTGTTGTTTGTAGACATATTTCAGCCAGTTCACTGGCAGATGTGTGTGTCATTTTTTCTCTTAAGGTATCTATTTGTTCTGCAAACATTTTTAATGCTTGTAATGTTCTTGTGGGTAAAAGGTTTTTTTCTTGGTCGCTTAGTATGATTGATTGCCATAAAGAAATTTGATTTGTTCTTGCTATTTGTCTGAGCTTTTCAATGCTTGCTTGGCCTATTTGTCTTGCAGGAACATTGACAATTCTTTCAAAAGCTTGATTGTCGTTGGGGTTAACGATTAGGCGAAGATAGGCCAGACTGTCTTTTATTTCGGCGCGTTCGAAAAATCTCAATCCTCCATAAACAACATAGCTAATTCCAGCTCTTGTTAAATGTTCTTCAATGACACGAGACTGTGCGTTTGATCGATACAGTATGGCTTGAGAGGTCAGTGAAATGTCGTTTTGTTGGTTGTTGAGAATGTTGTCAACTAGGTATCGGGCTTCTTCTTGCTCATTTACAGCGTTGAATATGGTGATGAGTTCTCCTTTTTCTGAGTCGGTCCATAATGTTTTTCCAAGGCGATTGCTGTTGTTGGCAATGAGGCTGTTGGCGGCTTCTAAAATATGCTTGGTTGATCGATAGTTTTGTTCGAGTCTTGTAGTTGTGACATTTGGAAAGTCGTTTTCAAAGGAAAGAATGTGGTCTACTTTGGCGCCTCTCCAGCTGTAGATAGATTGATCGTCATCACCGACGACGCTGATGGATGTTTGTTCGCCGGCCAGCTGTTTAATGAGTGTATATTGAAGACAGTTGGTGTCTTGGAATTCGTCAATAAGAATGTATTGGAACTGGTTTTGAAACTGTTTGGCAAGTTCAGGTTGTTGAGAGAGTGTTTCTGTGACCTTTAAAATGAGCTCGTTAAAGTCAAAAAGATCTGATTGCCGGCATAGAGTTTCGTATCGTTCGTAAACCAGTTGCATGTCTAAGTTGTAGTGGTGCTCTTGTTTGGTGTTGCTTGCTCGTAGTGCATTTTCTTTTTGTTGATTGATGAAGTACTGAGTTTTGCGAGCGGGTGTTATTTTTTCATCGATTTTGAGTTCTTGTTGGATTTTTTTGATGAGTCTGAGCTGATCTTCTTGGTCTATGATTTGGAAATGCTGGTTGATTTTAAATTCATAGTGGTATTGTCTGAGTAGTTTGTGACAAATACTGTGAAATGTGCCTATCCATGCTGAGTACATGGGTATGTTTAATGCGTCTTGAATGCGGTTTTTTATGGTGTTGGCTGCTTTGTTTGTAAACGTAACAGCTAGAATTCTGGATAGAGGGCAGTCAAAAGCGCTGTGTATCCAGGCAATTCGACACACGAGTGTCAATGTTTTGCCGCTTCCTGCGCCTGCTATGATGAGTTGGTGTCCAGGATTCGCTGTTGCAGCTTTGTATTGCGCTTCATTGAGTGTTTGTATCAGATCGTTTATCTTTTGCATATGTACTCTGTGAATGTGTGTGTTCGTTGTTTGTATTATATCATACTTTATGCTTTTGTCCTAGATGATTCCTCTGTGAGTGTTGTTTTTTGTGATGGTTATGTATTGGTAGACGGGTTGATCGAGCTGATATTTTATTTGTAATAAGTGTTTAGTTTGGGATAATCATTTGTGGTTTTGACGATGGGATTTGTTGTGCTGCATCTTAACATCTGGGGTTTCATTGAGTGATTGACATTCTTTTTCGTTTGATTATAATTTTTAATAGATTAATTAGGTGTTATGATGACTGGATTTTCTTTTAACATACGGAATATAAGAGACAGCGTTTATGGCTGGCTAAAAGACAAGATCATCAAGTGCAGAATGATGCAATTGAGTGAAAAAACAAGATATAAGAAATTAAAATCAGAATTAATGAGAGAATTGGATAGTGAAGCTACATTCCTATTGGGTCTAATTTTTCCTTGTGTTGCTTTCTTTGTAACTTTTGCTTTCATGTTATTTGTTAACTTGAATTCTTCTTTTTATGCTTCTTATTTTTGTTACCTGATGGGAAATGGCCTTTTCTTTTGGATACATAGATGCTTTTGGTCTTCAGGATTGTTATCTGAAGAGGTTTTCAGAGGAGGGGAGGATGTCTTGGGCAAATGGTCGTTTAAGCCCTCAGCCGTGTTAGAGCTTTTTTTGTTTTATTGTATCCCGTTTTTACTTCTGTGTCTTATAGTTTCGTATTCTTCTGTCATGTTTGCAAGCGCATTGTTAGCTGCGAATAGATTTGCTTCAGTATGGCCTGCTTTGTTGACTTATCCTTTGCTTTATAATATGGTTTTTCTGGTTTTTAATGTCGAGCCGATTCTTGGTTCTTTTGGCCTTCATAGTGATTATTGTAAGATCTTTGAACGTTTTTCGCCTGCGTCACTTTGCTGTATATTGCCGACTCTAACTTTTTTTCTTTATCAATTATATGTAGATCCCATACTTTTATCTTTCACTGTTTTTGTTTCTGCTATGAGTCTGGTGATGGGCCCAATAACGGCTGGGACGATAACAGAAAAAAATCGCTCCAAAGACATGGATGTGTCTAAGGATAAGACTGGTTTTGACGGGCAATCATTGAACTCTCGTGACTTGAAGCCTAAATGCTCAGGTGGGTGTGTTAGCGTCAGAGATCAGGGGCATGCGTCAAAACAAGATCAGACTTTCTGGGGTAATGTGAGGTCGATTGTTTTTGGTCGATAGTATGGTCAAATGAAGTTGTTGTTCTCTTGGTGTGATATGCTTTTCATGAGTCAGTGTGTGTGCTATTATTGGGTTTATCGCTGGTGACGTTTAGTGTTTTTACGTGTTTGCGTATAGATTTGATATGAGAGTTTTGTTTTGTTTGTGAAGTATAGAGTGATGTGCAGCTTGATTTGTACGTTTGTTGTTTTGTTTTTTTGCTATTGGTTTGGTCTGCTTGCGTTTTCTTATATTGAGATTTCAGGTGATGGAGAGAAGGCTGCTGGAGATAGTGTTGAGCGATCCATTCGAGATTGGAAAGGGCTTCATTTTTTAACGCGTAGTGATAAAATTGCTCGGTTCTTACAAAAAAGTGCATGGGTTGATCATGTTGAGGTGTATAAGTCGTTTGATGGCGGGTTACGTTTAACTTTGGGGTATCGTGTGCCGGTGTTGCGTTCAATTTCTGGTCGTTTTCTGGTTGACAGTGGAGGGCATTTGATTGATGTATATGTGTCGGATGATTTGCTTAGATTGCCGATTTTTGATGGGGACGTTCATTCTGCTCGGCAAGCGTACCGTTTGTGGTCCCGACTTGGTGTTTGGAAAGGGCGAGTTTTATCAATGATCTGTGATGAGTTTTCAGGATGGGAGGTGCTGTTCGACAATAAAGTGACAGTGCGTTTAGGAGGGCGTAATTTGGTGGATCGTTTGGACCTTTTTCTAAAGGTAGCCGAGCATTGGTCTTTACAAGAATCAAATCAAGAGCAGGTCTTTGATATGAGGTACAATAAATCGTTTAGTCATAAAGTGGCTACAAAAGAATGATGGTTTAAGTGCTGCTATATTTTTGTGTTTGATTAATTAATTGATAAGAATAAGTTTTTTAATATTTCAGTAAGACAATCTTTATCTGTGTTGTGGCATAGTTGGTTTATCTTTAATTTATAGGAACGTATTATGGCAATTGATGTTAACGAATTAGCTCATTCCGACCAGCAGGCCGACCAGCAGGCCGACCAGCAGGCCGAACAGCAGGCCGGCCAGCAGCCAGACCAGCAACACCCTTCTACTCCAGTAAGAGGATTGAGTAGGATTGGTTTTTTCGAGGAAGATGGACAATGCCCAAGACAAGAGCAAAAACATGAGATAATTAACCGAATATGGAATAAAGATTATTATAAACAGGATGAGGAGGATGAGATTTTTGATGAAATCACAGGTGTAGTGTCTCCTCATACACCATAGAAGTATCGTCTTTGTTTCAGATTAAGGCTTGTTAGCAGTTTCTGTTAGCAAGCTTTTTTCTTGGTTTGGAAAGATCTGGGTCCATTGAGAGTGTTTTGAAATTTTTTGTGTTTGAATTGATGCTACCAGTGTGTCCTGAGAGTTTTCTGTTTTATTAAGTTTGAATATTTTTTATTCAAAAAAGTCAGTTTGTCTTGCACATGAGGGTTTTTTGTATGACAATGTTGGCAAGAAGGAAATGGTATGTTTGCGATGTATAACGCATTTGCAGTTTTAGACATTGGCACAAGTAAAGTGATTTGCATGTTGGTGCAGCCAGATGATAGTCCAGCTGGATTTTCTGTGCTTGGATATTGTTTGCATGAGTGTAGTGGCTTGTCTAAAGGTTCGGTTGTTGATATTGATGAGACGGTCCGTGTAGTGGGCAATGCTGTTGCTGATGTTGAAAAGCAGTCGGGGCAGAAAATCCGAGAAGTTGTTTTGGGTATGTCTGGGCATCATGTGTCTTCAGTGAGCTCAAATGGTATTGTTGGTATCCGCAGTCAAGAGGTTAGGCAGGTTGATGTTGAGAGGGTGGTTGAAGCCGCTAAAGCTGTGTCCCTTCCTGATAATCAAACCATGTTGCACTTGTTGCCACAGGAATTTCTTGTTGACGATCAAGAGGGAGTATTGAAGCCTATTGGAATGACTGGGGTTCGTTTGGAGGCGCGCGTTCTATTGATTATGGTTTCGACGAGTTCTTTACAGAATGTGGTCAAATGTGTAGAATCGTGCGGTTTAAAAGTCAGAAAAGTTGTGGGTCAACAGTTGGCGTCAGGAGAGGCTGTCTTGTCAGTTGATGAGCGTGATCTAGGCGTATGTTTATTGGATATTGGTGCTGGTACGACAGATGTATCCGTATATATTAAACGGTCTTTAAGCTTTGTATCGTCGATTGCCATTGCTGGAGAGCATGTGACCAATGACATTGCTGTTGCATTGTGCACTCCTCCAAAATCAGCAGAAAGCATTAAGCTGGAATATGGACGTATTTTGTCGAGTGGCTATGAAGGTGCCCAAACAATTACTGTTGAATCTTTGTCAAATCATTCAACGAAAAAAGTGTCTTTGAAGTTATTGGCGGAGGTGATAGAGGCTAGGTATCATGAGGTTTTTGTTTATGTGAAGCGCAAGCTCAGAGCCAGTCAGTTGAATGGGGCTATCCCTGGAGGAATAGTGATTACCGGAGGTGCATCCAATATGTCAGGACTATTGGAGTATGCCAATCGTGTTTTTGATTGCCAGGTTCGTTTAGCAAAGCCACAGCTGACATTACAAGAGGGCGTGTTGACTGACCCTAGATATGCAGTTACAGCTGGTTTGGTTTTGCAAGCGCTACAGGAACGTGATAGAATGGGAGGTGGTCGCGCTGGGACGATTGGTCGTTTGTGGAAACGATTTCAGTATTGGTTAGATTATCATTTATAGTTTTTTGCAGTAAGGACAATAGAAAAGAGGAGATAGTGATGTCATTAGGGATGCATGATGAAAACCAACAGGTTGCTAATATAAAAGTGATTGGTATTGGTGGTGGTGGGTCGAACGCGATTGATCATATGATAAATGAGAAGGTTGCCGGAGTGACATTTCTTTGTGCGAATACAGATTTGCAGGCATTACAGAGATCCAAGGCACATATGAATGTGCAACTGGGTGAGGAAATCACCAAAGGATTGGGTGCAGGCGCTAATCCAGATATAGGTAGGCAAGCTGCGTGTGAGACAAAAGAGCAGATTAAGCAGTCTATAGAGGGCGCTGATATGTTGTTTATCACTGCAGGTATGGGTGGTGGAACAGGGACTGGTGGTGCTCCAGTGGTTGCTGAAATTGCCCGAGAGATGGGTATTTTAACCGTTGCAGTTGTGACTAAGCCTTTTTTGTTTGAAGGTAAAAAGAGAATGGATTTTGCGACCAATGGTATTACTGAATTGAGAAAGCATGTGGATTCATTGATTATTATTCCCAATAATAAGTTGTTGAGTGTTCTTGGAAAATCTGTGACTTTGTTGAGTGCATTTAGGGCTGCTAATGCTGTTTTGCAAGGGGCTGTCGAAGGAATTTCTAACCTGGTGACTTTGCCTGGCTTGATCAATGTTGACTTTGCTGATGTTCGCACTGTGATGAGTGAGATGGGAATGGCCATGATGGGGAGTGGTAATTCCAAGGGTGAAGATAGAGCCAGATGTGCTGCTGAGGCTGCAATTTCAAGTCCATTATTGGAGGACATTGATTTGAGTGGGGCCAAAGGTGTTTTGGTTAATATCACTGCTGGTTCAGATATGTCGATAGGAGAGTTTGAAATTGTCGGTGATACGATACGTGATTTCACTTCGGAGCAAGCAACTGTTGTTGTTGGTACAGTGATTGAGCCAGATATGCAAGATGAAATGAAAGTTACCATTGTGGTTACTGGTTTGGATGAAGCAACAGATGGGACAGAAAGTGGTGCGGTTCGTAAAAACTTTAGAGATAAGTTGACGACAATGCAGGATAGACTTTCGGATAGTCGTAGTTCTTTGACATCTGGAAAGGAGTGGAGTAAGGGTGAGCGGTCATCACTTAGTAGTGGGCCTGGTGTAGTAAAGGCTGCTTCTACAAGTTCAGATCTGGGTAAAGAGAGTTCAAGTGTGATTGATATTCCTGCTTTTTTAAGGCGTCAAGAGGTGGAAGAGCCTGAGGAAGGTTAATGCAATATACCATAGCAAATAGTGTTTGTGCTTCTGGTGTGGGATTGCATTCTGGTCAGTCCATTTATTTGACCTTTCGCACAGCTCCTCCTAATACAGGGGTTGTTTTTAGACGGGTGGATTGTAATCCTGTTGTTGAAATTCCAGCTAATATGGCTTTTATTAGTGACACTCGGTTGTGTACTACGCTTGAGAGAAAGGGGGCTAAGGTGGCAACTGTTGAGCATTTGCTGTCTGCCATTGCTGGTGTGGGATTTGATAATTTGTATGTAGACTTGGATGGTCCTGAAGTGCCAATTATGGATGGTAGTGCTGCACCTTTCGTGTTTTTATTGCAATCTGGTGGTATTTTACCACAGAAGATTTCCAAGAAAATCATTCGTGTTACTGATTTGGTTGAAGTTAAGGATGAGAAGGGCGCATATTGTTATTTGAAGCCTCACAATGGTCGTAAGGTTAACTTTAGTATTGATTTTGATCACCCTGCTATTTCTGAGCGGGGACAGAAAGCAAGTATTGATATGGAAAGAGAGTCTTACTTTATTGATGTCAGTAGGGCAAGGACTTTCGGTTTTGTGACACAGCTTGAGATGTTAAAAAAGCAAAATTTGGCGCTGGGAGCGAGTTTAGATAATGCGATAGGTTTAGATGAATCTTCGATTTTGAACCCTGAAGGTTTGAGATATTGCAATGAGTTTGCAATGCATAAAATTCTTGATGCGATAGGGGATTTGCATTTATTTGGTCATTTGATTTATGGTGAATTTGAAGGTCATTGCTCAGGGCATAGAATGAATAAGTTGTTATTAGATAAGTTGGTGGCAACAAAAAGTTATGAATTTGCTGAGATTTGATTTTGTATTTGAAATAAGATGTGTGGTCAGTGGTTGTTGATTCAGTCGTGTTTTTTTGAGTTCAACTTTAACTGAATTTTTGAAAGACCTCAGTGTTCGATATATTCGATGATTTTTCACGTTACATTAAAATTGACTCTGGTATTGTTAACGTAAAATTCTATTAGAGTAGAAAAATAATATTTGAATAGATATATTAATGAATTGATTGTATCTCTATTTTTCTATCAGTGGCTACTGTCTAATTATTACTAAGACTCCCGGTTTGGTGTGATTTTATTTAGTTGCCATCTAGGTCTGTGTTTTTTTGTATTGCTCATTTGAGTGTCCAATTTTGTTAAGTGATTCGCGTTATTTTTTTAATTTTCTCTAATGTTGGCATCAAGATGTTTTCCAAAGTTTTTTTTCAATTTTTTCTGAATTTTTTTCTGATTTTTTCATGTTTATGGTCTATATGAATTTCATTATTGTGTAAAGGAATTCTTATGATACATATTTATAGAAATAAAGAGCGTAAAACTCACCCAACTATCTATCAAAAAATTTTTGAGTGTTTGAAGGACGATGAATTAGACGAATCGTGGAAGGATAATCTTGAGGGTATACTCAAAAGTCCTCCTGGTCTTTATTCGGGCAGTTATTACTCTGACAGAAAATTTTTTAAACAGTGTGTTTTGGAAAATGAAACAGCAAAGCGTAGGCTTTCTGAATTAGGAATAGAAGTAGACTCGGTTCCCACTAATGTTATCACTCTTGCACAGATTAACAATGCGTTTAAACTTCCTTCTTCTCATGTGTCTTCCTCACCGACTGAGCCTGCTTCACTGACATCTACGGTTGAGTCTGCTTCACCGACATCTACGGCTGCGTCTCCCCCTCCGACATCTGCGTCTGAGCCTGCTTCACCGACATTTATGGCTGAGCCTGCTTCACCGACATCTACGGATGGGCATGCTTCACGTATTTTTCCTGAGGAGCCTTTAGAGGTTGTTCCTGCTCCTTCTTCTTCTAGGTCCTTACCAAGAGCACTTAAGGCAATTGGTGTTGGAGCATTGGTTATCGGTGGTATGGCTTTGCTGTATTATCGTGGAGATCAGTTACCTGCTGTGTGGGGGGCAATCCAGGAGAATGCTTTATCTTCTGGCGCTAGCGTAGCTGAGACATTGACAGGATTGGGCTCTCAGTTAGGAAGTTTATCAGGTTCTGTAGTTAATAACCTGGCAGGTTTGAAGGATGCAGCGGGGAGTACTTTATCTTCTATATCTACTGTTCCAACTGCTTTATCTACGAGTGTATCTGATAATTTCGGAAATATTCAGCAAATGTTATCTCACATACAAGAAAATATTCCTATTATCGGGGGTGCTTCTCAAGTTCTGCAGAACTTAAGTGTTGAAGAAGCGTCTAAATTGACAGGATACTTATATGGCAAACTTGGTTCCTTTGATTTCTCATCATTAGGATCAAAGGAAGAGGTAAGTAATATGGTAGCGCTTTATACGCGTAATATAGATGGTGGAGAACTTACGACTATTTCTCCAAAGCTAGCAAATCTTCCGATAGATCAAATTGCATCTTGGTTTCTTTTATCAATGCTAGCACTCAAACTATATTCATCAAAGACGTCCAACGACGAGATAAAAAAATCTACAAAATCTAGAACATGGCGTGAGCGTCTCACTTCTAGTCTTCCGTGGATACTTGGTGGTACGTTATTGCTTGGTACTAGTTCGCAAAGTCAGTGGTTTGAACTCTTAGCAGAAAAATCGCATTCGCTTTTTTCTCCAGATAGTATGGATCTTGTTGTCGCAGGAACAGCTGTTTCTACTGCGACTGCTGCAACTGCTACAACTGCTGCGTCTACTTTTGCTCTTGGACAAGCAGTAACTGCTGGTTTGGGTCTTGCTTTAATGGGGAAAGGTCTTAAAAATCTAGTTAATTCTGAAGGTCCTGAACATTCTTCTCCTTCTAAAAAAGATCCAAAGAAAGATGCCAAAGCTGTTGATAGCGCAAAATTTTCTCCTGGAAAAGCAACACTCATTCCAGTGGATAGAGAGGGTTTAGACCTTGATACTGGTGAATTTGTCATTGGGTATAGCGTTAAAGCTGAAGATACAATTTTTCATAAGTATCATCGTAGTCCTGCTGATAGCAGTAATTTTATATTGAAAGAAGATGCTCCTAAGAGTTTAGAAGGTAAAAAAGTTGAGTCAATTTCGGTTTCTTGGAGTAATGATGATCAAAACGGAAAAAATAGTGTTTCTTATCATGCAGGTTTGAAGGCGATGTCAGAAGCGCTCGAAAAATTTCCCAATAAAAGGTTAAATTTAGAGTGCTCAGATGCTGACTTTTTGGATGGGGTCAAAGCGGCATTGCTTGCAAAAGGGAAGGAATTCAATACCACTGTGAAAAATGCTAAAGAGCTTAGCAAGAAATTTTCTCTGGATTCTAGCTCGCCAAGAAAGGCAAAACTGGATAAGCTTCATGATAGTGTGACTACACTCCCCTCTGCCCCTCCCATATCCAAAGAAAAGAGTAACAAAGGTAAAAATCACCGTCCACCAATGGGTAGTCCCACAACAGGTAAATAAGGAGGTTGTTTGAGTGCTGTGTCTATTTTTAGGTATTTTATACAATGATCTTTTTTTGTCATATTATTTATGGGGGATGAGTTATGCCTGAGGGAGATATCAATTCATCATTCTTGCAAGCGTATAGTGATTTTTTAGGTTTACAAGGTTTGCAGGGAAAAGAATTAAGCCCTGATGCGACAACAGATACTCCTTATAGAAGTTTTAGGCTAGTTGATCGTCGCAGTTTAGGGTGTAGTCTTCCTCCGGTTTTTGGAAAATATTATAGACTTACTCTTAACGGTAAGACTTTTCCGTCGTTACAGGAAGTGCATGACAATCTAGGGCAATCCCCTCAAGATGCAATGTGGTTACACGGCGAAAATCCAAATGAGATTTCCGGACAATCAAAGTTAAGTAATCGTTTGGATTTGGCATTGTATATGATAAAAACAATGGCTCCTGAATGTGTTAGGCTTAGCTCTATTGCTGATTCAGACTTTAATGAAGCAAAAAAAAGTGAATTAAAGACGGCAGTACACATTGTCAATGCATCCCTGTCTGAAATTGGAGTCATTTGTGATTCTCGTGATGAGATTTCTTCTGAAAATCTTTCGACCTATCTTAAAGATCTTGATAGGGCTTTTGGATCTCTTAAATTTCTGGATGATAATTCTGCTCTGGATGATGAGGCGCATTCTGATACTGATTCTGATGGTGAGGACGAGTTTTTTGATGCTGCTGAGGAAGAGTTTTCTGATCCTAAGGAAGAGTTTTCTGATCCTAAGGATGTGTTTTCTGACGTTCGAAGAGATGTAGAGAATCATTTGCGTATCCAACGTCAAAGGCTGATAGGCGCTGGTATTTTTGAAGGTGGTTTGAGATTAAAAGATCGGTCTTTTGAAAAAATTCAGAATAGGATTTTCAGAGATACTTTGGACAGTGAGGAGCGTAAAATTTATCAAGCAGTTGAAGACTATTCGATATTTACCGAAAAGGAAAAACCTGACCTTAAAAAATGTCAATCTCTTCAAAAAAAAATACATGAACTTAAACCAAAAACAGACAAACTGAAGGACGCTGAAGAGAAGATAAATAAAGTATTACTTGACTATAAAGCAAAGGAATTGTTGGTTGATGATGCTCTTTACAGTACTTATAAAAATGCGGTAGATAATTTTTCAGAAGAAACAGTTAGTGATTCTGAAATGGAAGCACTTTTGCAGAAAATAGATGAAATTTCGAATGCACGTTCACCAGATACTGCTGTGGATCGTGATGATACTGATTTGTATAATTCTGACAAGTTTAAGAAAGATGCAATTGATAGAATCAAAGATGAGCTGAAAGAAAATTGGTTTTATTACAACAAATCTTCCTTGTTGGATATTTTTTTAAAAGAAATGTTAGGGGAGGATATCGATCTAGATTCTCCCAGCCCTTTACAATCAGATTTATTGGTTAAATTACAGACTATTATCGATGTAATGCATGTTGATGGTTCTGTTGATGAGGATGTTGATGAGGATGTTGATGAGTATGAGGATGAGGATGCTATTGCTCTTGGTGTTGATGATTTTTTAGCTCTAAGTGGGACACCGCTAGATGAAAGGTTGGGTTTTCTTGAAAAAAAAGAAGTGTTGGATAAATTCAAGCCTCTGGTGGCTAAGTATTTGGACAAATTAAATTCCTTTATTGATGATTCTTATAATAAAGAGATTAGGGAGAAACTTGAGGGTAAGGATGGTGATCGTGAGCAGTTAAAAGGTGATTTTTCTAAATTAAGTGGTATTGGTGATAACGAAGCCTTGGAGCAACTCGAAGATTTAATGAAAGAAGTTGATTTGAGTTCAAAATCACCTGATATTGATTTAGATTTTGGTTGTAATTTTGATGAAGATGAAGACGTCGTTGGTTTAAATGAGTTGAGTAAGGATCAACAAAAACTTGCTCGGTGTTTGGCTTCTGAGGCAAAACAATGTTTTTCTGAAGCAATCAAGCAAGATAATAGAAACCATTATGTGGCTTACATGAATAAATTCAATCGTTTGCTCAGAATTTCTGCTGTTAGACAAATCTTGGATGATGAAGGGTGGTACCAAAAAGAATTTATGGGTGAATTTAACAGTGTACACAGGGATTTTGATTCGGGATGGGAAGCTGGTTCGTTCGATGATAGTCGAAAGACTTCTTTTACCAAAGGCAAACCTATGAGTATTGAAAACAGTAGCATGTTTAAGATGTTTTTTTTAGATGATTATCTTAAGACGGCCGATAGGGATAAATTTTATGAGTTTCTTGATCGCGAAAAAAAAGAAAAATATGAGGCGTTTAAAGAAAAGAATTTCCGTAATTTAAAAGATGAGTTGAGTAAAGAGGCTGATCAAACAGAATTAGTTTGTTTAGAAGGATTTGAGTCCCAACTATCTAGTCAAGATATTAAAGGTTTATTGGAAAGAGTTCCTGAGGAATTGGCCAGCGTCTCCAGTTCTATAGGGGATAAAACTTTATCTCAAGAGGGCAAGATGTTGCTGAAGAATCGAGAACTTGATCTTGCTAAAGACATAAAATCTTTAAAAGCATTAAAAACACGTATTCAAAAAATTTCTGGAGATTCTGTACGAGATTCAGAAAAGATAAAGCTAATAGATGATATACGGGAGTGTCGAAGAGAAATATTACGAAAAAATAATTTATTAGTCTGCAATCTGTTGAAAACTTTTTTAAAAACATCAGATAAAGATAAGGCGATTGCAACTGAGATTGATGATTTTATTTCTAAACACAGTCTGGAAACTTTATACGACATGGATCGTGGCCGTCAGTTTAAAACGGTTTTAACTAGTCCAGAAGTGATACAAGTCATGATGAAGGGTGCTGAAGCGTTGCATGGCCCCATGCTTGATCATATGAATCCGCCTACTCCTGGTGATTTAGGGTCAAGTGCATTAGTGCCCTCTCTAAATACTGCTTCCTCTCCTTCTGGGGTTGTGGGTTTTGGACACGGTTTGCTTCCCTCAGTTTCTGCTGCCTCTGCTGCTTATCGTCAGAATGTTGTACCTACTTCTGCTTCTAAACCTGTTTTTGCTCCTAAACCTGCTCCTGAACCTGCCCCTGAACCTGCTTCTGCTTTAACTTCGGTTGTTGGTCGTATAGCTCATGCGGCTGAATACGTTGATGCTCAACTTAGATTTCCTGGAGCGGATGCTGCTCATCTTCCTGAAGAACTCACACAAGAACAAAAAGAGGAACAAGAAATTTTAAGGAATGCCTCTGGAGCTGATGCAGACGAGGAAGAAGAACGTAGTTCTGATCAGGTAGAAGGGGGTAGACCTGGTATTCTCAGTAAGGTGAGAGAAAGTCTTAGAAATAAAGGACTGTCACGGAGTAGGGCGAGAATTGAAATGGGGAAGCGGTTAAAGGGTGTAATTAAGGGTGATCAGCGAGGTAGTGAGTTGGAAGAACCTCAGGATGGTGCCGTAATCGAACAAACTGATATTATAAATCAGTATAATTCTGATGTTACGAGATATAATACTCAAGTTGAAATATTACAGTCTAAGTTTCCTAAAGAAAATGCGTCTATGGAAGAACTTACAAAGTATCAAGAAGAAGTTGAATCATTGGAGTATCCACAGGAGCCTGAGGGTGTGTCTGGCTTAGAATCTCCTCCTGTTTTTCTATCCACTGTTGGTCAACGTATCAAAGTTTTGAATGCTAAAACGGATGTTCAAGATAAAGAACGAGCAGTTTCTGCTCAGATCAAAAAATGTAATGAAGTCTCGTCCCCTCAAACAGTTGAAGAGTTAAGGGAGTTAAAAGAGGGTTTAGAACAAACTATACAGGATTATGAAGATTCTTTTGAATCATCTAAAGAAATATTAGGTGAGGGCGCTGATCTAAACATTTTAATTGAATCCCGAGATGCAATTCAAGTAGAAGCAAACACAGCAATAGATAGACTTAAAGGAGAACTCCGACAACGAGCTGAATTTGCCGAAGAGACCTCAAAAGAAGTGACTCGTCTAGTGTCTGACGTTCACAGTAATGTTACAACCATGAGCGCTGAGAATATACCCATAGCCATTGATGATATCATTTTAGCTGTGAGAAAAGCTGAAGGTGCTGCTACTGCCACTGGACAGTCGTTCAATAGTGGGGCTGCTGATCGTCAAATTAAATCTCTCGAAGCAGAACAAGTTCGTCGAGCTGCAGTTACAAAGAGAGCAAGCACCACATTGAATGACGTGGTCGTAAGGGTAACTGACGAAGCATTGCAAGGGAATGCTACGGAGTTAAACGCTTTAGAAGCGGAATTAAACACTGCAGTTCAAGGGTACGAAGCCGCTGCCAAGAATAATGGGACTATCGCTAACAAAGCAGTAAAAAAAGAAATAGCAGCAGGAAAAGGTAAAATAGTGAAAGTCCAAGCTGCTCGAACCCGGCTCGAAACAGCAGTAAAGAAGAAGCAAGACAAATTGAAATCCGTGGTTAAAAGTGTAACTGACAAAGCATTGCAAGGGAACGCTACAGAGTTAAACGCTTTAGAAAAGGCGCTAAGAACTGCAGTTCAAGGGTGCGAAGCCGCTGCTGAAAAAGCCGGTTATCCTAAAATCGATGTAAAAGATGTAAATGATGCACTCGATTTGATTCGGAAGGAACAAGAAAATAGAGTACGTACTTTGAAGATTAAAACAGAAGAATTAAATGGTTGTGTCGCTTCTATTCCAGAAGACTTTTCATCGATGACAGCAAGTGGTCTAGGCCTATCTAAAGATGCTATCATTCAAGCTGTGCTAAACGCCAAAGCTGCTGCTACTGCCGCTGGACAGGATATCGATGAAACTGATCCTGTCATAACGGCTGCTCACGCTAAAATTGAAGCTCTCGGAGCAGAAGAAGTCCGACGAGCTAAAGAAGCCACTACTAGCTCCGCCGCCTTATCTACAAGTTTAAGTCAGACAGAAAACTTGGAAGGGCAGAGCGCTGATGACTTAACTGCAACAGGAGCTTCGTTATCAAGCACTCTGGAAGCCGCCAAAAGAGCTGCCACAGATGCTGGCAAGCCCCTTGATCAGGAACTATTAGACAAAGCAGAAGCTGCACGTGCTCGTATCGAAGAGGCAGTAACGAGACAAACCGGACTAGAGGCCGCTGCCACTAAGAGCTCTTCTGCCCTGTCTGCAAGTTTAAGTCAGACAGAAAACTTGGAAGGGCAGAGCTCTGATAAATTAACTAACAAACTGGCTACAGCAAAAAGAACTCTGGAAGAAGCCCAAGTAACTGCCACAGCCGCCGGCAAGCCCCTTGACATGAAACTAGTAGACAAAGCAAATGCAACAATCCAATCTATTGATTCTCAATTGAAAACTCAAAAAGGACTAGAGGCCGCTGCCACTCTGAGCGCAAGGGAATTGCAGGACACAGTGGACAGAGTGAATAGGGTTGGAGAAATGAGCGCTAAGGTTCTATTGGAATCTAAAGATGTTATCATTCAAGGTGTGATAAAAGCCAAAGCTGCTGCTACTGCCGCTGGACAGGATATCGATGAAACTGATCCTGTCATCACGGCTGCTCACGCTAAAATTGAAGCTCTCGGAGCAGAAGAAGTCCGACGAGCTAAAGAAGCCACTACTAGCTCCGCCGCATTGCAGGACACAGTGTCTAGCGTGAAGGATGTTGGAGAAATGAGCTTTGAAGATATAAAGAGCAAGCAAGAGACACTCGTTATCCAGAGTCAAAAAGCTCAAAATGCTGCTCTTATTGCAGGCAGAGAGTTCAATAGCAAAGAAAAAGTAACCCAGGCACAGGCTCTTCTCCAAAGAGAACTTAATAACCGAGAGGACACTGTCGCTCAGGCAAATCAAAACTTATCTGAACAGGTCGCAAAAGCTTCCCCTGAGCAATTGGCCACTATGAATTCAATTGAGTTAACGGCTGTAATAGAAGGTATAGAGTCGGCTAAGAGTGCTAGAGACGTTGCTAGATCTAGATTAGGTGAAGAACCATCCGAAGATAAAGAAGTAGGAGATGCACTCGATCAGGTTCGGGAGGAGCAAGGAAATAGAGTGCGTACTTTGGAGATTAAAACAGGAGAATTAAATACCAAGGTCGCTGCTGTTGGTGAGACCCTGTCCAATGAAAAACATGGTGACTTAATAAGGATGTCCGCGGAGATAGAAGAGGCTCTGAATGCTGCTGAGGCTGCTTATACTGCCGCTGGACAGGAGATCGATAAAAATGATCCTGTCATAACGGCTGCTAAAGATAAAATTAAAGCTATCGATGGAGAACAAGCACTGCGATCTGC
>JAZAFR010000010.1:0-17688 GCA_036121365.1 Pseudomonadota bacterium | reverse complement strand
ATGCGGATGAGTGCATACCCGGGGAAAAATTTTCGCTTGACTTGACGCTTCTGGCCCGCACGCAGTTCCACAACATCTTCGGTGGGGATCAAGACTTGCCCGAAATATGACGCCATATGTTCACGCTTTATGCGCTCATCTAGTAACTCTTTAAATTTATTCTCCTTTCCAGTCGCAATCCGAACAACATACCATTTGAAGTTAGGGTTATCTTCTACTGGACTAGCGTCCTCAGGAATCATGTCATCTGAAGAATTCTCAGATACATCATGGTTAAGTTCTTCTTTGTTCTCTTCTGTCATTGTTATTACCCCAACAGGTTTCTCACGATTATAGTCAGCAGCGAGTCAACTAGCCACATCATCAATGTTATCAAGGCAACAGCGCACACGACAACAATTGAAATATGACGAGCTTCAGTTGGCTTTGGCCATGCAACCTTTGCCATCTCAACCCATGCAGCCGACGAGAAACGAATCACTCGCGCCCCTGCGGTGGTCTGCGAGGCCAGCGATAACACAACCATCATCCCACAAAACGTAATCAGCAGCCTAAACACACTGATCTGCTCACGAAAGATATACATTGCATAACTTCCGCCAAGGACAATACTAGCAATAGCGAACCACAGCAGGACATCAGTCCAGCTGTAATCTTGATTAACTTGGCGTTTCTCAGACATCGCTCTATTCACCAATATTATCCTTCATTAATCAGGCCAGGAGGGACTTGAACCCACAACCTGCGGTTTTGGAGACCGCTGCTCTACCAGTTGAGCTACTGACCTAAAACGTTCTGTGCTAGTCAATGATTTCCGTCACAACACCAGCACCGACGGTACGTCCACCCTCACGAATCGCGAAGCGAACACCCTTCTCCATAGCAATCGGTGAAATGAGTTCGACATTAAATGTTGCATTATCACCAGGCATTACCATTTCAACACCATCATCAAGCTGAACAGCACCTGTTACATCAGTTGTTCGGAAATAAAACTGCGGTCTATAGCCATTGAAGAATGGCGTATGTCTTCCACCCTCTTCTTTTGAAAGCACGTATACCTCTGACTTGAATTTCGTGTGTGGCTTCACTGAACCTGGCTTAGCGATCACTTGCCCACGCTCAACATCTTCTCGCTTCAATCCACGAAGCAATAGGCCAACGTTGTCACCTGCTTTTCCTTCGTCCATCAATCGTTTGAACATCTCAACACCAGTACATGTCGTTGATTGAGTTTCACGAATACCCACAATTTCTACTGCATCACCAGTTTTTACAATCCCGCGCTCAATCTTACCGGTTACTACAGTACCACGACCTGAGATTGAAAACACATCTTCAACAGGCATCATAAAATCTTTATCGATAGGACGATCTGGCACTTCAAACCACTCATCCATTGTGTCTTTTAGCTTCTGAATTGATTTCAGTCCGTAATCTGTATCCTTACCTTCCATTGCCTGAAGAGCTGAACCAACAATAATTGGCGTATCGTCACCAGGGAAGCCATACTGAGATAGCAACTCTCGAATGTCCATCTCAACAAGTTCAATCAGCTCAGGATCATCAACCTGATCAGCTTTGTTTAAATACACAAGGATTTTTGGCACTTCAACCTGCTTAGCCAGAAGGATGTGCTCACGTGTCTGTGGCATTGGTCCATCAGCAGCATTAACAACAAGTATCGCACCGTCCATTTGCGCAGCACCTGTGATCATATTTTTCACGTAGTCTGCGTGCCCTGGGCAATCGACGTGTGAATAATGCCTGCCATCTGTAAAGTATTCAACGTGAGCGGTAGAGATCGTGATACCACGCTCCCGCTCTTCTGGCGCTTTATCGATATCTTCAAAATTCTTGTTTGCTAGCGCAGATGTTAGTGTTGTTTTACCGTGGTCAACGTGTCCTATCGTTCCAACATTGACGACGACCTTGGATGTATCATGTTGTGCTTGTGCCATTGTATACCTCTTTATTTTGGTGCGCTTGCGCGCATGTAATCCCTACCATGCCAGTTGTGATTTCACATCCCACCCTGCATGCATTAAGCCAGTCTTTCGACCCGCCAACCACCATGGTCAGCCACAAGTAACGCACTGCCCACAACCGGACTTGAACCGGTGACCTCTTCCTTACCAAGGAAGTGCTCTACCGCCTGAGCTATGTGGGCGCATAGAACGAGTCACGATTCACCAGCGGGTGATGGGAATCGAACCCACACCATCAGCTTGGAAGGCTGAGGTTCTACCATTGAACTACACCCGCATGAGCAAATTTGGAGGGGGCAGGATTCGAACCTGCGAAGGCTGAGCCGTCAGATTTACAGTCTGATCCCTTTGACCGCTCGGGAACCCCTCCAAAACACGCCACTTGCAAAGTGTGCATTGTCCTGTAAATAGAACCATTTGTCAATAGATCAAGAACAAAAAAACCATCTATTATTAATTTAATCCATTTAAAACCAAAATAAAAAAAGTCATAATACCATTAACTGACTCTAACACAATGTCAAAACAAACATTAAAACACACGAAAAAGGACACGTAACCTAATGGTTTCTCATAACAACCAGGTACCATTGACAAATAAACAAACTCAACCTACTGGATTGACTCCAAAAAGTCATCATGAGCCAAACATTCAGCTTGTGACGCTTCAATAACATCAATGGGCGCATCCCAAGCTTGAAAAGAACTTGTGGTATTCTCTCCTGACAAACTAGCACCTACGGACATCTGTAACAAGTCTGATTGATCAACACACATCTGCAAATACACCTTTACCAACAAGTCCGCATCCAACAACGCACCGTGCAAGCTTCGATGAGAAATAGAAATACCAAACCGCCTGCACAATGCATCTAAATTATTTTTTTGCCCTGGATATTGCTTTTTAGCCAGCACAAGTGTATCAATCACTTGACAAATCTCAGAAATCTTAGATAAATACCCCACTCTTTCCAATTCAGCATCCAAAAAACCAACATCAAAAGGTGCATTGTGGATCACCAGATCTGAGCCAGCCACAAATTCTAAAAAAACAGCATGTATATCCTCGAATGTTGGCTTATCAAGCAAAAAGTCATTGGCAATGCCATGCACAGCCAACGCATCCGGATGACTATCTACTCCTTGAGGATTCAAATAGGCATGAAACTTAGAAACCGGACGGCCATCTAAAAGCTTGATTGCCCCAATTTCAATCACTCGATCACGACTCTGGTCAAGACCCGTTGTCTCTGTATCTAAAACCACCACATGCGATTGACTCATAACTTCGACACCTTTTTTGCAGCTTTTAAAGCCATTTGATCAACACACTCATTATCAACATTACCATTATGGGCCTTCACCCAATGCCACGTCACTGTATGTTTCTCATTCAATTCCAACAAACGTTTCCACAAATCTGCATTTTTAACAGCTTGATTACCAGAACGCTTCCAACCATTACGTTTCCATTTAACAATCCATTCTGTGATTCCCAAGCGCAAGTATTGAGAATCAGTGGTCAATCTAACCGAAGAAGTGCGTTCAAGACAAGACAGTGCCTCAATAGCAGCCAATAATTCCATGCGATTATTGGTTGTATTTTTTTCTCCCCCACTGATCTTTTTCTCAGCCTTACCATAACGAAGCAATGCCGCCCAACCCCCATTTCCAGGATTACCCAAACATGAACCATCTGTAAAAATCTCAACCACTCCTTTAGATTCTATATCCATCTTAATTCCTCAACCATTACATATTCTCTAACACAGCATTTTCAACCAATAACGGTGAAGTCTTTGCTAGCACTCTCTTTCTCACAACAGTTTTATACAACACACCTGAAGACGGCAACCATTTTCTTCGCCAATAAGCCAACATGGCTGCACACACCATCTTCTCATCTAAACCCAACCCATAACCGAAATACTCAGTGTACACTTCTTCCAAAGAACACATTTTAGCAAGGGTCATCAAATCATCACAAGTCATGGGATTATCCCACCATGAATTTTGCAATAAAAAATCCTTTTTACGCCAAAGTCCATACGGATTAAAACCAATAAACACCACCAAGCCTTCAGGCATTAAAACACGAGACAATTCTGCAATAATACGCCCTGAATAACGGCATGTCTCGTGAACATGCACGCACAAAACCAAGTCAAAAGACTCAGATGCAAATGGCAAAGTCGAAAAATCAGAAATCACACACGACCCCACACCATTCACGGAACAATCAAACCTTGACGACACATTGACTTTCTCTTTAACAGATTGCATGCAAATCAAAGGCGAAGAAGCCAGCTCCAAACAACGAAACGGCCTGAAATGGTTGACAATTGGCATCAAAATACGACGCTCTAATCCTGCAATTTTTTTGCCAATCTTACTTTTATACCAACGAGACAGATCATCATTCTTATCACTCATAACACTTCCCAGTGATCAAAATATCAAAGCCCATGTATACCTCAAATACGCATCTGGGTACATTCTAATGCAAAAAACAATATTTTGCAAAGTGGGACCAATACCGTCTCATTAGTCTTCAAAACAACAAGTCCGATCCAACAATAAAAATTCTGCATCACTACTACAACTCAATAGAAAGTGTTTTTTCAAAAAACAGGATAGATACAACACCAGATCAAACACAAGAATACCACACAAAAAACCAAATCAAGAATGCTCTCTCTTGCTCAATGGCTACAAAATAGATATACTCCAACTAAATAGTGAAAAAAGCCGAACAAGAAAGCCATGGAAATCCACGCAATAAAAGCACTAGAGACAAACTACATCTGGACCTTAATCCATAAAGATCGAGCCACTGTCATTGACCCTGGCGAAGCAAAACCTATCATACAGTATCTAAAAAAACAAAACATCACCTGTTCCAATATCATCATTACACATCATCATCTTGACCACACTGGCGGAGTCAAAGAACTACAAGAATATTATCCTCAAGTAGACACCTATGGACCAAACCTCAACGCATTAAACATCAAACATCAAAATATTGCATCTGAAAAAAGCTTATGCCTACCCGATTTTGATCACGCATGGAAAATCATAGCCACACCAGGGCATACATTGGATCACCTATGCTATCACCATGGACATCATTTATTCTGTGGAGACACTTTATTTTCAATTGGATGTGGAAGATTATTCGAGGGTACATACGAGCAAATGTTCACATCCTTAGCAAAGATCAGATCACTGCCAGACTGCACCATAGTCTACCCAGCGCACGAATACACCCTAAGTAACATAGAGTTTGCACTGAGCATTGAGCCAGACAACCAACAACTTCAAGACTATCATAAAAGCGTTCAGCATAAAATCGACCATGAGCAACCTTCAATACCCACCACTCTCAAAATAGAAAAAGCAATTAATCCATTTTTAAGATGCCATGACCTTAAAATGCAAGCTCATCTTGAAAGGAAAATTCAAAAGAAACTAAATTCACCCCTAGAAATATTCACAACACTGAGAGCACTTAAGGATCACTTTTAATGAACACTCACAAGAAACAACAAACCATAATCACAGTAGCGTTAACAGTATTACTCACTGTCTCAAACTTTGCAACCCCAAACAACAACCCTGAAATATGGAAAACCATGCAAAAAAACTTTGCTATCGCCCCCCACCCTGCAATCAATCAAGAAATACAAAAACAAATCAATTGGCACATCAAGCATCCAGAGGCCATCACTGAGATGACTGAAAATGCACAATACTATCTTGCTTATGTCCTAGAGCAAACAAGCAAACACAATCTTCCCAGTGAACTTGCTCTCATTCCATTCATTGAAAGCAACTATGATCCTTTTGCTAAAAGCGTAAAAGGAGCAGCTGGTATATGGCAACTCATGCCAGACATGGCAAGCGCCAACGGCTTAACCATCAACGAGAGTATCGACGACAGACGGGACATCACACAATCCACACAAACAGCACTCAAACATTTAAAGTATTTACACAACAAGCTTTATCGGCGCTGGGACTATGCCATTGCAGCTTATAATGCTGGAGAGGGACGAGTTCGAAAAGCCATTAAGCAGTCAAAAGAAAGCCAAGGAAAAATCTCATGGACAAGCTTTCTTCCTGAGCAAACACGAAAATATTTACCCAAAATACTAGCACTAAAAACCATCATTAATCATAATCAAAAATACCAAATTCAACTTCCACACATTTCGGAGACACCATTTTTCACAGAAATACCAACCAAAAAACCATTTGCCTTCACTCAAATATCAGAAAAGTGTAAAATTGATTCTGATTTATTACACAAACTCAACCCCAGATGGAAAGGACATTCCACAAGCCATGAAAAGAAAAATACCATATCAGTACCAAGCAACATTGCATTTTCTTGTAGAAAAAAACTCAGAAAAACGCCTCTATTCAACAACCGCTGGGCTTATCACAAAATCAGTGAAACAGACACTCTCAAAAACATTGCTAAGTTTTACGACACAACAGTAGCATCCATCAAAAAATACAACTTTCTCAATAATCCATCAGAAAAAGTAACGCATCTCATCATTAGAAAAGAATCTAAATCAACACCCATATTATCACAAGACAAAAATTTCGCAGAGAAAATCATCGCTGATGATAATTTTGGCCCATCGCCCCTCACACATACAGTAAAAGACGGCGAAACCATTCATAGTATTGCCAAACAACATCAAGTGAAAACGGGACATATCGCATACTGGAATCAATTAAAATACCCATATGACCTCAAAAAAACAAAACACCTCGTCATATGGAAACAACAGAATAAAAACACATCATACATTCGCTACATCGTGCAACCAGGTGACAGCATATACAAAATAGCCAAACAGCACAAAACGAGTATACATAAAATAAAAACTGCCAGCAAACTGACCGACGTCAACAACATCAAACCAAACCAGGTCCTAACCATACCCCAATAAAGGAGTCCAACATGCTATCCATTAAAAACATCAAAAAGTCATATCAAAATTATCTAGCATGTAACAATATCAATATTTCTTTCCAAAAAGGTAAAATCATTGGCCTATTTGGGGCCAATGGTGCAGGAAAATCAAGTTGTTTTCATATCATAACAGGACTAATAAAGCCTGACAGTGGCAACATCTATATTGACGACAAAAACATCACGCAATTGCCGATTCACAAAAGGGCAAAACTGGGATTGAGTTTCTTACCACAAGATAAAAGTATATTTCAAGGGATGAGTGTAGAACAAAACATCGCAAGCATATTAGAGCTATCCAGTAGATCTAGAAATGAACAAAAGAAACGCCTAGAGGAACTCATAGATAGGTTTGGTCTAAATAAGTCCAGACACACACTGGGCAGTTTACTGTCTGGCGGAGAGCGGAGAAGAACTGAAATTGCAAGGGCCATGGCAAATAAACCACAATACATTTTACTGGATGAGCCTTTTTCCGGTGTTGACCCGATATCCATACAAGAAATTAAAAATCTACTCAAAGAACTGCAAGAACAAGATAAAATAGGTATTCTGATCACTGACCACAATGTGGGAGCAACTTTGCCCATATGTGACTATGCTTACATCATTCACAAAGGAGAAATCCTGACAGAAGGAACGCAACAAGACATCCAAAATTGCAAGCTAGCAAGACAATACTATTTGGGAGACAGTTTAATCTAACCCAACGAAAAAACTTAAAAAAAAACAATTCTACTGGATTAACAGAAGAAAATATCATACACTAGATTAAATTTTCTAAGAGATATGGGAGCAACAATGGCAAAAAACGAAAATGTATTAGTTTTATCACTTAATTCTGGAGATGTAGAAATCCAATTACAGCCTGAGTTTGCACCAAAACATGTTGAAAGAATCAAATTACTAACCAAAGAAAAGTTTTATGATAACTGCCCATTCCACAGAGTCATAGATAGCTTTATGGCACAAACAGGTGATGGCAGCAACCACAACGGCACAGGCGGCTCTAAATATCCAAATTTAAAACAAGAGTTTTCTGAAGAACCGCATGTAAGAGGAACAGTGTCTATGGCAAGAGCGCAAGATGTCGATTCAGCCAACAGCCAATTTTTCATTTGTTACGCAGATACACCTCACCTAAATGGGCAATACACCGTATTTGGCAAGGTAATATCAGGAATGGAACACATTGATAATCTAAAAAAAGGCAACAGTCACTCCGGTGCAGTCCACGAACCTGACCACATCATTAACGCATACCTGCTAGAAGACACCGCCTAAAAACAACACCCACTGATATATCAATAACCGATAAACGACCACAATACATGAATGAGTGAATACTGACCCGACAAATTCATTCTGCACTTAGCAAGATAGTCAAAAAATATGGTATAATTCAGAACATATGATAAAAGTACATTCTGTCCAATATTGCCAGTTAAGGCCAGTCTAAAACATCAAATACAGAGTTTCTTCTATTCTAGTCCGGCCAATTTAAAGACGGATTCTAATTAAACCTAAGTGAATTTAATCTTCCATAGCGTCTCTGCGTCTATAAGCAGATTCATGGTCAAAAGAGTTCATGATATCAGTATATTTGCGAATCACACGCTCAATTTTAGGCACGATCAAATCAACTGTCTCATACATATCACGGCTGGTTGCATGAATACCAACCACATGTTTTCTTGGCATGTACACAACTGAGTCAATGAGATGTTGACCATTTTGAACACGACAAATCATCTCAACCTTCAAAGCACGACCGTGTTTACAAATATGTTCAATTTTCGGATAAGCATATTGAATTAACGATTTTGAGTCTTGAACACTACGATGATCAAAAGTAATAAGAATTTTTGTTTGCATAAGAAAGACCTCCTTTGTTAATGATTTTTAAGATATCCCTACCTTAGGTATAGCACAAAAATAAAGAATTGCACATTTTTTTATACCCAGAAAAATAACACCATTTGGATTTATTGCCAAAGCTTAAAAATTCCGTAAAAACTGGAAAACTACTATATAAAAAATTTGAACTTCTTATTAAAAAAAATATGATGGGTGTTAAGACAGAAAAAGACAGTCAATGAATGCTGGTTTGTTATATTAAAACCAATAATTATAATAATATTTTCAGAAAGATAATTTTACAAACATCAAGAAAAGAATAGCCCTCGCCCAAAAACAGACATTACCAACGCCATCTTACCAGAAATCCAAGTTGAGACCCACTTTTGTACGAAGACTCTACAGCACAATGATGATCATTCAGCCATACATTCGTGAGCCCTACCCCGAAAGAAAAATTTGGACTATATTGGTAATAAATATCGTTATGTAGCACTGAAGAATCCAAAGAACCTATATTGACTGACGAATTCCAAACCGATGTCAAATCAGACGAAAATGTCAAACGCTCCATGCCAACATGAGTCATAAAATCTTGTACATGTATACTGAATAGTCCATCAGTCTGTTCGGAAAGCCTATCTGTTTGCATAGAATTTGGCACATAACGAAACACCAAAGATCCCACATGCAAAAAATTACCATAACGCACTAATCCCAAGGAATACAAAGGCAGTAAGAAAAAGCACAATCCAGCCACACATAAATACAGATTTCTCAAAAACAACAGTCCCTCCTACTCTTCAATAAATTGTAAATTTGACAAATAAGCATATTCTGGACAATGCTCCATCAAATACGCATGCGTCCCTTTGGCCAAGATTTTACCTAGATGCATAAATACGATTTGATCAGCTTGTTTAACCGTTGACAATCGATGAGCAATCACCAAAGTTGTCCGCCCCTTGATCAATTTATCCAGTGCAATTTGCAACAATCTTTCATTTTTCGTATCTAGATTACTGGTTGCCTCATCCAATAAAAGAATGGGGCTATCTCTTAGGAATGCACGAGCAATGGCAAGACGTTGTCTTTGACCTCCAGACAAACGCATACCTCTTTCTCCAACCACAGTATCATAGCCATCAGGAAGATCCTTAGCAAACTCATCAACCAATGCTAACTTCCCTGCTTCATAAACTTGTTCAGAGCTTGCTTCTGGACAACCATACAAAATATTTTCATAAATCGTACCTGAAAACACAACCACTTCCTGAGGAACAAAACTGATCGATCCTCGCAATGTATCCAAAGTCATATGAGAAATGGGTATATCATCTATAGACACATGTCCTTTATTCACATCATAAAAACGCAATAACACCTGCAACATTGTGGTTTTACCAGCACCTGAGTGCCCTACAAAAGCCACATTATCTCCAGGTTTGATATCCAAAGAAATCTGACTCAATACTTCTTTTCCAGGACGACTTGGATAGCTAAAACAGACATTATTATAAGAGATGGCACCTCTTAACCGCCCGTCTGGAATAGTAGGATTCTTAGGAGAAACAATGCTTGGCTCCATACTTAAAAGCTCCAACAATCTCTCAGAAGCGCCATACGCACGTTGAAGGTCACCCATCACATCAGCCATAGCAATCATTGCAGAAGACAGAATAATGGCATATGTAAAGAACTGAACCAATTCCCCTTTGGTGATCACTTGAGGGTCATGGTTAATCAAAGATGAGCCAACCCAAAATACCAATAAAAAACCTGCAGTTATGGAAAGAGCAATCACCACAGTTAAAACACTACGCATACGAATGCGCTTCAGCTGCGCTTTGAAAGAGTTTTCAACAGCCTCATTATACAACTGATTATCATATGGCTCATGGGTAAACGCTTGAGCCACATGAATCGCAAACAATGTCTCACCTGCAAATGAGCTTGACAGTGCCATTTTATCTTGCCCAATACGAGACAATGCGCGCTGACGTTTCATCACAAGATAAAAAGGAATCAACATGGCTGGAACCGATGATAAAAACACCCCAGTCAGATAAACACTGGTCACAAGCAACATCACAAAAGAACCCACCATCTGTATCACATTACGAATGGCCACAGACACGCTAATTCCGATAATTTGTTGCACCAAACTGGTATCAGTGGTCAAACGGGACAAGACTTCCCCAACTTTTATCTTTTCAAACTGGGTTAAATCAAAAGACAAAACTTTTGCAAACAGCTTACGTCGCATATCACTGATTGAACGCTCTCCAAGCCAAGATACCAAATAATATCGCCAGGCAGAACTCAATGCAGAAAGCGCAGAAACCACAGCAACCATCATAAAATAAAACTCACTATCTTTTGCCTCTTTCACAAAACCAAAATCCATCAAATGCCGCATAGATACAGGTAAAATAAGCAAATTCAAGGAAGAAACCACAAGCGCAACACCTGCCCAAATAGCCGTTCTTTTATATGGACGAACAAATGCCAACAACTTAAACAAAGGCTGAGATTTTAAACCCTCTAACAGACCCAACATACTTTCTACATCCTAATAAAAAAATCCACACAGAAGTATACAAAAAAACTCAAATATTTTAAATAGTTTCCACTGATTTTCAACAAAAACATTCTCGATTTTAATCTTCACCCTTTAGAATCATAAATCTGATTCAATACTCCTGCCAAACGAATCCCCGCCTGCAACAACCTTTGATTCAAGATTGGGCGTACTTTATATTGATAAGAAAATCCCAAATTTGGAATTTTGGATTGTTGCAACAAAGAACGATTTTTGACACAGTAGTCACCTGGAACAAGCCCTTTTTCTGAAGGATAAATCAAAGGATGTAAACGATACGATTCAAGCAACCAATCCTTAACAGCACTTCTTTGCCATTTAACCACTTGTTGAGCATTCACATGATTCAAATAATCAACATATTCTGAATAACTTAATTTATAAACATCAATCAATTTATTATCCCATACACTGTGTAAACTCATGGTCCATTTGGAATTAAACCAACGAATATAACAGGTATTGCCACCATAATCTCTACCATTCCCCACATGCAAAGGCTGATGAGCATCGCCCACTAAATGAACCAATAAGCGAATCAAAACCTCTTCAGTCAGATCTTGATCAAAAGTACGATCAGTCAAACGGGCAATCACATACTCTAAAGCATGGTATAAATCACCAGGCCAATGATTAAGATCAGCAGGCTGATCAAGCATGGCGTCATTTGACAACTCAACATAGTGCCATTTACGCAACGAACGACTAAATGTATTTTTATCACTCTTAATTTCGTCAGCCCAATTGCCCACATCTTGTAACTGGTAACCAGATAGCACCTTTGACAGCTTTTTCGAAGTAACAGAGCTTATGTGTTTTTGAGCAATTCCCCCTACAATACGATGACCAGTCAGTCCCCACGCCCAAACATTTTGTCCTGACGTAAAAAGACCACACAAAAAAGCAATTAATATCAAACGAGAGAATCTCACCAACTTCACTAATATATAATATTACATGCTATTATAAAGAACGTAAAAAAAAAGCACAACCGTAAAGCAAGCTTTTATAAACATAAGCAATTGACTATCAACCATATACACAAAAAAGAAACATAAAAAAAGTTGATAAAAACAAAACTATAGTTTAAACTGCACTCAATCAAAAAAGAATTCCATATGGAAAAAAAAATCGGATTAGCGGCACTCATTTCTATTGTAATTGGATCTCAAGTTGGATCAGGTGTCTTTATGTTGCCACAGTTACTAGCACCCTATAGTGTATTTGCATTGATTGGCTGGTGCGTATCTGGTTTTGGGGCACTCTCATTAGCCATGGTATTTATGGGACTGGTAAAAAGATTACCAAAAACTGGCGGCCCTCATGCTTATGTTCAAGAAGCATTTGGTCAATCTGCGGCATTTTTCATAGGCTGGACTTACTGGCTGGTATCTTCTTTAAGCTCTGCCACTGTCATAGCAGCAACCATTAGTTATTTAACCCCAATTATCAATATAAAATCGCCCTATGTTTTTGCTGCCCACGAACTTTTCTTACTTGGCATTGTGACCATCATCAATCTACGGGGCGTCAAATCTGCCAGTTTTGTTGAAATGGCATTGAATGTGATCAAAATGATCACACTATTAGTTATTCCAATGGCTGGCTTATATTTCTTTGACAGTGGGAATATTACATTCAACACCAGTATCATTAATCAACAGCCACCCATCAGCCTAATCAGCCAAACAGCCGTATTAACATTATGGGCATTCATCGGTGTTGAGGCTGCAACTACCCCTGCTGAAACAGTTAAAAACCCAAAATACACTATCCCTGCAGCCATACTCATTGGCACCTGTTGTGTGTTAGCATTATACCTAATAAACTCAATTTCATTCATAGGCTTAACCACGCCAACAGAATTGGCAGCAACAAAAACACCGTATGTGTTGGCAACACAAAAAATATTTGGAGGAAACTGGCATTTGATCATTGCAGGCTTTGCCGCTTTGGTTTGTGTATCAAACCTCAATGCATGGATCCTCACCAGTGGGCAAATTGCACTCGGGGTTGCCAATGACAACTTACTCCCCAGCGTATTCAAAAGAAAAAATCGTTATGATGCGCCTTCTTTTGCACTTCTCACAACAGCATTTGTCATTGTGATACCAATTCTATTGACCATAGACGACGACATATCCAAACAGGTATTTGCCATCATTGATTTGTCAGTACAAGCATCCGTACTCATTTATCTTCTTTGCTGTGCTAGCTTTTTCAAGATATTACAAAATGAAAAAAAAGTTTGGCATCATTATGAAAATATCATCACCATCATCGCTATGTTGTTTTGTATCGCTATGATGGCATCTGCTCAAATCAAAACCGTTCTACTTGCATCATTATTCTTTGCATCTGGTCTACCAATTTATGCACTTTGGCTACGCAAACAGCCAGTATTCAACAAACGGCATACTCATAATTAACTATAATTGAGCCTTCTCGGAGAAGACATAATTGCCTTCCTCATCAATATATGGTTTAATAAAGGTCGACTTTTTAAAACAGCATCCCCATGGAAACAACAAAAGACAAAACGAACATAATGGAAAATATCGTAGCACTTTGCAAAAGAAGAGGCTTCATTTTTCCAAGCAGTCAACTGTACGGCGGCTTACAGGGGGCATATGATTATGGACCCATGGGCGTTGAGTTAAAAAGAAACCTGCAAAACACCTGGTGGCAAGACATGGTACACAGACGCCAGAATATGTTTGGATTGGACAGTAGCATTCTCACTCATCAAAAAACCATGACCTATTCAGGGCATAAAGACACTTTCTGCGACATGATGTCTGACTGTAAAGAATGTAAAAGCCGGTGGAGAAGCGACCATTTAGACAAAGAGAACCCCAAATGTGAAAACTGCGGCAGCACAAACCTCACAGAACCAAGGCCATTTAATTTGATGTTTAAAACCAATATGGGCCCAGTAGAAAGCGAAAATTCCACTGCCTACCTTCGACCGGAAACTGCCCAGGGAATTTTTGTCAATTTCAAATTCATCACAGACACACAGTCGCCTAAATTGCCATTTGGAATTGCACAAATGGGCAAAGCATTTAGAAATGAAATCACACCAAGGCACTTTATTTTTCGAGTACGTGAGTTTGAACAAATGGAAATTGAGTTTTTCGTTCACCCAAAAGAAAGTGACTCTTGGCATGAATATTGGGTACAAGAACGTTGTAATTGGTGGGTTGCGCAAGGATTGTCAAAGGAAAATCTCAAACTGGAGGCACAAACAGGCGACGAGTTAGCACACTATGCGAAAGCAACGACAGATTTACTCTATAAATTTCCACATGGGTATGAAGAACTTGAGGGCATAGCCAATCGCACCGATTATGATTTGGCTTCTCACAGTAAAAACCAAGAAGACTTATCTCCAAGTGCAAAAGTTAAAAAAAATACAGATTCAACTGCACGTTTGGCCATGCAAGATTCAGAAACAAAAGAGTGGTTTATTCCATATGTCATTGAGCCCTCCGCTGGTGTAGATAGAGGCGTATTGGCAATTTTATCAGAAGCTTATTGTGAAGAAACAATCAATAATGACAAATCACGTACGGTATTAAAACTACCAGCACACCTCGCTCCCGTTAAAATTGCGGTCATTCCATTGGCAAAAAACAAACCTGAACTGGTTTCGTATGCAAAGGAAATACAACAAGAACTACAGTCCATCATAAAAGGATTGGTATTATTGGAAAATAGTGGAAACATAGGAAAAAATTACAGAAGACATGATGAAATAGGCACGCCAGTTTGTGTCACAGTCGATTTTGATACATTAAAAGAGACCACATCTGACAAAGCACTAATCGACACAGTCACATTACGAGACCGAGACACACTCACGCAAGAGCGCATACACAGAAAAGATCTCATATCTCACATTTTGCAAACCTATTTCCGCTACACTTATCAGCCAAGATAAGACAATCCCATCGGTGAGAGAAAAACTCCATCAAAAAATATTAAGAAAATCTAAAATTAGATCACAAATGGCTATGCAAAAAGCACTATTCTATGTCACAATAACATGAGCTTTACATTAATGAACTTATGCGCTACGCAAAACACATCCACCCCATAGTTGTCAGCTTAATCGCATTATCTAGCTTGCTACCGTTACAACTACTGATTTTTGGTGACGAAGCAATCATTTTACAAGGACAATTGGCAGGTATCATGTACACGATGATTCTGATTGCATTCTTTTGTGGAAGTCAATGGAATAATGCTCTGCAAAAAAAAATCACATTGGTTCACGTCACAAGCTTGCTGCTTGCAATCCTTCCATGGTTTTTAATTCTAGCGCGGAGATTTTTTAATGAGGAAGTCCTCTGGTCATTCATGGGCATGGAAATGCTGGCACTTCTTGCCATTGACTGGATATGCTTTAGAAAACATTATCCCAAGTGGTACTTTATTTTAAGAAATGTGATCACCATACTATTGAGTATTTGCATTGCCATAATCTGTATCAGAAAATCGATCATTTACTAAAGCAGCCTAAAAACTGAGCTTGACAGAAAAAAAAAAGACCAATATAATGTATTCATTATATTAATAGGAAACGACTATGAAGAGAGCAGCTGAAGAATTAAGCCCTGCACAAGATCAAACATTAAAAGAACTTTCTCCAGTAGAATTGTCAAACTCAACGGTGATTTTACAAGATGCTGGCGCAAGAGATGCTGATGATATATTTGCTGTTTTAAATGCGGCAATAGACAATGCTAATATCAATCGAAGCATCGATAGACCAGAGTATAAAAGAAAGATTATAATCATATCTGGTTCCTCTTGTGTGGCATCTAAGGATTCTAAAGCAAGCATCGTCAATATCCTCACAGCATTTGGCTTAGAAAACGATCCAAACATCATTCATGTTGACTATGAAGAATGGCTAGATTTCGTGAGCGATCAAGCAGATCAGAAAACATTTAACTCTTTGCTACTAATATCACCCCAAAATCGTGCTGACATCCCTGAAGAAAGGAAAAGTTGGCTAGGAGCAAAATTCAATATGGCTGTATTCCAAGGCACTGCACCCCATCTTGCAATGCGTCAAAGTGACACCCTTCGTAACGGAAACATGTTTGATGAACAGACCGGTGCATGGATTAAAGCATGGAATAAATGGTCAAAAAATAGCCGAGAAGAAGGAGAGGAACCAAAAGCACCAGCTACTGGCACCAATGTCTATGGCAATGAACAGCTGCTTTGTGATTTAGAAGACAGTAATAGTCTAGTTGTTGTATCTACAGACACTTGCAGAAAAATGAGATTTTCCGTCGCACATCTACAAAGTCTATCTACTTTCCCTGAATTAATAGATCCACTATTACAGAATGGATTCACACAAATCATCAGTAGAGCAGCACCTCAAAAACCTTTTGCAGAAAAATTATTGCTAACGACAAATTATCAAACTACCGGAGAACTTTACCACTTAATATGTAAGAAGGACATTGGTGAGATTGAAATTCCAGAACCAGGAAGCCCCTATTATGAGATGGCAAAAGCTTACACAGATCAACTATCCACAAGAACTAACAACGAAGAAGCAAGAAATAATCTTTGCCGAATGATCATGGCTCAAGAAGAAATATTTCCTGGCTTATGGTCAACAAGAACTGAACTGATCATTGACATGCTTCCTGATCAAATAACACAGTTTGAAGGCCAAGTACAAAAATATAAAGACGCCATTACACAGATAGAAGATCCTAATGCAGCAGTACCAATTCCACCATGCTATGATTTAAAAGCATATGCTGCACTCAATGAAGCTAGAAGATTACTCAATCCATTTGCACAGTTTGAGGGATCAACAAGAACTACTGGTTTACTAAGCCCTATGATAACTCAACTAGACACCAACTCAATTGCAAGCGCATTCATCGGAAAGGCACGCGATCAAGTGGGTATTGGATGTTCCAGCAGCCAGAACCTGAAAAAGGCGAACACCGGCGCTTCTAGTTCAAGTAAAGCGAGCTCCTCATTACCCTGCGGAGATAAAGATCGAGGTTTTTTAAATTTAAGTAGCGTTAGAGCCTCATTGTTCGCAAGCTCCTCCGGACAAACACCAAGCGCCAGTGCATGTGAAGAAGAAACAGATAGAAACAGACCGTTTGCGTTCAAATAATATTTGATGAAAGTATAATTCGTCCATATAAAACGGATCTTTACCAATACAGAGCCCACTGGCGACACAAATTTCATTGTGTCGCCAGTGG
>JAZAFR010000009.1:0-50790 GCA_036121365.1 Pseudomonadota bacterium | reverse complement strand
ATAGAAGTCAAAGATGCCCACGTGGCCACTAATCCAGCCTTGATACCACAGTTGATTGTTGGACAAAGTTTATTCACTATGGGCTCTGCCACTGATAACGCTGTTTCCAAAAAAGACATGTTGTCAATTTCAGCAATGAATAATGTTTCAGGAGGAGGTCTGGGATTCTTCCTATTTCAAAATCTCATAAATTTGCCTTCAGCAACTGCTGATTTGACTGATGGTACCATACGATTTGCTGATTTAGATGACACTGATGATGCTAAATACGGAACCGCTTCATATGATCAATCCGTTCTAAATCAATCGATCATGTTGGCTGGCCAGACGTTTAATGGTAACGGAGCAAGCGCCCTTAGTCTGATTAAATATGGTGTCGGCCTGGGTAAAACGACTGCAGATGGTGACGGTACAGATTACGGCACTGGAACTACAAATTTTCCAATCTCTCTGGAAAATGCAGCCCTAGGAATAATGCCTGCTGATTTTATTAATACAAATTTATTAGCGGTAGTAACCCAAGAGAATTCAAGTACTCCTGATAATATGGCTGGTAATTATACTGCCTTCTATAAGCCATTGGCTACAAATAAGATTACTTATTATACTCCTGCGACAAGACCATCAGGAACATTCTATTCACATTTGCTCGGAATGCCAAAAGAAATGTCAGCAACAAGCGATTTGTCGTTGCTTTCTCATACAGCATATACAAGTCAATTAACAGCGAGTACAACTTTACTGCCAGCAACAGATGCTACCGCAACTACTGATGTATTCCGTTTGGCCACTGCAAAAGCTGCTTTCACAACCGGTGCAAATACTCTGACAGGATATGAAATGTTTAAATTCGTAGAGCTGTTAACTGAGCCAATCACTCCTTCAGTTAATTCGACATTTACAAAGCTTAAGACTAAAGCATAATATCTTGATATCTTAGCCTTTTAGAAGACCAAAGAAATAAATTTAGTTCACAAAGTGTCATTTATTTATTGTCGGTTGTTATTATCATTAGAGATGTCATGTTCGAATTCTCTAATTATCAATGAAATAATGAGTCATTCTGTCAATATTGGAAGTATTTTGGCATAGAATCGCATAACATGCTTCAAACATATATTCGATCTACTTGCTATATGTATTCTACAGAATTGTACTGTTGATATTTATGAAAAGTAGAAAGATAATGTATCAACAGTACAGAGCTCATCTCCTCGTATTAAATAACGAGCAATGCTCGATCTATTCTGCTATGTTTACGCTGAGCTCAAGCACCGTTTTGCCACTCTGCTGGTCTATGCTGACATTGACATCATCTTTTGGAATATTGTAGTATTTGGCAATCACATTGAATATTTCAGTTTGTAACTCTTTTATTTTCGGCATGTTCTTGTTTGCCGAGTTAGATTCAACAATGATCTTGAGCCTGTCTTTTGCATAATCAGCACTTGATTTTTGCGTTTTAAAGTTGAAAATGTCAAATAAACTCATCTCTATTCTCCAGCAATGGTCTCATACAATGATGCCAAAATTCCCTTTTTCTTTGACTCAACAAAACGCATTGGTTTTATTGTTTCACCCAATAATCTGTCTACCGCATCCATATACGCCTGTCCAGCATCACTTTGTTTGTTATGCGTCACTGGAATCCCCATGTTTGACGCTTTTAATACTGCTCTAGATTCAGGTATGACACCCAGTAGATTGATTGATAGTATTTCAAGTATGTCGTTTACTCCCAACATGTCACCGGTCTTTACCCTTTCTGGTAAATATCGTGTTACCAATAAGTGCTCTTTGATTGGATCACTGCCAGATTCAGCTCTTTCAGATTTTGAAGATAAGATGCCAATCATTCTATCACTGTCTCTAACTGATGAAATCTCAGGATTTGTGACAACAATCGCCTGATCTGCATATCTCATCGCTGCATACGCACCTTTTTCAATCCCAGCAGGAGAGTCACAAATGATGAAGTCAAAGGTTTCTCTAAGCTTATCAATGATCTCTTTGACCTTTTCTATTTTTAGAGCATCTTTGTCTCTTGTCTGCGAAGCTGGTAGTACATGTAAATTTGCAAGCTGCTTATCTTTGATCAACGCCTGCTGCAGATTCACTTCTCCATTGATCACATTGATCAAGTCATAAACAACTCTTCTTTCACATCCCATGATTAAGTCTAAGTTCCGCAGTCCCACATCAAAGTCTATGACAACTGTTTTTTTTCCTCTGATGGCTAGACCTGTGCTAATTGCAGCACTTGTTGTCGTTTTTCCAACGCCGCCTTTACCAGACGTAACGACTATGACCTGTGACATGTGTTATTTCCTAAATAATGATCATTTCATTCTAAGGTCTTTTTTTACAAAATGCAACTACCAATTCATTAAAAAATCAACCAAGTCATGTCCTTAGTCAAACACATGTCTTCTTTGTCTATTCTATTGATATATACATTAAAATTCTGACTCTATGCACAGTGATCGCTAGTATGTTTATCCATGCGGTGATCTTTTAACTGATACTTAATGTTCTTTTGTGCATGAATGTATTCAATTTTATTTTATCATTTTCCATTTTTGCCGACACACTCTTGCCTATGAACTCTTCTGTAAAATCTTCATTCACAATATAGGTTCCAGCAATTGAAATGAGTTCAGGTGCAAACTCAGTGCAGAATATTTGCGCACTCTTGTCACCATCAACGCCTGCTATTGCTTTTCCGTATAGTGATCCATAGATAAAGATATTTCCACTGGCAATGATCTCTGAACCATGACTGACATCCCCACAAATCACAATGTCTTTGTCTTTTGCATATAACTGAGTTCCTGATCTGACCTTGCCATGTACCATCAACTTTTTGGTTTGAATGAGATTCGTAGGTTCTTTTTTTTGCCCGGTCACTGCCGCTTTGTTATCATAGATGATACTGATACCTGCCTTTTTAATTTCAGAAATCTGCTCAGCACTCTCTGTTTTTATCCCCAGTAGAGATGCCCCGACCGATTCAACAACTTTTTTTATTCTTTTTAGTTTCACACTCGTAACGAAATCCTTGAATACAAAAATGACAATGAAAGCAGCATTTTTAAATAACTTAGGAGCCTGTTCCGATGCTTTAATAAAATCTTCTTCGAATTTTGCAATGTTGGCTTCTTTTATTCTAATGCTGGTGAAAGTCATATTATTAGATTTTAGTTCAAATGATTGATTTAAAAACACAGAGTTCTCCTATCGAAACAATTAAGACTATCTTAGTGATAGTTTTCAGAAACATCAAGTTTTTTTCTACTCTACTTTTTCATTAATGATTTATGTTATGCTTGATTAGAATCTTTTTCTTCATATTGAGGTTGTTTCTTACTATAGAAATACCTACATGATAAGAAATTCTTGTAGTCGATTATACCTAGGTTGTTGAAAGATACTCAAATTATTAAAAGACGTCTTATTCCAGCTAAGCCATAGATTGCCTTGTAAAAAAAACCAAAATACTATTGTTAAGTTCAGACTGGTTGATTGTGATAAAAACGAAGAAGTGAGAATTTCACTTATGGATTGGTCTTTTAGTAGATGTTAAAGGTATTTGAGTAATGAAAAACATGTTGTTCTTTCCTGCAAAATAAAATATAAAAGCCATCATTGACAGACAAACAGTTACAATAAGCTTCTGGTGAGGGTTCTGTTTTGTATTTGATCTGATTTTGTATTCGCATGGTTTGACACTTTTTCATGGATCTCTTATTTCTAATCTATTATTCTTAATCCTTATTGACTTTGACCTTATTTGAATAGAAAATTTATTCAGCATCTTCTCTTTCTTTATTACTTTTCACTGAATTTTGATGCCCAAAGAATAATCCGTTTATACTGGAGGTCTAATGCAATCTGAGCTTGAACAGAGTAATCCTATATCTAACGCTCGGTTAACGCATTTTAATGAAGCAGGATATTGTATTGTCAAAAATTCTGTATCTCCCAAACTTTGTGAGTTTTTATCTCAGTACGCTCGATTTCGTTATCAAACCAGTCCAAATGTCATAAACTCATCACACCCATTGGAGGGAATTCATCGTGAATATGGCAATTCTGTCATGGAACTTTTATTACTGAATTTATGTGGCACAGTTGAGAAATACACTGGGATGAAACTTTGGCCTACGCTTTCTTTTTACTATACTTACACAAAAGGCAATATTTTAAAGAAACACAAAGATAGAGATTCCTGTGAAGTTGTTGCCTGTTTGTGCCTTGGTATGGATGTACAATACTCTAAAGAACACAAAAGCTGGCCCATCTATCTTGAAAAAGACTCAATAGAGACTGCAGTGCTTTTAGAGCCCGGTGATATCGTGATTTTTAAAGGCAATAAAATGAATCATTGGAGACAAAAATTTCAAGGAGAGTGGTTTGTGTCTGCGATATTTGCCTATGTCGCTAAAGATGGAGACCATGCGTACCTAAAGTATGATCAAAGAAAAAATATTGGTGATAAACACATTGGGGGATTTTTCTGGTTAGCATATATTATTATACATAAGATAAAGATAAAGTTATTCAGCCTATTTAATATAACCCTCTAAACACATCACAATGATATTTTGATTGCTTTTCATTCGGAATGTTCCTATAGGCCAATATAATTTAATTTCCTTGTTTCAAAAGTCTAATTATGTAATTGTGTTGTTCTTAATTGTATTTTAGAGTAATTATGAGAAAGGGGACAATAAGTTTTTCGGTGTACCTAAAAATATAACAATAATCCAAGATTTATGTTGTAAATTATTCCCTGAGTGCAGACAAGAATGCAAAGTGTTGAATAATAATGTGACATTTTGTATTTATATTCTATGATTTGCGTAAATTTATACGTTTGCGCCATTCTAGTAGTGAAGGATTATGGGATTTAAAATCGTATGGTGAATCATTTATATCAGGTTCGGGCGCATTTTGTGAAGTCCGAGGTGATACCATGATAAATCTTAGTACTTATAAATGTTCTTTTGCCCTAAAAATTAACGATAAAGTTCCTGGTTTATTTAAAATAAATTCAGATATTGATGAGTATACTCAAGTCTTTGAGGAACAAATGGCTCCACATGCTAAAGTACGAAGAAAGTCAATTTTTCTATATGATGACACTGAACCAGAAGTTGATCTTAATACTCATCAAAGACTTGAAAGAAAATTTCTTGATATATATCCAGGAGGAACTTTAGATGGCACATCTCTAATGAGTTTTTCTAACGTCAATGGTAAAGATAAGTATATCATCGCTGATAGGTTCAGAGGATCTCTTTGGAATTTTTTAGATGCAGGAAAATCAGTTGATCTTGAGTTGGTTGTGCTTACTCAATTCATTGTTTATTTTTAATTCATTGAAAATGGTGCACTCAGATATCGGAACTGAAAATACGCTCACAGACATAGGTAGAGATAAGAAACAAAGAGTTGTTCTTTCCGATTTTGGCTTGTCTCGAGATGAAATTCAACATGTCGGGAACATGTTTCCAAAAGGTATGGACGATTCTGATGCACCATATTACTCGACTAAGCACCATGACATTATATATTTTTGTGAATTGTTTAAATTCATTAAACCCTATGATCAACATGAAAACTTGATGCTTATGATGGCTTGATGAGTGATTTAATTGAAACAACTCACGCAGGTTCAAAAATACCTGATGATGTTCTAGAATACTTTTGTTCTGCTTCGATGATGTCTACAAAAAACATAGATGATGATGAAAAAGCACTATTGCGCTTACAAAGTGTTTTAGAGCTTATTAAGTCATTGAATAATATTTTCAAAGATATTGGAGACTAAGCTTATGAAAAATTCTTTTTGGCAAAGTTTTGATTCATTATCTTTTGTTGCTCGTATCAGGTCAGTTCTCACAGATAATTGATGAGGGTACTTAACAAATGATTGATCTTATTTATTGTGATGAGGACTCAGATATAGAGATCATGAGATTTTTATATGAGCATTTTTGTCCAGAAACTGGTAAATTATTTGGATGAATGAAAAATTAGATATCTTAAGGTCAATATTAAGAAAAGATATTGCGCTTGCAACTAAACTATTAAGTGCTATGGAAAAAATCCCAAGGGATTATTGCAAAGTTCCGCCTGGTATTGGTTTAGAAGCCAACGACGAAGTGAGAACTTCACTTATAGACTGCCTTTCAGAAATTTTAGGTAGAGGTAATCAAGGAATCATAGATGCCGGAAGATTTATGGATGACAAATATTCACCAGCATGCCAACATAGATTGGTTTAGTAGATGTTAAATGTATGTTTGTAATGAAAATATGTTGTTGTTTCGTGCAAAATAAAATATAAAAATTCATCAGTTCAATGGCATTGTTTTGATCTTGTGCTATTATATTTTTAATTAATGCCTCAATTTTTATGCAATATAGGTCGCATTTTCACACGAGAGTTTTTTTCTTTCACTGTATCTTTCTCTTAATCACTCCTTTTATTTGTTATTCTGTTGCGCTTTATAACCAGCACATCACTCCATATTTTCCTGCTATCAGTGCTTGCTATTTTCAATATCCAGAGAATGTGATTTTTCCAATCTGTGTCTGTTTATTTGCACTGTCACATTTTTATTTTTTTTGCGGTGTTTATTATCGTGTAGACTGGAGGAGGAATTTTAATAAGATTAAATTTTTTCAGGTGCTATGTCCAAAAATTCTTGAATTGGTTTGTGGTGTTTTATTGGTGATGGTGTCGTGTTTACCTTTTAATCATCCTTTGCATGGGGGGTGGCTTTGTCATTATTTGTATCACTGCTGTTATGGCAGATTTCAAGAAATTTGGTTGATCATTATGTCGTAGACAGTTATCATCCCATTTGTCTGATTAGAAAAATCATGTCCTTTTTATCTGCTTGTTTTCTTGTTGGCATTCTTTATTGTTTTCCTTATGCAGTCAATCAGCAATCAATGTTGGCCGCAACTTTTTCAGATCAAGTCTTTTTATTGGCCTTTCACCCCGATTGGTGCGCTGCAGCCTTCTTTGAATGGGTACTTTTTCTAAATTCTGCTTGCTTTTTTTTAACCTTTCTTGTAGAATTAAATTCACAAAAATCAGATTAATTGTTTTCTGAATGTTGGTTTATTCTAATACAGTGTTGATGCCAGTTGGTTTGTGATAAATTTCATTTTCATTCTCAGAGAATATGGCTAGAATGTTGACAGTGAGTTTTTTTTTGGTTAAGTTATGGTTATTGTCCTACAGGTCATTGGACTTAAGCTAGTAGGAGAGGTGGCTGAGTGGTCGAAAGCGGCGGTCTTGAAAACCGTTGAGGGTACCCCCCTCCCAGGGTTCGAATCCCTGTCTCTCCGAATTTTTTGTAGCAGGAGCAAATAATCATGAAATCACATTTAGGAAAAAAAACAACTGTTATTGTGGTCGATGACCATGAGATTGTCAGATCAGGTATCGTTAGCCTGCTTTCTGGCATAGAGGGCATTAAGGTGCTTGCTGAAGCCTCTTCAGGTGAAACCGCTGTTAAATATGCACAGGAATTCAATCCTGATGTTGTTTTGATGGATGTGCGTATGCCAGGTATTGGTGGTCTGCAAGCCACGATTAATATCGTTAGGTTTTGTCCGAACACTAAGGTGATTGCACTCACAGTTTGTAATGATGACCTGTTCCCAACTAAATTGCTTCAAGCTGGAGCGCATGGTTATTTGACCAAAAATACCAATAAAGATGAGATTAAAACGGCAATACAATCAGTTGTACAAAATAAACGTTACATCAGTCCAGAGATTGCCAGTAAAATTGCGCTCAGGCATTTGTCTGATGAAGGCGGTGTTCCTTTTGACTCTTTATCAGAGCGTGAGTTGCAAGTTACTATGATGATCACCAAAGGTCACAAAGTACAACAGATATCCGATGTGCTTTTTTTAAGCCCAAAAACAGTGAATAGTTATCGATATCGAATTTTTGAAAAGCTCAATGTCAGCAATGATGTTGAACTCACAAGACTTGCGATCAAACATGGCTTGGTAGAAGATCTCGAAATTAAAGACAGCGAGTAAATGAAAGCGTAAATTTTATGAGTTGATCAGTTTACAAGATGTCCGTTACCGTTTTGTAAGAAAATGTCTTTGGCATTTACTAACGATCTCTTTCTTTTTTATTTTGGATTTAAAGCCAAGTTTATGAGATGTATAATTATTATCTAATGTGCTATACTCCTAATATATATTCACTGTTTTAGTATAATCTATATGGACTCTAGTCAATACAACATTTCTGAAATTTCAAGTCTTCCAGAACATTCCGGTGTGTATTTTTTTTATTCATCCGATAATCAGGTCATTTATGTTGGAAAGGCAAAAAATCTAAAAGCCAGAGTCAGTCAGTATTTTCATAAGAAAGTCAATACGAAACGTCTGTATATGTTAATCAATCAAATCGATTATTTAAGGATTATGGTTACGCAAACAGAATCTGATGCATTGATTCTAGAAAACCAAATGATTAAAAAATACAATCCAAAATATAACGTTTTATTGAAAGATGATAAAACATATCCATATATTTGTATTACCAATGATGAGTTTCCTAGAATATTGATCACGCGTTCTAAGAGAAATAAAAAACATCGTTATTTTGGACCTTATCCCAATTCCTCATCAGTTAGGCAAGTACTGGATTTATTGCAAAAGCTTTTCAAGCTAAGAACTTGTAGTAATTCTTATTTTAAGCATCGTTCTAGACCATGTCTACTCTACCAGATCAAACGCTGCAGTGGCCCATGCGTTGGTCTTGTTTCTGGTGATGATTATGCACAAGATCTTAAACAAACTTTGTCTCTCTTGCAGGGCAATGGTGAGGATGTCATCGCTTTTTATTTGAAACGCATGCAAAATGCAAGCGATAATCAAAATTTCGAAGATGCGGCAGAGTATAGAGATATGATACAGTCACTACAGTTGTTCATTCAAGACACAATGCAAAATGAGCATCATCAAAGTCTTGATATTATTGTTGCTCAATCTCTGGTCAGTGGCTTCTTAATTCACGTGAATCAATATCGGTCAAACCAGATGGAGTCTCGGAAAGAATATTTTTTTCCAGAAGCAAATGGGTTCATTGAAGATGTCATTAGACAGTTCTTCTATCAATACTATACTGATCCCTATGTTATGAAATCATTACCCAAAACAACGTTGCTTTACAGTCCAGGTTTAGAAATGGAAAACATCAGTGCTTTGGTTAAATCAATGAAGCTGAGAATTAATCTTAAGCATAGAGCATCTACAAATTCAGAACGCACTTTTTTGAAAACTGCTCAAACAGGTATGCAGTTTGCAGTTTCAAGGCATGCAAACCAAGCACAATACTATTTGCCGGCATTCATAAAACTTGCATCTGTTTTTAATGACGGGGATTGGAAATTCATTGATTGTGTCGATATCAGTCACTTCAATGGTAAACACACCAATGCTGCTTGTGTTCGTTTTTCTAGCAGTGGGCCATTAAAATCGAGCTTTAGGAGTTATAATTTGGATACAGGCAATGATGATTATGCCTCAATGCGTTCATTCATACAAAAACGTTTCAATCCAGAAAAACCTTCTTCGCTTTTGCCCCCAAATTTATTGTTGATTGATGGGGGTAGGGGGCAGCTCTCTTCTATCTATCAAGCGTTGCAAAAAACCCCTGTTGAGAAATTACACCTTTTATCAATCTGCAAGGCGCCTGGTCGAAAATCTGGAGAAGAGACCTATTATATGCTCTCTCTGGACCAAGGTGTAACAAAAGTTGAGTTAGACACAGATGTTAAGAGAATGTTGGAAAATTTGCGCGATCATGCTCACCGTTTTGCAATCACACGGCAAAGAAAAAAATTCTTAAAGACCTCACTCCACTCTAATCTTTTAGATATTCCGGGGCTTGGCCCACAGAGAGTGACTAGCTTGATTCATCATTTTGGAGGTCTAGAATTGTTGTCAAAGGCTTCTATTGACCAAATCGTGAAAGTGCCAGGCATATCAAAGGCAATGGCAGAAAAAATTCACACTTTAGTGCATAAACCTTAGTATTCTATCCATGGCCATATGATTAAATCAATACTCTGAGGGGCCCTTGGCTATGATTTGTGTTGGGTTGATGTGTGTATGGCTGAAATAATAATGTCTTTTTATGTGATCTATGTATGTTGTAGATTGTATGGCTGGTATTGTTCGTAAACGCTCTAGATAGGCGTATAGATATTTATAATCTTTGATGCGTTTGATATTACACTTAAAATGTGTGTGGTAAACACAGTCAAAACGTATCAAGGTTGTGATCAGCCTAATGTCTGCTTCTGTCATCTCATTGTCTACCAAGAACTCTTGTGTTTTAAAATGTTCATCCAGCGAATCCAATGTGGTAAACAAACTCTCTATTGCTTCTTCATAGGCTTCTTGTGTGCTGGCAAATCCACATAAATAAACACCATTATTTATGTTTTTATAAATTTTGTCATTCCAGCTGTCTATTTCAGTTTGCCTGTTTAATGGATAGTAATCTTCATGATTGCCTGTCAATTCGTTGAACTCAGAATTCAATATTCTTAAAATTTGACTGGACTCATTATTAACGATGCTTTGTTTTTTTTTATCCCAAAGTACTGGAACAGTTACTCTTGTAGTGATTGTTGGGTCTGCTTTTTGATAGAGTTGATATAAATAGTTTAGTCCATATAAACTATCGCCAGTTGCTGGAGGGTGATTTTTTGAAAATGTCCAACCATTTTCTAACATATCAGGACACACCACACTCACTTGAATATGATTTGTCAATTCCTTTAAACTGCGTATGATCATGACTCTATGCGCCCAAGGACAAGCATGGCTCACATATAGATGATATCGATTGCTTTCAGGCATGAAATCAGGGTTGTTTTTTGAGATTGTGTGATTGAATTTGCTTTCTTGTCTGCTGAATTTACCGGTTTTGTCTGTTTTAAAATTCGAGCTTTTATCCCATTTACCATTGATCAGTTGTCCCATGATTTACTTTCCCTTATATCCAATATGTTTTCTATTCTCAATCTTTTATGGTCCTAGCGTTTTCTTTTGTCTGTAAAACTGAGCGTGCCAATACCAAGCACCGCCGCCGCTGCAGAACCAGTCAATACACTTTTCTTCACCATTTCTAAATAGGATTTATGGTATGGCTTATGAAAAGCTAACTTGCCAATGAATAAGCTCATGGTAAAACCAATGCCGCACAAAAAACCAATTCCAGCAATTTGTCTCCATGTTGCATCTTTGGGTAATTCACATAAACCAAATAGCTTGCCCAAATAGCATGCTGTTAATATTCCGACTGGTTTCCCAATCACTAATCCAGTAATAATCCCAATTCCTATTGGATTCCAAATGCCATCCCCTGTGCTGATATTTGTTCCAGCATTGTAAAATGCAAAAATTGGCAATATCATATAATTGATATATGGGGTGATTTTTTTGCTCAACAGGTAGATGTTATTGGCATCTTCGTACGTTGGTTTTTTGTCTTTGGTCTGTGTCATTGGTATACAAAGTGCACAAATGACTCCTGATAGTGTTGTGTGTATGCCTGTGATGAAAAGCCCTATCCAAAGCAGCATGCCCAATACGATATAAGAGTGGATTTTCATGTATTGTAACCGGTTTAACTTCAGCATGACTGATGTGATCAAAGCGCTTGAAGCCAAAGCCAATAGATGTATCTTGTGACTGTAAAATAACCCAATTATAATGATTGCTCCGATGTCATCATAAATTGCCAGAGCCAACAAAAAAGCTTTGAGACTTTTGGGTATCTTATTTTCTACCAGTGACAATAGTCCAATGGCAAATGCGATGTCAGTTGCCGTTGGAATAGCCCACCCTCTGACTTGGCCCATTGGTCCAGAGTTCATTTGTAGAAAGATGAGGGCTGGAATTAACATTCCACCAATGGCAGCAATTAAAGACATGGTGGACACTTTTCTGTCTTTGAGTGCTCCATTGTAGAGCGCATACTTTAACTCCAGTCCAATGTTAAAAAAGAAAACACACATGAGTATCTCATTGATTAGGAATTTACTGTCTAATGAATGATGTGAGAATTTTATCCCAAGTCCCAATGTGCTTATGCTCAGATAGATTGACTCTGTTGCAGAGTTGTTTGCTAGTATAATGGCTAAAGCTGTTGTACAGATTAATATGACTCCTGTCATTAAATCACTGTGTTGATTTGACTTCATATTGATTGCCCTTTCCTTAAGATCATCATGCACCAAATTTGATTCATTGTCCAGATTGGTATGGTACATTGGTATAATTGATGATAAGGTAGCCATATCTCTAATTGTTATGTCATAGGATGTTGTATTTTAATTTGTTTGTTGCCCTTACTTCACTTTCGGCTTATTTGAGTTATTGTTTTAGACATATTCAGTCTAATGTTTTTGTTTTAATTACTTCGTGGTGTATTTTTGCACTTATTTATATATTGTCTATTTTTACGGGCCCCTTGGAATTTATTGGTAGCATGCATCTGGTATTTTCGAATGCTGATTTTTACTCGTTGGTTGTTGATGGAATGTTGGGCTATTTGTTATTTGCTGGTTGTTTGCATATTGATATTTATTCATTCTTTAAACATTTAAAAGTCATTGCGACTCTTGCCATTGTCACCACTTTATTATCTTTTGTTATAACTGCCTATCTGATTCATTTTGTTATGGCTTATATGGGATTGGAACATTCTTTGGTCAGCTGTTTTTTATATGCTGCTGTGATCGCTCCAACTGACCCTGTTGCTGTACTGGCGTTATTGAAAAATCTTAACTTGTCCAAAGCACTGTATGCAAAAATAGGATCTGAATCATTGTTAAATGATGGGGTGGGGGTTGTGCTGTTTGTCAGTGTGCTTAAATTTGCTCATGTGTCAGAAGTCAGCGCACAGATTTTTTACGATATGCTTGCGTTTTTTCTATTCGAAGGATTTTTAGGTCTGTTTTTTGGAGTTTTTATTGCTTTTCTAATGTTGAAGTACTCTCGTATAAAAACGGATAAAAATATGGGTAATCAAAATATATTTCTATTGCTTACATTGCTAAATGTGGGTTACATCTGTGCAAAATTACTGCACTTCTCACCACCATTGGTTGCGGTTGGATCTGGATTGTATAGCAGCTATATCATACAGTCACTTCAAGAAGATTCTAAAAATGTGATTTATGTGTTTTGGGACACGATAGATGAAATTTTAAATTATTCATTATTTTTTATTGTAGGATTTCAAGTCATTTTTATTGAGCCAAATGCAACATATTTTGTGTTAATGCTTCTCGCGATAGGTGTGAATTTTTTGGTTCGTTTTATTTCTGTTTTTATCCCTCTACTTTCTTTAAAAGTTGGTTATTCACAAAATACTACATTGTATAAGACCCTTGTTATGGGTGGGTTAAAAGGAGGACTTTCGCTAGCTCTTGCTTTATCAATTCCAAGAGATTTTTCAAATTTTGATATGATATTTGATATGACATATGCTGTTGTTGCATTCACTGTGATAGTACAAGGTCTATCAATAGAACGTTATTTGAAACTTGTGAAATCAAGAACCCGTATGGATGATCTCGTTATTTAATCCTGTTTGTATTGGTTTTTTATAAAGAGTCCCACTGTGTTTGCCACAGTATGATTTTTTTGCAGTTCTCTAGATTGGTTTGATTTTTTTTTGCTGTGTTTGCAACTCTTTGTGCATAGTTTTTCATGTTGTTCGATCTTTTGAAAATATTCTTATGATAGCCTTTGCCACCGTCATGATATAGAAAATAAGCTTCATAAAAATAATTATGGTTGGGCAGCTGATTGCCTTTTGTTCTTATATACCAATCGATAAAGACAATGTTGTTGTAATAGGAATGTCTCTGGACAGTATGGTTTTTTTGTGTGTTTTGGAAATCTATCCATGTTGGTTTTGTTCCTTGTGCATATCCTTTTGCACTGCTGTAATATGCCCAAGGGATATACGGTTTAATTAGCCATGTTTTGACAGGCCTAGCGTTGGCTTTGTTGTTTGATTCATGTTCTATTATTGCCAGCATCAATGCCTGCATCTTAGTATCTCCAGTGACATTTTGAATGCTATGGGATATATATGGGTTTTCATATAGATATGTGCAGGCATTGTCTTTCCGTGCTTCATTAATTGGCAGGTAGCAACCAGATAAAATAGAGCTAATGGTTAAGAGCTTTAGAAAATTTGATTTATTGACATTCACTTATTTAAATCATTTCTTCGTTTTCTTCTGCGCGATAAGTTTCTTTTGTTGTGAATGCTATCACTGAGGAAATAGCAATAACAAATGGTATATATGACAAAGCATATTGGAAATCAGCGCCGCTGTGGATGTTGTTTATGGCCGTTGTTTGATTCAATAAGAATCCTGTCAGAGGCTGGAATAGCACGCCCGCTACCATGATGGTCATATTGGTTATTCCAATTGCTGTTCCCGATGCTTTTTTACTAGACAGTTCCTTTGCCATTGGAAATACAATGACCTTTGAACTTGTTGCAATGCCTGTTAGATAGAGCAATGCGTACACACAGCTGCCAGGCATGCTTGTGCAGAATATCACCAGTGCTATTGATGTAGCTGATACAAAACCACCAATTTTTATAAGGAATAAGCGTGATTGAAGCTTGTTTGATAACCCAGTCAACAATGGCCCACCTGTCGCCATGCCAAAGAAGATCATAGAATTTGCCATTGCGGCTTGTTCTGATGAAAAATTGTAAGCCGCTTTGAGGAAGTCAATGCCTATATATTCTGCAAAAACTGCGATTGGAACCCAAAATAAACACCCAATAATACTTGTTTTCCATAGGTCAATGTTTTTTGTTAATTCAAAAAATGTTTTTATGACACCTTTGCCTGTGATGTCTTCTTCTTCTTCTTTTGTACATTTTCTCTCGAGCATTTGTTTGCTAGCAAATCGAAAGGTAATGGCCAGTCCGAATGTCAATATAAGACCAAATATTGCAGCGTTAATAGATGCATTTTGCCAACCACTTTGACGAATCATGGCTGTCAGTAGTATGTCTCCTAAAATCGCTCCAATTTGTCCAAGTGCCGCAGTGGCACCACAGACAACAGCAAAGTGATTTTGAGGGAGTAGCAGTGTTGCTAATTTTAATACGCCAACAAAAGCAAATGATGAGCCAAATCCTACTAGAAATCTGCCTACCTTGGCCAAAAGCAGAATATCACTAAACACAAATAGATATGACCCTACAGCACAAGATAAACAAGCTATAATCATCAATGTTTTGGGTCCATAACGGTCCATCAATAAGCCTACTGGTATCTGCATGGGCGCATAAATATAGTAATAGTAGGCGGTTAGACTTCCCAATTGAAAGTCATTGATATTGTAATGTGCCATCAGTTCCTGATTCATGACACTTGGAGCAACTCGTAATAGATATTCATAGCAATAAAAAATTGCTGCAAGTGCAACAATTATCATGCCAATGCTTGTGCTGACTTTGTCCTTATTTATTGATAAAATCTTCTGTTCATGCATACCAATCTCCTTATGCTAATTTGTAAGTTTCCTCAACTTTTATCTCAACTTGTTTATTGTTTTGTGATTGTATTTATATGTACATAATAAACACAAATTGTGCGTGAAGTCAAGTCTTGAGTTTTCTTGTTAATAATGCCTTAATTTATAGAAGGCTCTCTTATTGTGTAAATACATTATTTTTTTGGAATTTGTGTCTGAATATATAGATCTTTTTCTTATTCGCCTTATTGCGATATCTCATGGTCACTGCTTATCTTTAATGTTTCTCTGCAACAATATTGTCCCATTAATTTTGACGAAGTCATTCTAATCTAGTTGCGTGTTATTTATCTTCAACTTAAGACAATCAATTGTCATATGTTGTTGCTTAATTTATGTGTTTTTGAGTTCTTATTGATAGAGTATCCCTGCCATTTTTTGAGCGTTTACTTCTGAGTATTGCGTGTAATCTAATTTTTGTTTTACATGCTCTATTTCTTCTTGTGTTAATGCGGTATAGACGTTTTTTTTGTGTACTGTTAATTTTCTAGTACAGTTATCGCCATTGAAAACAATACATTCTTTGTGATACAAGTTTCTTTCTAAATATAGATAGGCATTTTTTGCCGTTTTGGGAAAGATGATACCCAGAATGTTGCATGACATAAATCCCAAATAATACAAAGGCATTATTGTTGTTGAGAATATGATCCTTATCCTGTTTGGTGTGCTGTTTTGCTGCCTATTTTTCTTATGGTTCTTGCTATCAGTTTTTCTTGTGCACAATGAGTAAACATCTGCAAGCATCAATATGGGTATTAAAATCAAATGTAAAGTGTTTTTGAATAGGGTTAGGAAATGCTCAATTCTCAGACGATTGATGGCTATGTTTCCTATTATCAACAGATTGTAATCATCGTTTTGAGTTTCTTTGATTTCTACAGAGACAAAATCATATTTTTGCCTATTTTCATCACCTTTTTTTTCTGTTTCTTTGACGTTAAAATAGCCCTTTATCGATGCTGCTGATTGGTTTTTTGGTGTGTCTTCTGGCCATTTCTGGTGATCGTTTATGATGTTTTTTAATTGAGCTGTGATTTTTTCTTTAAAACGAATGGCTTTTGCCAGTAATAATTGCATGCTATTTTACCCGGTTTTATGTTATGTTATCATTTTTTGTTTATTTTATCAATGTGGGATTTCTTTTTTGTTGTCGTCTTATTGAGTTTTTTTATTACACGACTGGATTTTGCATCGCATTCAGTCTTACGTCAGGATCTTAGTTATATGTTTTTTGAGTACCTTTCATGAATTCTGGGTACCCAATTCTATATTGTGGTCAAGATGTTTTATAATCTCTTGATCATGTGTTGCTATGATTACACTCATGGTGCTTTTTTCTTGCAGTGCTTTTAAGGCTTTTAAAATTAATGTTGCATTGTGTCTGTCCAAGTTGCCTGTCGGTTCATCTGCAAATAAAATTTTAGGTTGATTGACCATTGCTCTCGCAATGGCGACTCTTTGCTTTTCACCACCTGACAAGCTTTGTGGCATTTTTTTTTCAAGATGCTCAATGTTCAGCGCTTGCATTGATAACAGTGCTTTCTGCATGGCCTTATGATGATCTTTCCCAACCCTTGCTGCCAGAGCTATGTTTTCACACGCATTGAAATCTTTTAGTAAACAATGTGATTGGTACACAAAGCCAATTGTTGTATTACGCAACTCTGCCAATTCCTGGTTGTTCAGTGTGTGTATGTCAATGCCGTTTATGTTGATTTGTCCCTCGTTGGGCTTTTTTAACCCGCTGAGAATGTGTAGTAGGGTACTTTTGCCACTGCCTGATCGGCCAGTCAGCGCCAACATCTGCTTTGCTTTGATGCATATGGAAAAGTTTTTTATGATGGCAGTTGTACTATTTGTGAAACGATGTGATATGTTTTTTGCCTCAAGTATAGATTCTCTGTTCACGATTTTTTGGGGCGAGATGATTTGACTTGCGTTTTCTTGGCTTTTTTGTGTCATCTCATGGTCTCCTTTTCTGCTTAGTCTCTCTATTGGTGTTGCTTGGGTTCTACTCACTCATAGCGCAATGTTTCTGCTGGGTCAACTTTGCTTGCCATATGAGCTGGGTATAGTGCTGACAGTATGGATAATGCCATTGTTGTTATCCCGATCGCAGTTATGTCTCTAATGTCAACAACTGATGGTAAATGATCCAGCATGAAAACCTGGTCCGATACGAGTTGTATGCCCATTGTGTTTTCTAAAGTTGCTATAATCTCTGTGATATTATTTGCAATCATTATACCCAGTACGCAACCTGCCAATAAGCCAATTCCTGCTAGTAGTAAACTTTGGTATACAAATATGAGTAGGATTCTCTTTTTGTTCACACCTATGGTTTGTAATAGGGCTATTTCCCCTTTTCTTTCCATGACAATCATCACAAGGCTTGCGGTTAGATTGAATGCGGCGATGATTACGACCAGTGATAGAACAATGATCATCATTTTTCTTTGCATGGCCAATGCGCTCAGAAGGCTTGTGAATTGCTCACTGATATTGGTGATCCTTAATTCGTTTGGGAGTTGTGTTTGTAAGTCAGCAATGGTTTTTTGTACAGTCATGATGTCTGTTGTGTCTATTTGCAATTCAGTGATGCTGTTCTTTTCTATATTAAGTTGTTCTGTCAACCCTTGGATGTTTGTTTCTATGGTTCTTTTTGAAAGGACGGAGGGTTTGTGTTGGTCAATTCCTTTTACCTTTAGGCGCAAAGCCAAAGGTTGGTTGTCCTCAAAATCCATACTTTTTGCTGTTAATAACCCGAAAGTGTCTCCCGGTTCTAACCATAACTCATTTTGTAACTCGGTGGTTATTTGCGCGTCTAGAATGTCCAGTGGATCACGTCTGCTTTTTTTTGTTTCTTTTTTGGTGTTCAAATGACTGCTGACTTTTGTGTCCTGAGTTGCCACCAATTGTACTGGTTGTCTATTGCCGCCTGCTGCTATCATTGCATAAGTTCGGATTTTGGGACTGACATTTGCAATGTTGCCATTTTTCTCCAATAATGCATAAGTATCTTTCCAGTCACTCCACCAAAAGTTTTCATGTGTGATGATGATATGAGGATTGATGCTTTTTAAAGATTGCTGTATTTCTGCATGGAATCCATTGAATATTGAGCTGATCACAATGAGTATGCTCACACCTATTGTAATACCCAGTACAGACAGCGTCTGTATTAGTCTTGCAAAACGATTAAATCTTGATGACTTTAAATAACGATAAGCGATATAGAAACTGAGTGAATTTATCATAATCAAATTTGCCCGGGGCCGGAATCGAACCGGCACGAAAGTCACCTTTCGAGGGATTTTAAGTCCCTTGCGTCTACCAATTCCGCCACCCGGGCTATCAACTAGGCTGAGGCCGGAATCGAACCGGCGTCCGCGGCTTTGCAGGCCGCTGCATAACCACTCTGCCACCCAGCCATACTCTAATGAGCGGGAAACGAGGTTCGAACTCGCGACCCCAACCTTGGCAAGGTTGTGCTCTACCACTGAGCTATTCCCGCAATAACCTAATGTTCAGCTTCTTTTGACTGTTTTAAATATTGCCAAAAGGAGACTAACGTCAGTAAAGACGATCCATAGAGTAACACACTTCCTACTCGATAAACAAGACTTATATCGCAGTATAGATAAAAAATTAATAAAATTTGACTGAAAAATAGCAGTGCGGTTTTAAATTTCCCCATTCTAGATACTTTTAGAGCTGAGTTTGTTTGATTGTGTTTTCGTGAACGCACTCTGAAACAGCTCAGGATGAGGTCTCTGATAATGATGATACCACTGGCCAGCATGATTCCTAAATTTTGAATATTGGTGTTGATGACTATCAGGCAAGCCAGTGACATAGCTTTGTCGGCTAAAGGATCCAGCAATGCTCCCAGTTCAGTTTGAGTTTGATGTTTTCTAGCGAGATGGCCATCTAGCCAGTCAGAAAATGCTGCAATGATGAGTATTGATAACCCACATAGGGAATGATAGGACATGGCTGCGACGAATAATGGTGCCATGATGAAACGCATTATGGTAATGACATTTGAAGCGTTGATATTGCTGGATGATTTAATTTGTTGTCTCATCTTTATATTTTATCATGCATGTATCTTTTGTCCAAACTTTTCTTCTTTGTTTGTATTTTATCCATAGATTTGTTCATTGACAGGTTCGACTATATGTTTAGTACCTTGTCAATGAGATTGATGCCAGTTGCTACTGACTCATGTTTTTATCAATACCAGATAATATATTTTTAGGAGATAGATGCTATCACTGTTGTGTGGTCTGTCTTTTAAAACTTTTTTACAATGCGGTCTTAAAAATCTTTTCCGTGCTATTTTGAGCTTATCATATGTAGTCTCATTGTCTGAATTTGTCTGATGAGTTTATTTGCTCATCCTTTAAAAGTGTATGTTGTACGTTTACTCATCTGACAATGCCTATAGCAACTGGAATTCCTGTATTTTGTTTCAGCGCTTCTTGCACCAATTCTTTGTCTATGCTTATTTGATAACCATCTTGATTCATTTGATTGATAAGACTGTAAACATTAACAGCATCACCATAACGATATGGTTTGGTTTTCTCATAATAAATATAGCCATTTCTAATGCCGATTTTTTCGTCTGTGGTGATGAAATGTACTGGATCTTTGATGCTCACCAATGAATGTAATTCTGCAATATTACGATTAAACATTCTAATACAACCAGAGCTAACTTCTTTGCCAATTAGCAGTTCATTATTGGTGCCATGAATCAAAATTCTTGCCTTGCTTGTGTAAATTGCATAATTCCCGAGTGGATTATCTGGGCCTGGTCCAACGGCTTTTGGTAAATGCTCTCCATACTTATTGTAGTGATATTGAGCAATTGATTTTGGTACTCTCCATGTAGGACCTATTTTTTTTCGCGTCACATGGCCAGAGAAAGATGGTGATTTCCATCCAGAGCGGCCAACAGCAATTGGATAGGTCACCACAGTCCGATCATCTACAAAATAATACAATCTTTTTTCTGATAAGTTCACGACAATCCCTTTTCTCAATGCTTTTTCAGGCAATATGTGCTCTGTTGGAATCAATAATGATTTACCTTTGGATTTTTTAATATTTGTGATTTGAGGATTGGCTCTTCTTAACTCCAAATATCCAACATCATAATAATAGGCAATGGATTCCCATGAGTCTCCTCCACTGATTCTATGGTATTGTATTTTTCCAATGATATCGCTGTTGCTGTGATATCGATACGTTGCAGCATGTGAACAACTTGTTAGTAATAATACTGTGATTAATATGCTTTTTAACTGGTTCATCCTTTCATTCCCTCGAAATTTCTTTTTGTATAGATGACCTTTTAATTTTTTGCACGATTTTTTTTGTTTTTTATTCAATTAATTTTAAAAACTTTTTTTGTTATATGTATCTATCATTGTTTTATATCTTTCTTGTTCATAGTAGAACATATATTAAAGTGTTTTTATTGAATCATCAAAAGGCATGGTGTGTGTTTTTTATGGAATTTGAAATTGATCCATTGTATATTGTTGGACTAATTAATATGGCTATTTGATGTGCCGTTTCAGGTAGCCTGTATTTAGAGATTACTCTATATCTGATTTTGCACATTATATTAATTAATTTATTTAATTCAATTGGTTGAGAATAAAGTAATCACTTTAATATTTTTGTCAGGAATGTCTTTTAAATTCAATATATCCTTTCTTTTTTTAAGGAGCTCTCTTATGCCTAAAACACCAACAAAACTAAAACCTGATAATCAATCTGATGTGATTTCTCCCTGGACACCCAAAACATATGCTAGCATTCTAGCAGCTTTGAGCAGTCCTGCAGTAGGATATACCCCAGAAATTATTCGTTCCGCAGCTTCTTTAAACTCTCTGAATGTTCCCTCAGGTGATTATGTGCCGTTGGCTCACATTTCCCCCTCTATTTTATCACCTCAGGAAGCAATTGAAGCAGAGTCCCTTTATCCAGAATTTGATCAATCTTCTGGTGTTTCAAATTTATGTAATACCTTCTGTGAGTATTCTCCTTCTAAGCCTGTTTCCTCATATTCTCTTCCCAGTACATGTTCAGCTGATTCACTTTCGGATTCTTCTGATGCTGTTTCTTCTTCCGATTCTGAACTTTATTTGGCTTCCTGTCTCGATGGTGATTCCGAAGAAGGGTATTTTTTTGAGGAGGCTGATTGTGATGAGCAATACTTTGCATGTGTAAAAGGTGGTGGTTTAATTCCCGAAGATGATTTTATTCCAGGTGTTACGCCACTTCAATCCAGTGATATTGTGCGATCAAATAAAAGAAAAGAAAGCAGTGAAGGTGAAGCAATGTCAAATGCTAAAAGACCTAGACCTATTCAACTAGAAGATTCTCCTTCTCCTAGCGTAAAACGTAAAACGAGAAGTGGTCGAGAAGTTCGCGGGCGTGTTCCTTTTTCTCCGAGTTAGTATTTTCAATCAGTAAGCAGCATAGACAAGCAAACTTTTTGTCTGTGCTCGCTTGCTAAAATTACTGCGTGAAGTTTAGCTTGAATGTTATGTTTGTTAATCTATCGATTCAATAATGGTCGCAATCCCCATTCCTGCACCAATACATTGTGTTGCAATGCCCATTTTCTTTTGATGAAATTGTAATGATTTTGCCAATGTTCCAACCAATCTTATCCCAGTTGCTCCTAGAGGGTGTCCTATTGCCAGTGATCCTCCATTGATATTCAATGCTTCATGTTTGATATTGACTTCTTGCATACTTGCAATGACTTGACTTGAGAACGCTTCATTGAATTCGATTAAATCGATATCTTTGGTATCCAGTTTTGCCATTTTTAGTGCCTTTTGTATTGCAATGACTGGTCCGATTCCCATAATTTGTGGTTTGATTCCACTGACATTCATGCCTTTTATTTTTGCCAAAGGTTTGATTCCCATTTGTTTGGCTTTGCGTGCGCTCATTAAAATGCAAGCTGAAATTCCGTCATTGGTGGGACAGCTGTTGCCCGCAGTGATGATGATTTCATTCTTCAAATGTGATTGTATTCCAGGTATCGGATTTAATGTTGCTAATTTATCTATTGAACAGTCTTTTCTGTAGCCATCATCAATTTCTAATACACACTCTTTTCCCATTTGAGTGTAGTCACACTTTCCTTCGTCATCAAATACTGGCGCTTTGACAGTGACTGCTGTAATTTCATTTTTATAAAAGCCGTCCTGAAGTGCTTTTTTATACTTCTGATGAGAGTTGTACGCGAAACTGTCTAATGCTTCTCTATTCAAATTGTACATGTCTGCAACATTTTGTGCGGTTTGTAACATTGTGCATAGTGGGGAAGAGTGGCATATGGCTTCAGGAATATTTGTTTTAAAATAATCTTTATGGTTTTTTGCCTGATCTTTTTGCACTGCATTGTGATGCTGAAATAATTTAGGATTTATTTTTGTGATGCGTGTTGTTTTACTCATTGGCCAAGATAGTGATTTCTCCATTCGTTCTATGCCTATGCATAAACCAATGTCATACATGCCTAACATGATATTATGTGTCATCCTCTGCAGCACTTCCATGCTTGATCCACATTGTCGATTGCTCTCAAATTTTGATGCTTCATATGGAATGCCGGCCAGTTGTGCAATTTGTGCTGAGCCCATATTCAAGAGTTCTCCCGCCTGTCCCACTTGACCAAGGCCTACTTCTTCAATGTTCTCCAAACCAATTTTTGGATTGTTTTTTATTAAATCTTCGATGATCTCTACGGCCAGTTCATCTAGCCGAGTCGCAACAAGTAAGCCTCTGCCTCCACGCGTGAAAGCACTTCTTTTCATATCAACGATAACAACTTCTTCCATGATTTCTCTCTCCTCTGTGTTCTTTCATTACTATAGATAGCTTTTTACTTTTTTTCCTATTTTTTATGAATTTTTTTACTCCTATGAAAATTTTTCACATTTGTATGGCCTTTTGTGCTTGTTTGCATTTGCACATCTTGTATTGATTTTTGCTATGTGTGTTCTATCTATCTTTAAAATATTGTTATTGTATGATTATATGCTTGATATTAATTATGATATAACGTATAATAACACAGTGGAATAGAGGGTATTTAAATGAACACAGAGATAAAAACAAAATCGAAGCTATCAAAGGACGGATTGAATCTAACCGCTTCTAGGCGTGCCGTACTTGATATAGTCATGGGTTCTGAAAAGCCAATGAAGGCCTACGACATTTTAAGTGATTTACAGAAGGTCATTTCACATGCAAAACCACCAACTGTTTATCGGGCATTAGAATACTTGGTCAATAATAAATTATTGCATAGAATCAATCAGCAAAATGCCTATGTTTTTTGTCAACAAGAGCAGAAGTGCTTCCATGATCATCCAAGACGTTTTAATGTTATTTTTACTTGTCAGCAATGTGGTCAAATCAGTGAGCAGTCCAATAATGTATTGACTGCTGTCATTTCTGAGATGATTGATGATATTAGTTTTAAGGCTGACAGTCGAATGATTGAGTGTCCAGGTGCGTGCAAGGAGTGTCAGTAAACTTCATTCTGACTTAAGGTCAATGAAAAAGCGTTTAGGTGGTTCGACATAAGCGCTTTTTTATTTGTATATTGTGATTGATGTGGTTCACAATATTTATGTCGATAGATCAGTGTTTACATGGTGTTGGTCAATTAGCAAAGCATCATGATTGTTTTTTAGATCTAAGTTTCAATGATTGTTCATTCTGTCAAATCTCACTGAGAAATGAAATACATATTGTTTACTTTGTTGTATCTGTTGGGAAAATCATTAGATATTTGGGTTGGCTCTCGTGTGACTTATCATCTGCTTTAACATTGACATTGATTAAATATGCATTATCGTCCTTCATTGTGATGGTAAACTTTCCTGTCGATTCTGAATTAAGTGTATGGGTATAGTGGCACTGAATTGACTTTTCAATTAAATTGCTGCAAAGAGCAGTCCATACTTTGGGCTGAGAATCTGAATTTTCATTTGTCACATAAGTCCCTATGGCATTATAACCGTCATCTATCTTATAGATGGTGAAATATCCGGGGGTTTTTGGGTTGCTGTTTTTAAATATGGCGCTATCAAAGGAGGTGTCTGCAATAATTGATGAAAATAATCCGATAATTGCTAATAGGCTTGATGATTTCATGTTTAATCCTTTGTGTAAGTTTCACTATTTATTATTACAATATTAATCATATTTATCAACCGATAAGCTCATTTTCTTCAATTTGAGTCTGGTCTTCAGTTTTCATTATTTAAAGATATTCCAAAGGTGCTGTTGTTAGGTGCGTATGAGTGTATTTTTTTTCTAACCTGTCAGATCATATATATCCCACACTGACGTATTCTACTTGATGAATAAATGACAGTTAGATTGATGGTTTCATACTGATTCTGGTTGTAACATGATTTTAAATTTTTTGTTTGAGTGCCTGACTCAGAACTGAACACATGAATCGTGTTATGGCTGGAACCTCACTGTGTGATCACTTGTCGCCAACTGTGTTTTTTTCTAGAAGTTATCTTGAATATGATTACGGACTGTTTCGTTGTCGTAATCTCTTGTTGGGGCAACCGCTTAACAGACGGTTGTGATGATCTTTTTTGCACAATTTTTTTGGATTGTATTGATGTGATTATGTGCGTATGGCCAGAGGCAGATTCGAACTGCCGACACGAGGATTTTCAGTCCACTGCTCTACCTACTGAGCTATCTGGCCAGGCGTTACTATTAAACCTTTTTGTCGTAAAAAATGCAAGTGTTTATTTGAATTATCAGAGGAAATTTGGTTTTGCCGGCACTCTTTATATTTGTCACTAAATTTTTTACACCACCAATGCCATGTGTGCTGCCTGTTCTTTAGTTCATGGTCTTAGTGTTGGGTTTGCTTTCTTTCTTGATAACATTGATTTAGACTATCCAGTATGATCGTTTGTGCACTTGATGTTTTTTTTTCATCAAATCTCTCTGTTCTATTTTTTGTATATCCAATGTATCCTGGCTCTTGACTGACGAGTCTGACATCTTTTTCAGTGTCATATCCTCTCACCTCATTCTGATACCCTTGTAATTTATTTCCTGTTTTTATAATGCATGATTTTGCCAATTGTTTTAATCTATCAAATCCTTCTGGATTACCACCCAGCCATTTTTCTAAACTCTGATGATATTGAGTGTATTCTCTTGGGGTTTTACAGCGTGCTAAATCTAGATTGTGAGCGAACCCAAGCACCTGGCTACAAGTTTTCAAATGCTCAGTACTTGCCTTTGTAGACTCCCTGTGCTCAATGACATCTTTTGCAAATTGATCAATGAATTCTTCATCATCTTTAAAAACTTGCTTTGCCCATTTGTTGTTCTTGACATATTCTTTAAAATTATTTGCAGCAGTAACTCTTGATTCTTTGTATTTAACTGGATTGGATTTCTGTCCGTTCTCATCCTCTCTGCCTGTGATGTCAAAACACGCTGAAATTTCTTGTTGTTGTTGCATTGATTTTTCTGCTCTGGGGTGATTTTTTTGCCAATATTGATTCATGTAAAATTGCTTGAATGTATGCTGTTGTTCTGATGGTGTGTAAGATGCCATGGTTTCTTCTATTGGCTATGGTTCCCTGTTTATTTTTTAGTTGATGTTCTTTCGCTGGCATGTGTTTATATGGTTTGGACAGGTATTTGTAATGTGCTGTGAACAATGCATGTTTTGTTTGTTTAGTGAACTCACTAGTCAATGGGTTTACTCTGTCCGCTATTTCTTTTTGCAATATTGTATCTGCTTTTACTCGTTGATTAACGCTCTGAGTACTTTCTGTTAATCTATTTTCTCTTCTTTGTATATTTTTTAATGCAATCATCGCTGCTACCGCCACTGTATTTGCTAAGAGTAGATTATTTAGTTCAAAAGGTATTTGGATTGTCTCTCCATGTTGTCTGTATTTTCTGTATAGATCATTAATGGATGCTTGTCTACTTTTCCGTTTTTTATTGGTCGTTTATCTTGTTCTTATCTATCTTGAAAAACTTGACCATTTCTTCTTCTAGTAACTGTCTATGTTCTTTGTCCAATGGATTGAGATGGTGTTCATTGATGAGCTTGGTCTGAGTTCCAAGCCAACTCTGCCACGCTTGTTTCGAATAATATTGTTGAATGTATTTTCCAAGTTTCCCAGGGTAGGGGGCATTGATTATTTTACTGCTCTTTTTTCCAAGAAGTTTGCAGTCTATTTCCTCTTTCATCAGTTTTTCCTTTCAACATGGTATATATTTATCACTTTTTACTTGTGCTATGCAATGGGTGTTGGCTTTTTATATGCTCATTTAACTACTTACTCATCGTTCAATCTGACACGGCAGGCTCTTTTGGTTTTACATGCTCTTGAGAAGTTTCATTATTGAATTGACTTAACATTACTTGTGTTAATTTCTTAATCAATGATTCTTGAATTCTTTTAATTTGCTCTTCTGTATAGCATCTCAATAATTGACTGTTTCTGAGGGTCTCTTTTTTGTTCATGCATTGTGTGATGTGTTTCTCATTGAATTGCTTTATTTCTTGAAGCTTATTAATTTTTCCTTTTAGTCTTTGTATTAATTCTTTAGTTTCTCGCTGATGTTTGTTTTTGTAAAAATAATGGACGGCACAAATTAATAGGCTACTCACTGGTGTTTTTGCTGCGATTTGAATTAAGCACTCAATATTTACCTCACAACCAATTTTGCACAATGCTTCGAAGATTTGATTTCTTTTTCTGTTTTTGTACCTGTTTTTTTGGCTGATAGAAAAGTTTTGTGCTGTTTTATGATACTTCATATCTGTTAGTAGGTTGATTGCTGTTAAACCCGATGCAATCTCAGTCTCGTTTGGGTTTTTTGTCATTGCGCTTATTTTTTTTATCCCCTCAACATCCATGAGTCTCACTAAAATGTGTAAAGCTGTCGTTTGTTTCTTTTTAAATATCGAATGATTTGGGTTTTCATAGAGCCATTGGCGCATTTTAATACTTCTGAACTCCTCTGCCAAATACTCAGGTGCTCTTTTGGGGTTGTTGTCTGTGTAAATACATGGGGGCAGTAAAATGATGTTTTTTAATCTCAATTGGTCCGACTTTTCTTTTTTGCTTTCTTGGAAATAATTCGTTAACGCCATTACCGTTGATGAATATATCTTTTCTGTTATGCTGTGAATTTCTCTAAATACTCGGTCCATTTCTTATTTATGAATCTTACAATAGGTTAATATTTTAGCATATTTTTAATGTTACTTGAAGTTCGACGTTGTGTTTTTATTTATCTTCATTATAGATTTTCCTATGGAATACGACTTAAATTAAACAATTTTTTAATTTTATCACTTTTGCCTTGATGCGCGGTTATGATTTTGTTAAGTTTTTAGTGAGATTTCTTTTTATAGTGATGGAACTGAGTAAAGTAAAACAGGCCAAAGAAAGAGCAAAACGCTTATTGGCACTTCGGGCAATGCTAGGATTGTCACGAGATGAATTGTATAAACGTTATGCGATTAGCAAAGCAACACTTCAAAATTGGGAATCTGCGCGTGCTGGTGGTTTGACTAAGAGAGGTGCGCAACAGGTTTTTAAAGCATATCAAGCTGAAAACATAGATTTTACCCTCGAATGGCTGTTGCATGGTATTGGTGCTGGCCCTTCTTTCAAGTCTGGTCGTGTATTAAACACTGGTACTTCAGGTGTATCTCAGCAGGACTCAGTAATTCCAAGCAACGTTCTCGAACATATTCTGTACTACAGGAAGGCCCACCAGGATGTTTTTGATATGCAACTTGTTGACGATGCTATGGCCTTTCGTTACCCCAAAAATGCTTTTATTGGAGGCGTTAAATATTATCATGAACAAATCGGCGCTTTGCTTGGTTTTGATTGTATTGTACAAATACCCAACCATGATTTGATCTTTAGAAGACTGTTGCCTGGTAACGGTATGAATCGTTATCATCTGGTGCCCATCAATTTACACCCAAAACATCAAATTTATACTGATGTCGAGGTGATAGCCGCTGCAAAAGTTGATTGGATGCATGCAGAATGCTTTGTTTATCAGTCTCTATAGTTTGCTCTGTTTTTTTGATCTGAATTATAGAATATGCAACATAAAATTTTGTCGTGGTTTTTTTTTTTTGATTTTTAATATATTTTTAGAATTTTTCTCTAATTCGAGCAGTCCTGTTTTATTTTATTTATTGATAATGATTCCATTGATGATACGCCCTTCTTGTTGCGCTTTTTTTCCATATTTACTGTTCGGTTGCCGATCTTTTTCAAGTGTATAATTGATTTTTGTTTCTGTGGTGTTATCGAGGATTTCAACGATGTCTATAAAATAATTTTCATCATCAGTGATAATATGAATATGGCCTCCCTTTTTTAATAGTCCTCGCAATGATTTTATGAACTCCGAGCTGATTAATCTTCTTTTATGGTGTCTTTTTTTAGGCCAAGGGTCGGGGTGGTGAATGTCAATTCTATCAATTGAGTTTTTGGGTATTTCTTCAACGCTTTCAGTGGCATCTTGCTCAATTAAATGGCAGTTTAGAATATTTTGTTGCTCAATTGTACTCAATAACCTTGCTATGCCAGGCTTGTAGATGTCAATCCCAATATATAAACAATCAGAATTATCTATCACATTAGCCAATAAATGATCTCCCATTCCAAAGCCCATTTCGACAATACATTTGTCATAATCTTTTTGTAATTTTACAATTGACTTGGCAATTTCATCACGTATGAGGTGTGGGCTTTTCTCAAGTTGCTGCTTGCTGTTGGCTGATAGTCTGCCAGATCGTCTTTGGTAGCTGGTTGTTTTTCTCATCAATCTTAAAAATAAAATATTGTACTTCTTTTAGACTGATTTGTACAGTCAAAACACCTTATTGCGAATGGATTTCAATGTCATTTGCTTTTATGCTCATAATTATGGTGTCATTGTCTTTATTCACCAGCAACTATCCTAGCATTATCGTATTGGAATTGGTCACGCTTTATATTGGGTTTTTTAATTCCATGTGTCTTTTATCACAAGGTGTTTTTGAATTGTTTTCCTGGTATGGGTTATTAATTTTTATATGGTCTTTCCTGGCGGGCTGTTTTTTCAGATTATTGATTGTCCAGGAATGTTGCTTGACAGTCATTTAAGAAACTTTTTCCCAGTGCTGTCAATTTGACTTCCTTTTGATTCAATAGTAGAAAGCCCTGTTGTATTGCCGGTTGTAATTCCTTTTCAATGGTATCCTCTTCTAATAATGTTCTCTTTGCAATCTCTTGTATCGTAAAGCCTTTCATTAGGCGTAATTTGTTTAACATATACTCAAATAAGATTTCTTCTCTGGGTATCTGTTGCTGTAAGATTTCTTTTTCTGGCACTTGTTGGTATAAAGCTGGATTTTTATATTTCTGATGACGTGTAATGCTTTTGTTTTTAGTTATTTTGCTGCATGCCCCATTGCCCACTCCAATATAATCTCCAAAATTCCAGTAATTTTTGTTATGGATACATTGTTTGTTTGGGCGGCTATATGCAGAGATTTCATAACGTTGGTAGCCAGACTGTTCGAGTAAAATGATGCCTTCTTCTGAGATTGTAAACTGAGTCTCTTGGTTTGGGAGAATCGGTGTGTGTTTGGCAAAATATGTGTTTGCTTCAATGGTCAGCTCATACCATGATATGTGGTCTGGTTTATAAGCAATGGCTTTTTCTAAATCCTCTAATGCTTCTTTTTTGCTTTGCTCAGGTAATGCATACATGATGTCTATATTGATTGATTTGAATTGTAAACTTTTTGCACTGTCAATTGCTTCTTCTACCTGTTTCTGGTTGTGAATTCTGCCAATATTCTTCAATAATCTATCGTTAAAACTTTGAGCGCCAATAGACAATCTGTTGATGCCCATATTTAAATAGTTTTTCATTTTTTTAGTTTCTGCAGACTGTGGATTCATCTCGAGTGTGATTTCACACTGTGCTGATAATGTGTAATGCTGTGAGATGGTGTGTAGTATTTTTTCTATTTGCTCTTCAGGGAATAAACTCGGAGTGCCTCCTCCAAAAAAAACGCTCTCAACGACTCTTTCTTCAGCATGTGTTTTGCTACTGATCAGATCTTTGCAGATGGATTTTGTGTATGCTTCGTAGTCATCTTTGTCATTTTTTTTAAAAGAATTGAAATCACAATATGGACATTTTTCAATACACCATGGCAAGTGACAATAAAGGCTAATTTGATTGTTCTTGGTCATCTCTAAGGTCAATTTCAAATAGTAAACGGTCTATAATTTTTCCATGGTAAAAGCAGTCATTTTTGCAGATTCTTATGCGCTTAAATCCCGATTTTTCAGCGACACGATGTGAACCAATATTATCAACCAGTGTATAAGCGATTACTTTATCAATATTGAGAAAATGTACTTTTGCATATTCAATACAGTAGACCACAGCATGTGTTGCAATTCCTTTTCCCCAAAAATCTGGAGAAATCTCATACGAGATTTCAATTGATTTGTTCTTCTGATCCAGTGTATGAAACCCAACCGTGCCAATTAAACAGCCACAATGGTAGATGCCCCAGTACCTGCCAACACCATCCCATTCTTTTTTCATTAAATCTATGATCTCTTGTTTTGCATCTGCATAGCTTTTGGGGATTGCTTGATCTGGTAAATACGGTATGATTTTCTCATGTGTGAATAAATCGTAGAATGTTTTGTAATCCTCTGGATCTAGATCTCCTAGCTCAGCCATTGGATGTATTTTCTCTCTTGAATGTTGCAAAATAGGGTGGGGTGTTTGATTTTAGAAGGGTTTTAGTTTATCATAAAGCAACTAAACAGACTATAGTTTTTTTTATGTTTGGTGTTTTATTTTGTTATGGCGGTGTTTTGTGTCTTCTTTTACCCGATTACTTGCAATAGAATCATCTTGCGATGAGACATCTGCTGCTGTATTTTTACCGCAGTCACAATCACTTTTTCAAGAAATATATTCACAAGTTGATTTGCATAAAGCATATGGCGGTGTTGTTCCAGAACTTGCATCAAGAAGTCATTTAGAAAAAATGTATGGTGTGGTTGATACAGTGCTTGATCAAGCTTCTTTATCATTGTCAGATGTTGACGCGATTGCTTATACTCGTGGCCCAGGTCTTGTTGGTCCTTTGTTAACAGGGGCTAGTTACGCAGATGCGTTGTCTCTTGCGTTGGGGGTTCCACTTATTCCCATTCATCACCTTGAGGCACATATCACAATCCCTTTATTTGAGTTTCCTGAGCTAACATTTCCTTTCTTGGCGCTTTTGGTTTCTGGTGGGCACACTGAGTTAATTTTAGCACAGGATTTGGGAAAATACACATTGCTTGGTTCAACATTGGACGATGCTTGTGGTGAAGCTTTTGATAAATGTGGTAAACACATGGGACTTGATTATCCTGCTGGACCTGTTTTGTCTAAAATGGCGGATTTACATGATCCATCAGAACCTTTTCCAATTTTACCTGAACCTTTAAAAGGACGAAAAACTTTGGATTTCAGTTTCAGTGGCTTAAAAACTGCATTTTCCCAGTCATGGGCCTCTACTCAGCTCAACTATGGGGTAGAAGCATTTTCCTATGCTTTACAGTCGACCATTGTCTCTTCATTGGTTTCTAGTGTAAGACGTGCTTTTGAATTGTTTCCGGATTATCCTTTGGTTGTTGCTGGCGGCGTTGCTTGTAACCAGTCACTCAGATTGAGGTTGCGTGATTTGTGTTCAAATATGCGACGGGATGTGTATTTTCCAAGTCCTCAATACTGCACTGATAATGCTGGTATGATTGTGTACAATGCGTATTTACGTTTGGAAAAGTTTGGTCTCCCCCGTCTTCAAAATCAGTACGACCAAAAAGTACAGCCCAGATGGCCAATAGAGACGCTGTAGCTTGTATTCCTTTTTCAACAGTTTGGTCTAAGTTATAGTGGTTTTTGCTATTTTATTTGGTGGTTTTCAATGATGGTATTGATTCATTACAAGCAAAGACAATAGGAAGTTGTGTGGAGGTTTTGATTTTGCTTTTAACTGATTTTATTTGTTTGATGGTTTGGGGGAGGACTCTTTGGTCATGTTTTTATACGTTTCAATGATGTTTTGCTTGTGCTTTATGATGACTATGGCCCCCATTATGGTCGATAAGATTGCTAAATGAGCTACTTCTGTGGTATTACTTATTAAAATTGGATTTGCAATTGCAGTAATGACAGCGCTTAATCCAGTGTTTCTGAATAGAGCAATATGTGTGGCCCATATTGTAAATGCAATTAATCCACAAGTTGCATTGATTGCAAGTATGACGCCAAAGAATGTTGCAGCGCCTTTACCGCCTTCAAATTTGTGAAATATTGGGAACATATGTCCTAGTACCGCACATGAGCCGCACAGGAATACAAAGGTATCGTCATAGCCACATGTCTGTAAAACATAGCATATTGCAAAACCCTTAAAAATGTCTAATGAAAAAGTTAGGAACGCTGCAATCTTATTTTTTCCCCTTGCCATATTGGTTGCACCGGGATTTTTTGATCCGTAGCTTCTTGGATCTGGTAGCTTAAATAGCTTTGCAATCCAGATGGCACTCATTGTACTACCGATTAAGTATGAGGTCAGTTGTAGTACGATTGTGAGAGGGGTCATGTTCATTGTTTTCTGTCTCAATGTCATCCTGTAGAATCCTAGCACTTAAATGATCTCAAATCAATGTTTTTGTTTGATTTGTTGTGGTTGTAAGTTGTATTTATACAATGCTTTATATTTGTTGTTTGTGTTTTTTAGTATACGTCGTGCGTTGAAATTTGTTCATTCATATTACTCGACTTTGGTTTTTTATTTGAGAACACTTTTATTTTCAATGTCGTAAAATATCCCTTTTCTCTGTCTTTTTCAATTCGGTTTACAATATAAATATTTTTTACCAGTACACTTGTTAGACTTTTTAATCCACTTTTATTCGTCTTTTTCTATTTTTTTTTTTGTGTTATTCTTGTTATATCAAGTATTGCATATTTTTTTTTTTGCGAGTAGAATGATTTTACTTTGAATGATTATTAGGTGAAGATTATGTCTGATTTGTCTGTGGTTATAACTGGTGGGTTACACGGAATAGGAGCTGAGATAGTAGAGCGATTCGCCCAAGAGCAATGTCGTATTTCTATTATTGCAAATGTAAAAAATGTTGATATGGATAAAATCTCTGAGCTTTTTTCACAATATAGAAAGCTGGGGAGTGATGTCAGGATTATACCCACCGATATCATGAACGAATCAGAAGTCCAAGCTTCAATTGAAAAAGTTGCTACAAATAACAACAATGTTATTGATGTTGTGATTAATGCTGCTTTGATTTCACAACAATTGAGTTATACAGACACCACCCCAAAAATACTTGATACTTTTTATAAAATTAATTCTAAAAGTGCTTATGTTCTGATGAGAGAAGCTTATCCTTATCTCAAAAAATCGCATAATCCACATGTGCTCAATATTGCACCTCCCATTAATTTAGATCCAAAAGTAATGGGGTATCGAACGGCATATACTGTGACCCAGTATTTACGCAGTATGTTAACAGTGAGTTTGGCAAATAACGAAAATTGGAAGGGTATTGCCTGCAACTCCCTATGGCCAGTAGCGCCTTTTCATGAGGGAGGCAACCTAGGAATCTATCAACAGCATATCAATACCATGTCAGGACTGAAGTCAATTAAGTTGTTCAGCGAAGCAGCCTATGGGGTAGTGACTCAGCCTTCTGATTTATACACAGGTGAACATTTTTATGATGAAGAAATATTGGACATGCTTGGTGTTCCACTGGATCAATTTAATCAAAATGACAACAATGTATCACAGCCATCATACAGAGATGATACCAGTCGTCTAACAGAAGTGAACTATAATACCATTTCCGAAAAGTCTCACCATAATGAAGAGGCATTGGTAGATTAGATTCCTTCCTTTATGAATTTGATTTAGATATTCTTTTTTACAGTCTTGATTTTTAATCATCGCTGCGAAGTTGACAGCTCTTAGTTTTTTTGTGCAAAACACCCTTTTGTATATTTACTTACCTTCTAGACTAAGCGTCTATTATACGCTCACACTACAGATGTATTCATGCCTGCAATTAAACTTGTATGTATGAGTTACCATAGAATGTATTTTATATCACTTTATACTACAAAGTTAATCAATTTGTTTTTTACAAATATCGTCTTCTTTATGGGCTTTATTTTGTTCATGTGTGCATTGGTCTGCTCATTGCCCTTGATTGCTTGTATGATGTCGTCCTCGCTTGCATTGGTTTGTGCTGTAACGGTTCCCTTTTTCTTGCCGTTGATCTGCATTACCACTGTAACCTGCCTGTCAAGGTTTAAAATAGATTCGTCTGCTACTGCCCATTTAGCTTTTGCTATGTCTTCTCCAAACTTGCCTTCTTGCCACAATTCATGTGTCATATGTGGTGCAATAGGGTTTAATACTCTCAATAGAATTGATACAGCATATTTTAACACAGATCCAAAATTTTCAGTGCACTGTATTTTACTGATGACTTGAAATAGTTTCATTGCGCCTGATGCAACTGTATTTAAGTGAATGTTCTCTGTATCACGGTTGATTGTTACAAGCGTTTGGTTGATTGCTATGATGTGGTCTTTTGTTGTTTGATCAATTTCTTGAATCATTGCATCTTCATTTGAAGATTGTAGAATCTCAATGTTCTCTTGTACGAATGTCCAGACTTTTTTTAGAAATCTATAACAGCCTTCAACCGCACCATCAGACCAATCTAAATCCTGAGTTGGAGGCGCTGCAAAAATGATGAATAACCTTATTGTGTCTGCACCATACTTTTCTATTAATGTCTTAGGAGATATTACATTTCCCTTGGATTTTGACATTTTAGCGCCATTCTTCAATACCATGCCTTGTGATAATAATTGTGTGAATGGCTCCTTTACCTCAGTCAACTCCATATCATACAAGACCTTTTGTATGAACCTTGCATAGAGTAAATGTAAAATTGCGTGCTCAATTCCACCAATATATAAATCAACACCCATCCATTGATCATTCTTTTTTGATGTTATTCCGTCTTTACCTTGGCTGATGTAATAATGATAGTACCAAGATGAATCAAAAAATGTATCAAATGTATCTGTCTCTCTATGAGCCGCTTTACCACACTTTGGACATGTTGTCTCATAAAACTCTTTACATTCTTTTAATAGGGGCTTGCCGTATTCATATTGGATATCCTTCGGCAGCCTTATAGGTAAATTTTCTTCTTTCTCAGAAACCGCACCGCATTCGGCACAGTTGACAATAGGAATCGGAACGCCCCAATACCTCTGTCTGGATATACCCCAATCACGTAAGCGGTATGTTGTAATGCTTTCACCGTTTTTACTGTCTACTAAGTCTTGAACAATTGCTTGTAATGCTTTTTTTTGTTCCAATCCATTGTATTTTCCAGAGTTGATCAATACTGGCTTCTCTTCATCACTGTAAACTTCTACGATTTTTAGATCATGCTTCTCAGCAAACTCTCTGTCCCTTTTATCTTCTGCTGGAACCGCCATAATTGCCCCAGTTCCATAGCTCATTAATATATAATTTGCAATCCAAATAGGGACTTCCTCATTGTTAACTGGATTTATGGCCACTAGGTCTGTCATTATCCCTTTTTTTTCTGCTGTCTGTATGTCTGCTTCTGCTGTTGACTGTTTTTGACATTCTTTGATAAAGCTCTCAATATCTTTATTTTCTTTTGCTAGGTCAGCAGCGACCGGGTGGTCTATTGCTATGGCCATAAATGTGGCGCCAAATAGGGTGTCGGCCCTGGTTGTAAATACAGACAGTGTTTCACTTCTGCCTTTAATTTCAAAATGTACATTCGTACCTTTAGATTTTCCTATCCAGTTTTTTTGCATCGTTTTTACAGCATCTGGCCACTTGGTTAGACTTTCTAAGTCCTTATCCAACTCGTCTGCATAGGCTGTTATTTTGCAAAACCATTGCGCAATATTTTTCTGTTCTACTAAGGCGTTGGATCTCCACCCCCTCCCATCTATGACTTGCTCATTGGCCAATACTGTTTGATCAACAGGGTCCCAGTTCACAATGGCATCTTTTTTATATACTAAGCCTCTTTTTCTCATTTCAATAAAAAGCCATTGTTGCCATTTGTAATAATCTTCATCACAGGTCGCAAGCTCTCTGCTCCAGTCGTATGCAAAACCCATTTCTTGAAATTCTTTTTTCATGCTCTCAATGTTTTTATTGGTCCATAATGCGGGATGACTTTTATCTTTGATTGCTGCATTTTCTGCTGGTAGACCGAAGCTATCCCATCCCATGGGTTGTAGCACATTAAATCCCTGCATTTTTTTAAGTCTAGATTTTACATCACCTATCGTATAATTCCTAACATGACCCATGTGGATATTGCCACTGGTATATGGAAACATACTCAAACAGTAATAATTATCCTTTCTGAGGCTCTCTTTTTCAGTCTCTACTTTGAATGTTTCTTCTTGCTTCCAATAGGCCTGTGCTTTTTTTTCAATATGTTTTGGATTATATGATTCAATCATTACTTAATTCATTGATGTGTCAAGACATTATACTAAAATTTTCGATTATTTCAACATGAGCCAATCAGTTTTACTTTTTTGATTCTCTGATTATTTGAACTTCTAAACTCATTAGTATAATTTGCTTTTCACTGGCCTTTAAAATTGTGAATGTATAATTGTCTAATTTTGTCTGTTCACCAATTTTTGGTATATAGCCAAATTTCTTTAGTATTAAGCCACCAATGGTATCTAAATCTTCATCTTTGAATTGGCTTTTAAAAAATTCATTAAACTCGTCTATTGAGGTTCTCGCTTGAATGATATATTCGTTTTTGCTTCTTTTTTTTATTTTTTCCTCTTCCGTCTTTAAATCGTGCTCATCTTCAATATCTCCCATAATTTGTTCGATGATATTTTCTATTGTGATGAGTCCCGATATATCTCCATATTCGTCAATGACAATGGCGATGTGTTGATGCTTTTTTTGAAAATCATTCAATAAACTGTTTAAACGTCTATTCTCAGGGATGAATAAAATCTTTCTAATGAATTCTTTGATTGATTTTTTGCCTTTACTCATCAATAAATCTTTTACAACAATTACCCCAAGAATTTTTTTGTTTTCTTCGTCAATGACTGGGAATCTCGAATGCCCGGACTCTTTAACGAGGTTTTTAATATCTTCTATTGAGCTTTCAATGTGAACGTTGACCATATTGGGCCTTGGTATCATTATATCTTTTACTCGAGTACTTTCTAGATCCAGAACTTTGGTGATTCTATTGAGATGGTTTTGACTGATGATTTTATCATCCTTCATTTTGCTGCACAATTGTTTGAATCCTTCTATGGAATTTGGTTTTTTGTACATGCCAAATAGTTTTGCTATCATAGAGTTTAGTTTAGATAATGCCCCTGATTCTTTTGTCATTTTCTTTCCTTTTCATAGGCAGATAGAATTTTCTGAATTAGTTGATGTCTCACGACGTGCTTTTCAGTAAAGACGACATGGCGGATGTCTTCTATATTATTCAGTATCTTTTTTGCATGCGCCAATCCAGATGCTTGATGTTTTGGCAAATCAATCTGACTTGGATCTCCTGTGATACATAGTTTGCTGTTTTGACCAATTCTTGTCAATATCATTTTCATCTGTTCAATTGTTGTATTTTGCCCCTCATCTAAAATAATGAAAGCATTTTTTAGCGTTCTTCCACGCATAAATGCCAGTGGTGCAATTTCTATAATGTTGTCCATTAGATACTTTTTCTTTTTTTCGTGCGGCAATAAACTGTGTAATGAGTCATAAAATGGCTGTAAATAAGGATTGAACTTTTCATTGATGTCTCCTGGCAAAAAACCAATGCTCTCTCCCGCATTGACTGCTGGCCTCACTAAAATGATTTTTTTGATTTCTTGTTTGTATAATGCTTCAATTGCAGCTGTGACTGCCAAAAATGTTTTTCCAGTTCCAGCAGGTCCATATGCAAATGTAATCGTGTTTTGTTGAATGTCTTTGATGTACTCCATTTGCTTATTATTCTGGAAATAGATGGTCCTATCTGCCAATTTAATATGGCTGGTCGTTGCGGTTTTTTCAGTGTTGTCGTTTTTTTCATGTTTAACCATCAGCTCGCTTATTTCTTCACTGCTTAAATTTTGATTGTTTGCAGTTTTGTCGTATATGTCATGAACAGTGCTTGATGCTTTAATAACACTTTCTGTTTCTCCAGTGATAGAAAATATATTGTCTCTATTTTTTACTTTCACCTTGAAAAATTTTTCAATCTTATCGATGTTTTCGTTGCAAACACCACAAAGGATTTTAACCCTTTCTATATCATAAGGTAGTAATTTGAACTTTTGCTTCGTGTCTGTCATTTGCATTTCATCTATTCGTAAAAATACAGTATAGCATAGTTTTGTTTTTTTTCAGGTTTAATTTTAATGAATCCTCTGAATGATCTGGTGTTGTTTTATTATTTTAAATGCTCGCAGCCTCAACCGTGTGCACTTGATCTTTTATTTTGCCAAAATGTTTTTCCACATCATCACTCTGGATTCTGCCCCTTAAGCTATTTTCTAACTTTTCTGTAATGATCACCTTAACAATATGTCCAATGTGCTCTTTTGTACCAGGAAAGTTTACAATTCGATTATTTTCTGTTCTGCCTGATATTTCATTGTCTCTTTTTTTTGAAATTCCTTCTACCAATACAGTCACTGTCGTGCCTATCATTTCCTCTGCTATCCTATTGGCATGGTGTTTTAATCGTTCTTGTAATCTTTTCAATCTGGACTTTTTTTCTTCTAATGTGACCTCATCATTCAATTGGCTTGCTGGTGTCCCAGGTCTTGGGCTGTAAATGAAGCTAAAAGAGATATCAAAACCTATTTTATCCACTAGATCTAACGTCTGCTGAAAATCTTCTTCTGTTTCACCAGGGAATCCAACGATAATATCTGTCGATACCCGTAATTTTGGCCTTTTTTTTCTTAATTCTTCTATGATCTCAATATATTTTTCAACCGTATAGTCTCTTTTCATGTTCCTCAATACTCTATTGCTGCCACATTGCACAGGTAGGTGTAGATGATTACAGAGCTTACTTTTGTTTTCTGGGTCATAGGCTTCAATCAATGTTTCATCAAACGCCTGTGGGTGAGATGTCGTAAAACGTATTCTCTCTATGTTTTCAATATGACTGATTGCTTGTATTAAAAGTGCTAAATTGCCTTTGTTTTCTGAGTCAATTTCACCATAATAATCATTCACATTTTGTCCGAGTAGTATGATTTCTTTTGCACCTGTTTTTGCTAGATGCTTGGCTTCTTGCATGACGTCCTTAAAATCTCGACTGATCTCTTCGCCTCTTGTATAGGGGACAATGCAATAACTACAAAATTTATTACATCCCTCCATTATGGTCAATAGAGAAGAGATTTTGCTGTGTTGGTTTTCTGGTAGATGATCAAACTTTTCTATGGTTGGAAAACTGACATCAATTTGTCTCCTTTTTGTTTTCTGATAGTTGTTATAAAGATCCCCTAAACGGTGGATGGTTTGTGGCCCCAGTACAATTTTTACAAATGGCGCACGTTTGAAAATTTCGTCGGCTTCTTGTGACGCAACACAGCCAGCCACTGCAATTACAGTGTCTTTCTTACACTTAATTTGTTTTACCCAACGGCCAAGTTCCGAGAATACTTTTTCTTGTGCTTTTTCTCGTATTGAGCAGGTGTTGAGTATGATCAAATCTGCATCTTTAACACTTTCATTTTTTTTCATATGTAGTTTTTGTTCTAGCAGATTTGCCATCTTATTTGAATCTTCTTCATTCATCTGACAGCCATGTGTCCTTATGTAATAAGTTTTTGGAGGTGTACTTATCTCAGTCATACTCTTTGTCATATTTGATTTCCTTTAACATATAAATTAATAGACAGTTAACCAATAACATGATTGGGATAATGCTCAGTGCATTGCGCCAGCTTTCCAAGCTGTATACTTGTTTTGATACTTCGATCAACTGATTACCTATGTAGGGTTGTATTAAACTGCTTAGATTAATTATGAAGTTGGTGATTGCTACTGCTGTTGCTGTTAAATGTAGATCAACTTCTCTCGATGAATATACAAATACCAAAGGCTGTATTGCCACTCCAATTCCTGTGATGAACATCAACAGCATTGATGTCCATATATTTGTCTGCGCACTGTATAAAATCATTGTCATGCCCGCCAATGAGCAGACGTTTCCTAAAAATAATAGGTTTCTTTTTTTCTCAATCTTTCCTGCAATCCATCCTAGAATGGGTGCGAAGACACATGCGCCCCAAAATAACAAGCTAGCAATATTTCCCCCCACCAGCTCGCTGGTTCCTAAGTCATGTGCAAAAAAGCTGATTGCCCACGGTATGAATAATTGTATTGGACTGAACATGCACATGCCAACTGTTCCTGCAATCCAAACTTGCTTTTTCTTCATGATTTGTTTGATATCATTTAAAATAAGTCCGAGATCTAGACCATTTTGCTCATGGTCCTCTCTGTCTTTGACCACACAAATGGAACCAATCAATAGTAGGCTCCCGATTACTACGATGATGCTGTAAAAATAGATTTGGTCGTACTGATTAAATAGAGGGGCTATCGACTCTGAAACGATGCCTCCTAGCATTCCAAAAGTTGTCGTTAATCCAGCCAATAAAGGGTAGATTTTCTTTGGTAACCACTCACTGGCTATTTTTAAGACAGTTACAAAGGCAAATGCAGATCCCATGCCTATTAATAAACGTGCAATAATATAGAAAGTATAGTTTGTAGTGAGCGCAGAAATTATGCTACCGATTAAGCATACTGCAATCACAGAAGGTAAAATTTTTCTTTGCCCATATTCATCCAATAGGGGGCCACACAATAATTGCATGGGTGTGTAAATGGCATAAAAACTCAGCTCGACATATCCAAATTCCTGAGTTGAAATGCTCAATCTTTCAATGATGTTCTCCATCATAATTGATGGAATCAGCTTCAGAATGAAATCATAAAAGTAAAATGATGCAGCAATTACATACATTGCCCATTTTTGTGAATTTGATATGCTGTTTTTTTGACTCATCGTCATAAAGGTGCTCTCACTATATTGAAATATTAATATACCTTGTTTGTTTTTAGTTATCTAGCTCTTTGAATGATTAGGCTGTTATTTGTGTGTTGCCAAAACTTTTTTTAATACGGCATTTGCAATTTTGGGATTGATTTTACCTTTGCCCTTTTTCATCACTTGTCCAACAAAATAGCCAAGAAGTTTTACATTGCCATTTTTATACTGTTCCAACTGTGGTGAGTTTTCTTCCAATACGGCATGAATGATTTTCTCAATTGATTTCTCATCCGACACTTCTTCAAGTCCTTCTTCTCGTATGATTGTCTCTGGGTCTTTTCCTGATATCCACATTTTTTCAAATATCAGTTTTGCGTTGTTATTGGATGTTTTGCCTGAATCTATCATTGCCAATAGATTTGCGATTTGCTCGGGGGTTATTCCTGTTTCAGTCAATGCTTTTTCTGTTTTATTTGTGGCTTCTGCAATGGGGCCTAAAATCCAGTTTGCTAATATTTTTGGTGTGCATTTTTTCGTTGTTATAACACTGTCAAAAAGTGCCGAAAACGTTTTATCTTGACTAATGATTCCAGCATCGTATTCAGATAATGAATGTTCTTCAATATATCTTTTAGCCTTATCACTTGGTGATTCTGGCATTGAATTTTTAATTTCAGCAATTGTTGAATCATCTATTATAATGTATGGAATGTCCGGATCTTTGTGGTATCTATAATCGTGTGCATCTTCTTTGCCTCGCATATGAATGGTCGTTCCAGTTTGTTCATTGAACAGTCTGGTTTCTTGCTCTATGGTGCCACCATTTTCTAAAATATCTGCCTGTCTATCTATTTCGTAATTTAATGCTTTTTCAACAAATTTGAACGAATTGATGTTTTTGATTTCAACTTTAGTTCCAAAAGGAGCATCATTGCTTTCTCTCAATGAGATGTTAACATCAATCCGCATTGATCCTTCTTGCATATTTCCATCACATATATCAAAAAAGAAAATTAGCTTGTGTAGTTCCTTTATATACGCGACTGCTTCTTTTGGGCTACGTATTTCTGGCTCAGATACGATTTCTAATAGTGGCATTCCTGCTCTGTTTAAATCTATTCCAGTCGATGTCTTGCTGTATTCATGATTGCTCTTTCCTGCATCTTCTTCTAAATGGCTGTGGTGGATGTGAATCCTCTTTTCTCCATTGTCAGTTTTGATGTCAATATGGCCACCGATTAAAATGGGGTGGTAGTGTTGAGTTATTTGATATCCCTTTGGTAGATCAGGGTAATGATAGTTTTTTCGATCAAAACTAATTCTATTTTGAATTTTTGAGTTTGTGACCAATCCAAAACGTATGGCTTGCTTCACTGCCTCTTTGTTCAATACAGGCAATGTTCCTGGCAATGCACAATCTACATAGCTTGCATTTTTATTTGGTTTTGCACCATACTTGGTACTAGATTTTGAGAAAAGTTTCGATTGAGTCGTCAATTGTGCGTGTACTTCTAAGCCAATTACAACATGCCATTGTTTGTTCATTTTCTCTCCTTTTTTACTCATAGCCTTTTGGTATTTCTAGATGCCATGCTGTTACTTTTTGGTATTGATGTGCACAGTTTAATATTTGAGATTCAGCCCATTTTTTTCCAATGATTTGTAAGCCAATGGGAAGATCATTGACCGTACCAATTGGCATGCTTAGAGCAGGAAGCTCTGCCATGTTGACTGGAATGGTATAAACATCTTGTTGGTACATTAAAAATGGATCACCTAGCAATTCATTGAGCTTAAATGCCGTTGATGGTGTGCTGGGTGCCATAATGCAATCAACTTTTTCCCATGCTGAATCAAAGTCATGACGAATTAGATTGCGCAGATTTTGTGCTTTTTCATAATAATCATTGCTGTATCCGCTGCTGAGTGCGTAGGTTCCCATTAATATTCTTCTTTTGACTTCGTCTCCAAATCCTTGGGTTCGTGATTCTCTATACATACTATCTATGCTTGTAGACGAGCTGTCTCTGTATCCATAAATATTTCCATCGAATCGTGCGAGGTTTGACGAAGCTTCGCATGGCGCAATCGTGTAGTATGCAGAGATGCAATGTTCTACATCAGGCAAATCAACCTCTATAAATTGAACACCCATTTTTTTATAAATGTCTAAAGCGTCTTGTATTCGCTTTTCTATTTTTGGATCCGCGAAGTTTTTAAAATACTGTTTTGGTAATCCAACTTTTAGCCCGGATATACTTTGCTCTAGTGCGCTCGTATAATCATAGTTTTTTTGTTGAATGCTTGTCATGTCATTTTCTGGATCATAACTTGCCATAGTGGAAAGTAAGTATGCACAGTCTTTTGCAGATTTTGCCATGGGTCCTGCTTGGTCCAAGCTGGATGCAAATGCAACCATTCCGTAACGTGAAATGACTCCATAGGATGGTTTCAATCCTGTAATTCCACAGAATGCTGCAGGTTGTCGTATCGATCCCCCAGTGTCTGTGCCTGTGGCCAATGGTGTTATTCGTGCTGCAACAGCACTGGCACTACCGCCCGATGATCCCCCTGGTACGTATTCTAAATTCCATGGGTTTTTCACTGGGCCTTGATGGCTGTTTTCATTAGAGCCTCCCATTGCAAATTCATCCATGCTGCACTTACCTAATAATATCATTCCAGCATCTCGGCAGTTTTTTATCATTGTTGCGTCAAATGGCGACATATAGTTTTCTAACATTCTAGAACCACATGTGGTTGGCTGTTCTTTTGTGCAGAAAATGTCTTTGTTTAGTATTGGGATTCCCGCCATTTTTGATAATTTTTCTGGTTCCTTGGCACGCATTTCGTCGATTTTTTTTGCCTGTTGGATCGCTTTTTCTTTATCTAAGTAAACAACAGCATTTAGTGCAGTATTGTGTTTTTCAATACCTTTGATAAAGTGTTCTGTCATTTCCTGAGATGATATTTTTTTTCTCTGGAGGTCCTCTTGAATTTCTTCTATTGATTTGTTGTGCATTTAGCCCTCTGTCTCTATGACTTTTGGAACAATAAAATTACCACTATGATCGTCATAATGACAATAAGTGGCTTTGGCGCTTTTATCGGTTGTTTGGTTTTCAGATTTGTCTGTACGTAATTGGTTGTAGTTGACCTCGTATAAATCAGATTTTTTAGTTTCGCATACTTGTATTTTATCCATGGCTATGAATAAATCTACTATCTTAGTAAGGTTTTTACTCATTTCTGCTTGAGATTTCTTTGGCACAATAATTGTTGCTATTTTTGCTATTCCTTGCAAAATTTCTTCACTGATTTCTGTTTTTGCCATTTCTGTTTTCTAGATTAAGTCTATATATAATATTAGAAAAAAATCTTGTGTCAAGATATTTTTTGATGTAACGTATACTCAAGATAATCTACTAGGAAAAAATGATGCCCATATCTAAAGTGAGTTCTTTTCTTGATTCCTTCACGCAAAAATATTCAATTGACCTGGGGACCGCCAATACGCTCATTTGTGATAGCTCTGGTAAAGTTATCCTTGATCAGCCCTCTATTGTTGCTGTTAGCACAAATCATATGAACCCAAAAGACATGGTTTGTGTTGTTGGGACAGAAGCTAAAAGCATGGTTGGAAAAACACCCGGACGTATTAAGACGGTAAGACCGCTCAAAGAGGGTGTCATTGCTGACTTTCATCTGACTGAAAAAATGTTACAACACTTCTTGTCTCTAGTACATACAAATGCCATTTTCAAGCCACGTCCTGTGGTCGTCATTTGTGTTCCTTGTGGATCAACTCAAGTTGAGCGCAGAGCAATAAAAGAATCTGCTTATGGTGCAGGCGCTCGTTATGTGCGTTGTATTGATGAGCCACTTGCCGCTGCATTGGGTGCGAATTTACCCATTGACGGACCAAGTGGTAATATGATTGTCGATATTGGGGGCGGTACTACTGAGATTGCTATTATTTCTTTGAATGGAATTGTGTATGCACAATCTGTCAGAATTGGTGGTGATGCATTTGATGAAGCGATTATTACTTATGTTCGTCGTAAGTATGGTTGTTTGATAGGGGAGGCAACAGCAGAACGAGTTAAGCTTTCTATTGCCACAGCTTTTCCAGTTTCAGAAGATTTAGAAATGGAAATCAGTGGTCGTTTGATTTCTGAAGGTGTTCCAAGAAGTTTTATTCTGAGAAGCAGTGAGGTGTTGGAGGCATTAACAGAGCCGCTTACTGGTATAGTCACTGCAATACGTGCTGCTTTAGAGCAGGTTCCGCCTGAGCTCTCATCAGACATCAATCATAGAGGGATGGTATTAAGTGGTGGTGGGGCACTTCTTCACAATATTGATCGTTTGATCTCGGAAGAAGTTGGTTTGCCAGTTGTGATCGCTGATGAGCCAAAAACGTGCGTCGTTAGAGGTGGTGCAAAATTACTTGAACAGTACGATGAAGTAACAGCCAATTTGTTGACTGAAGACTGATCTCTAAAAGTGAACGTTACTTATGAGAATGAGAAATAGACCCGCTTTCCTTTCTGGTTCACTTAAATGGATCCCCTTGCTGTTTTTTTTGGTCGCAATAGAGCATTATTTTGGGAATATCATCACCGACCAATCTTTCAGGCTCAGTAGGCAAGTCACTCATATTACAAACTCTGTATCTGACTATTTTAGAGATTTTCGTTCTATTGAAAAAGAAAACTCTCTGCTCAGGGATACAAATATTGGATTGGCAAAAAATCTTGCTGAGTTCAAGTATTTCCGCTCAAGATATGATACTCTATTTGAAGAGAATCGGCATTTAAAAAAATTGCTGGCCCTCAAAACAACAGACAGCCGTCCTGTTTTTACTCGTCCCATTCGTGTTTTTAATCAAGAACACAATCATTCTGTGCGTGCTGAACGACCAGAGGAGTTCGTCCAATCCGGCATGATTGTGTTGAATGAGGATGGGGTTGTGGTTGGTCGCGTTGCTTCAATATCTCCGTCGAGTATATTGATTTATTTTTTAAATGATAAACGGAGCGCCTTACCCGTTGTTGTGTCTGAGAAAAATATCAATGCTGTTGCCATTGGTAATGGTCGTGATATTGATTTGATGCATATTCCTATGGATTCTGGGATAAAGCCTGGTGATTTTGTTAGAACTTTACAAACAAAAAATGGCGGTGTTGATTATCAAATGATAGGTCATGTTGATCATGTTCAGGATAGTCCAGACAAATCATTTCTGATTGCTAAAGTTTCTCAAGTAGAAGACCTAAGGAGTCTACAGTGGCTGATTCTTTTACCAAACTGATTCAGCTGAATGTATCTTTAGTCAGATTTCTTATTTCTGAAATCTTTTTTTCGTTTCTTTATCTGACTGTTTTGATGTGTATTCTTGAGCATTCTGTGATCAATCTTCAATGCATTAACTCTCTGATTTTATTTTATTTGTTGTGGTTGGTGTTGCGATATTTTCCTGATTTTTTTTCAGATTTCTCTCTTTGTTTTCTTGTTTTTTCTTTTGATGTTATCTATTTTGCATCTTCAGGCTTGTATGCTTCTTCCGTTTTGTTTTATTTTTATTCTGTGCAACCTTGTTTACAGGCTAACTTGCAAAAACAGAGTTTAGAATTTCTTTTTATGAATTTTTATGTGCTGCTCACTGGGTTTCTGGTCAATGCGGTACTTGGTATTGTTGTTTCTATCTCTCGGTATTTTTTGATTGTCTTTTCAGTTTGAGCTCTTCTGTTTTTCATCTTGTAGCTTGATACTCATTGACCCTTATTTTTTTGTTCCTCTCTTTGACTTTTCCGTAGAGTTGGCCGCAGGCTGCACTAATGTCATCGCCGCGTGTTTTTCGAACTGTCGTAATGAGTCCCTTCTTATTTAAAATTTCTTTGAATTTCTGTATGGTTGTTTGATCGCTCGCTTCTAATTTTAGATCTTTAATCACATTGTATGGAATTAAATTGATTTTTGCATGTCTTGGTCCGAGTAATTTTGCCAATGCTTGGGCATCTTCTTTTTGGTCATTGATCTTTTTTAGCATCACATACTCATAAGTGATAGGTCTTTTTGTTTTCTCTGTATAGTTATCACATGCTTTTATGAGCTTTTCAAGAGGATAACGTTGATTGATGGGGACGATTTTGTTTCTTGTCTGGTCATTTGCAGAATGAATTGAGATTGCCAATGCTGCTTTGCAATTCTCAGTGAGCCTTTCAATCGCTGGTACAATTCCTGATGTGCTGACTGTCACTTTATATTTTGATAATCCAAATGCCAAATCATCTAATAAAATATCAACCGCCCTGAAAACATTGGCTTCATTCAACAATGGTTCACCCATGCCCATGAATACGACGTTACTAATTTTTCTAAAATTATTCTCACCATAAATTTCTTCTAGCCTTTTGTTTGCATAGAATACTTGGCTGATGATTTCTGCAGTCGTTAAATTTCTTAAAAAACCAGTTAAGCCTGTAGCGCAAAATTGACACGCGAGTGCACAGCCAATCTGTGATGAAATACATAGAGTGGCCCTTTTTGACTCGGGAATATATACCGTCTCAATGGCATTTTTTGCGTCTATTCCTAATAACCATTTGATTGTTCCACAACTGCTGACTTTTTCTGACTGCACTGGTGGAAGCTCAGTTGTTAATTGTTTACTGAGTTCGGAGCGCATTATCTTTGGTATGTTTTGCATCTTCGCAAAATTGGTTTCTTGTTGGTGATATACCCATCTCATGAGTTGTTCACTGCGAAATTTTTGATACCCAAGATCCTCCAAGAGCTCCGCGAGCTCTTGGCGGTTGTAATTAAAAAAATTGGGCATTTATACCAGCTCTGGAAAAAATTGCTTGATTTCTAGTAGTGCGTTCTCAGCGCTGTCTGATCCGTGTACAGAATTCTCACCAATTGATAGTGAAATATCGTGCCTTATAGTCCCAGCTTTTGCATCATCTGGATTTGTTGCACCCATGATATCCCTGTTCGCTGTGATTGCATTTGGTCCTTCTAGCACTAAAATGACAACTTTATCTGAGCTGATGTAATCAACGAGCTCAGCAAAAAAAGGTCTTTCTTTGTGTACTGCATAGAACGTTTCAGCTTCCTGTTTGCTCATTTTTTGCATTCGCATTGCAACGACTTTTAGTCCTGCATTTTCAAAACGTGATAATATATTACCGATGTAATTTCTCTGTACTGCATCAGGTTTGATTATTGATAAAGTTTTTTCTACTGTGTCGCTCATAACTGTCCTCATAATTTCAAAATCAATATTTTATCACACTATTGTCTATGGTTTCAATATTCATATTGGCTTCATTTTTTATGTTTTTCTGATCCATCTTTCATTTTTTGTCTGGTGTTTTGTTTTCATTCTATTTTCAATATGAAATGTTTTCTACAAGCACTGTGTCATATAAACATGATTTTTACCCTGTTTGTTTTAACGATTCTTGTGATTGTCTTTTTGATTCTAATGCATTCCTTTCTGTATAAGTAATTAACAAAGATCAAGTATGTGTCTGCTGTTAAGATTTTCTTGAGTGTTTCTGTGATTTTTGATAAACTTTATTTGCTGTTATATATTTGTTGTTTATGGTTTATTCTGCTGTATCATCTTATTGCCGACGTTTGGTTCGTGTGCTTTCTGTTTTTTGTGAAGGTGATTATACTTTTTTTCCAACGTTGTTGATTGCTTTTTCTTTTCTGACAGTCACAAAGATCATACTGGTTTTATTTGATCCTATCTATGATGTTTTTAATTTTACCACATATATGATCAATATCACTAACTCTCTATGTATGGGTTCTTCGATGGCTTTAGTTTTTTTTGCATTTTGGAACTGCTCTCGTAAAGCATATGGGATTTTCAGAATTGCCATTCGTCTCTTTATTCTACAGTATTCTTTTGTATTGATTGTGTTTTTCTTATCTGTAGTTGGGTTTATTGATATGACGTCATCGAAGATTGAACCTTTGCCAAATCCTAATATTCCCGTTAGGAGAAAATAATGATATTTGTGATATCTGGTTTTGTTATGATTCTCTAAAAAGCACTTATGGATATCCATGTCTGATTTTTATCTTGTATCATATTTTCAATATTGTTATGTACTAAGGTTGCAAATTTATGATTTTTTCTTGGATATTCCCATTCATTCAGTTTTATTCATCTGATTAATTAACTTTTACTTGAGGGTCTCTTTTTTTTATCCTAATTTGAACGATTTAAGTTTTCTTGGTATACTATAGTTATTCACAACATTTAAATTAAGTCTATGAGAAAAATAAGTCCCAGTAATTGTGTTGAGTTATCAATTTGTGGCGAAAAATCTAAACAAACAGAAAAAAAAGTCGATCCTATTGCTGGCAAGCCAAGTGATGCTTCAGATGCTATAACTCAGGATTGCTACTATTCTAGACAATTGGTAGATCCTCTGACAGGAGAGATCAGCAATGCTTCAGATGCCATCCCAAGATATATTTTTAAAAAAATAAGACTAGTTGATCCCGTTACAGGAAAGCCAAGTAATGCCCCAAACGCCATTCCAAGAAAAGAGTTTTATAGAGTAAGACCAGTTGATCCCGTTACAGGAAAGCCAAGTAATGCCCCAAACGCCATCCCGAAGCTTGCTTTTGATAAAATGCAAAAAGTCGATCCTATTACAGGCAATCCAAGCGATGCTGAGAATGCCATTTCAAAGACCTGTTTTGATAAAAGAAAAAAAGTTGACCCGATCACAGGTGAGCGAAGTGATGCTCCAAATACTATTTTTAGATATACTTTTGAGCAAAGACGAAAAGTCGATCCTGTCACAGGAAAGCCAAGTGATGCTTCAGATGCTATAAC
>JAZAFR010000008.1:0-13092 GCA_036121365.1 Pseudomonadota bacterium | reverse complement strand
GTCCAACTTTCTTTCTCAGAACGCGCCTAGAGTCTCGTGTTAATAATCCTGCCTTACGAATGACTTGATGCCATCTCTCTATGCCCAGTGGACCTTCAGATACTTCTTCTGTATCGCCACTGTCATCGCTATTTTCTTCTTCAGAATCATCTGTTATGATCTCAGGGCTATTTTTTTTCGCGTATAAATCCAATGCTCGTGCCACGCCAAGCGACATTGCGCCTGACTGACCGTTGATTCCACCACCGCTGACCGTCACTTTAATGTCAAATAGGCCTTCTTGATGCAACAACTTTATTGCTTTCACTGCTTGAACAGCCCAAATACTTCCCTCTCCGAAGTAATCTTCAATACTGCGGTCGTTCACCGTTGTTTTGCCTGTTCCTTCTTTTAAAAACACACGAGCAGAAGACTCTTTTCTTCGGCCTGTTGCATAATAATATCCATTAACTATCTGTGTTGTCATATATCACCTCTGCTATCTGCTTTCCTTCTTTTAAGTCAATACTCTTTGGCATTTGCGCTGCATGTGGATGTTCTCCACCACTATAACATTTGAGCTTTGTGATCAACTGGTTTCCAAGAGGACCTCTTTTTAACATTCTTTTTACTGCTAATCTCATTACGCTTTCCGGACTGACATCCATCTGCTCAGCAAATGTTCTTTCTTTTAAGCTTCCGATTCTTCCTGAGTGTCTATAGTAAATCTTATCAGTACTGTTGCAGACAACTTTACTGCAATTGTAAACAACCACATAATCACCTAGATCTGTATGTGGCGTATAAGTTGCTTTGTGCTTTCCCTGTAACAAGACAGAAATCTGCGTAGCTAGACGACCCAAATTACAGTCAGTTGCATCTATTGCATACCACTTTCTTTCAGCGTTGTAGTATGACTTTGTTGTTTGTTGTTGCATATAAATAATCTCAGATCTTACAAAACCAGTTGATGATTATACTAAACCAGCTCTCATATAACAACCATTATTTTAAAATTTATCATATATTTTTAAATATAAACCGTTCACTCTCACTCATCCCAATGAGATGAATCTCGTCAACCCCCTATTATAACGTGACCTTTTTCTTCGAAACCCTCACAGAGCACCCTTTAAAACTCTCAGCTTATGGGGCCTTATATCTTCTCTTTTTCTTCACTTTACTGCTCTTTCTTAAGCCTGACTTGCTCTTTTTCTGTCCTTCCTTCTATTATTTGCACACTTGCTACTTTTCTACATCTTCTTCCGGGGCTTTTTTGCTTGCCTTGTCTTCTTGAGCTGCTTCTTGCTCAACATCTTCTTGTGTGGGCTCTATTGATCCTGTTGTGCCACCTCCCATGGGTGATGGTGTTTTAGCACTGTCTAATTTTTTCACATTCTCATAGACAAACTTATCTCTCAAAAACAGCTGCCTTTTTTCATACCATCTCAGCTCCTCTGGGGATGGCTCAAATCCTGCGCACTCAATATCATTGACCTTTGCCAATGCCCAGAAATTCCGCATAAACTCTCTTTGTCCCATGGCAATTTTGACCTCACTCATTTTGGACTTTATAATCAAGCCAATCATATCATAAGCTGCCATCATTTTCCTCCAAGAAGGTGACTCCTCTCCTCCAAAAACGTCGGTTTTCACTTTATCGTCTTGCTCCATCATAATGCCCTGGTCAAACCCTTCCATCATCCCAAGCATACTGACAGAAATACTCATACTCTTTCCGTCCTTCCCGACAATATTTGTAATTGGCACTCCAGACATACTCATTATGAGCGTTTTATCCCCCTCAGTTAGATCTCCTGCCTTTTTTTCATTTTTTTCAACGTGACAAATCACCGACAAATAGGCCCATTTATCGAGCAGTATTTTGACATTCTCACTTAGATCTCCAATATCTTTAGCCGCTGCCCCTTCAACAAGCGCCTCTGGAACAGGACCTTTAGGCGCTCTAATCATCTTAATAAAATCTTGCAAATCATTTTCATTGCTGACCTTCAATACTTTGTCCATATAAAATGGATTCTCTCCCAGTTTATTTAACACTTCCAAATCAGCAGACTTGATTATGTTGTCAATTGCATCTTGATCACCTTTAACTTGGTAAATATCGCGCAATAATTTAACAATGCCCTCATCACCTGTGTCTTGCACGCCTGCCTTATCAAGCTCTTGACTTTCTGATTTTACAGCCTTAATCTCCTCGATGTCCTGAGTTTCACCTCCACTGATTTCAGCTTGCTCGCTGACTACCTCCTCTTTTTTTCCAACTTGGCTTTCCTCATCAGTTTTTACTTCTGTAGCCACCTCTCTTTCCAAATTCTCACTGTCTTTCTGGACCTCTTCATTATTATCGATGTCTTTGACTTCATCGTCTTTATCTTTAATGTCATTGGCCTTTTGGTCATCACTGCCCATACCCTCGCTTGCTTCTTCTTTATCTTTTGATTCTACACTGTCATTTTGCACTTTTTCAGCTGAGAATGATTTTTCAATAATACTCTTAGCCTCTTCTGTGGAAGTTGCTGCCAATATACCACTTAACACGTCTGCTCTTTCACTCAAATATTCCACCACTTCATTTGATGAACCGGTCAGCACTTCTTGCCACTTATCAGCATCTGCCCTAACAGCATAGACCGAGTCTGTAAATTCATACAACTTTTGAAGTAGCCCATCTTCTTTTTCTTTCTTTTCTTCTGAACTGCCTTGACTTAAATCCTTGTCTTGCCCTGAACTTGTTTGATTTTTTTCATCACCCATGTCTTTTTCCATCTAATCGCTGCCTACTTTATAAAGATAAGAACCATCACTTCTAAACTATATTTGAAATATAACTCTTGACAGATGGCCAACTAACCATTTCTTAATCTACCAAATTCATTTCTGTCTTACAAGGGCCTCTACCATTGCATGCTTTGCTGAATGATACGCTCACTAGCAATTACCCCTTCATTCAACACGCACCACACATCACACATCACAATGACATTCATTTCTCTCCTCGATGTATCCAACTCCGCCTCGTTGTTTATATATCTGGACTTTTCATCACTATTACTTGCCCCCTTTTTTGATTCAGTTTTGCCTTTTCCTACCTATCTTTAAATCCACCTTGGCTCCCTTTATAATAATATTTATTATCAATACTATAGACACTTTATCATTTACAGACATTGACACACTCATTCTCATTCAACTATTCTCTATCGTGGGTTTAATTATTAATTAACATACAATATTCAAGGAGAAACTATAACATGCCTGTATTTCAACCACCTTACAGTCCTGAAAAGCGCCTGACAAACTTCACAGACTCTTTTACTGAAATTCGAGACCTATCAGGAAAGCTTAATGACGGCCAGACAGATGATAAACTGACTCAAAAGATCTCTGAAAAATTAGATGCATTCCGTCTGAATATGGAAGAAATGAAGAAAATACTATCGTATGATGTACAGGTTAGATCAGTCCTCATTCAGTATGGAAGAGCCTTTCTCGACAGATTAAACCAAGTCAATGTAAGTCTCATCCAGAATTTTGAAGAGAAAAAGGCCGCATTGTTTCAGGCTTGTGGTGGTAGTATTGATCCTAAGATCTCAACAGTCGATACTATCAGAGCAGCGAGAAAACTATTCCAGTCCCTAAATGACCCTTCCTCTTTTACATATCAAATTAACAATCTGATTTTGAACAGAGAAAACATTGATCTCTTCATGGCTCTACATATAGACAGTGCGCTGGCAGCTGATTTGTCTCCGTATGCTGGCCCTGACGGGAATCCATTCAGAAACATGCCAAGCCCCCATAAACTCGTCATGACCTTACCATACCATCTGTTAATGGCTGTTTCAGGAGGATCCGAAGAAGTTCGAGAAAAATATGCTTTTCTTCTTGACAATGTAAGACAGGAGACTGGCGACTACGACAAAGATCAAAGAACAAGTGAACTTTCTGAGGAGGAAATAAAACAAAAAGAAGACTTCTTTACTGATTTTAAGCGCTATATTGAGTCAAAAGACGTACATAAAAAAGTGGCTGCTTATCTTTCAAACCCAGATCTTGACTTCCTTGATCCTTTGAGAGCATCTCTTCAGGCTCAAGGTAGTCTTGGACGAACGATGCAGCGCATTGCAGACAAACTGATCATCCCTTCATTCAGACTTGTCGCAAGTGCGTTTAGCTCTGGTACTCTTGGCTTACCTGAAGGGTTTCAACAAAATCTTTTGGGCGTTTTGAAAAGAATACTTTCTAAAAATTCTACCCTCTCTATGTCTTTCGTTGATACACAGACTCCGGCTCCTACTGAAAAGACCATAGAGTTAGACCCCCTAATGCTGCTTCTCCCTATTTTACGTATTGCGAATGACGAGTATCTCAAAATAGTAGAAACCGTGATAGAAAATGGCGATCAAAAACAGTTGGCTGAAACCATGTCATTTCTCTATAAAAGTTTAGGTTTAATGCCAAAGATTTGTGAGCTGAATCCTATTGACTGGAATGATGCATATCTGAAAAATTTTAATGATACAAACCTCTGTGACAAGCGTCATGGTACTGATCTCTCAACACTCATTGAGAGTTTTTCAACTGAATATGAGTTCTCTCACGGTCTTCATGAGCAGGCCACCTCTTTACTCAATGCTCTTTCTGATCTTGACTCCTCTCAAAAGGACGAACCAGATTATTATACCAAACTAAGAACCTTCTTATCTAGTGAAAAAAACCGTCAAGATGTCGGCGATCTTGAAGGATGTAGATTCAATCTCAGTATGGGTGGACTCCCCGGCAAGTTACATCTACTGAGAACACTAGACTTTGTTAAGAAGTCTCCAGTTGCTACAGATGGTCAACCAGCGCCCGATATTAAAAGACTTAAAGCGCTTTTTAAAAGCCTAGATGATAAGATTAGTTCGAAGTCAGATTTAAAAATAAAGCTCTTTGAGCACATATTACTACCAATGATTGACCGTTTAATTTTAGCACTGGAAGAAAGAGCTGCAAAACAAAACACAGGTGCATCAATCTCATCGCATGAAGATGGCGCTGGCTCACTTGAGGGCACGCAAGATGGTGATTCCGTAGCTGGGCTGTTGAGTTCTACTGGCACTGCACTATTTGGTGGAGAGGAATCAAACATTACTCAAAATTTCGTAGAACCTCAAGATGAAGGCGAACCTGAAGTAACGGAAGAATTACGAACACCAAGCCCAACTAACTCCAGATAGCGGTTGGCTTTCCTAGAATTGATGCTGCCTTTTCTTACCACTGGCAGCATCGGTTCTTATCGTTACTTTTCTCCCTCGTCATCATGATAAGATCATTCTGAAACATTGACCCCCTCCATTTTCCTCTTGGATATATGTTGAGATTGCGTTGACCTTCAATCCACAGAATCAATGCTAAAATACCATGTTTAAAAAACACACAGGAACCATGTGCCACGCATACGTTCATATGATATCCAGTGACATTCAATCAATATGCTTCATACCTATTTGATATTGACCCCACTACCGAAATCAGCTTCACACAGTTGCCCCACTCTGCTGAGATATGTAGAGCCTACAAAAAGTCTCTGGATGATGACGAAGCCTCACCCTTGTAAAAATCCTGTCGGCGTTGACGCTATACTTAATAGCATAATAATAATTCTTTTATCAATACCATAAATATTTTATCGCTTGCAGATGTTGACTCCCCTCTTCTCGTTCAACTAGGATGTGAATATAGGTTTTATTATTATTTAATGTAAAATATTACAGGAGAAATTATATCATGCATGACATTGACCACACAGCTGGAGACGCCGGTTTTGTGTTACCTTACAACCCTAAAAGATCTCTGAAGAATCTTAACGAATCTTGCACTCAAATTCTAGAAAAATTAAAGGGTCTAGATGCAAAAGGCGCTGAGGAATCCACGCAACAGCTTATTAAAGGAGAGATTTCTGAATAGTTGGGTGTACTCCGTCAAGATCTGCTTGAGATGCAAAAGATGTTACATCTAGATTCACAGGTTAGGGAAACCCTAGCTGAGCATGGTAAAATCTCTCTTGAAGAATTAATAAGCACAAATGAAGAGATCACCCAAAAGGTCGAAGAGAAAAAAGCTGTCTTGCTCAAAACTTATGGAGAAGAAATTGATCCTGAATCCTCCACAGTCGATGCCATTGAGACGATGAGAACACTTTCTCAAGCCTATTTTAGACAGAACACTTCCTCTTTTTTGTCTCAAATCTGCGATTTGCTTTTTCGAGAAGACAACTTAGACCTGTTTTCGGCTATGTTTATTGACGCTGGCCTAGACCATAATTTTTTTTCGAGTCCCGACGATTTTGAGAGGGTATTTGTGAATTCGAGTCCCGACGATTTTGAGAGGGTATTTGTGAATATGTCTAATCTCAGTGAATTCCTCATGACCTTACCATACCATCTTATAATGGCCGTTTCTGGTGGAGACAAGGAAATCCAACAAAAGTATGCTTTTCTTCTTGATAGTGCAAGACAAGAGATTGCCGAGGGCGCTTTAGATCTAGAAACAAGTGGGATTTCTCCAGAAGAAACTGAGCAAAAGATGGATTTCCTTCTTGATTTTTCATCCTATGTGCAGGAACAAGACTTAGATGAAAAAGTGACTGCTTATCTTTCAAGCCAAGACCTTGATCTCCTTGCTCCATGGAGAGAATCTCTTCGAGCTCAAGGCAATCTTGGACGAACATTGGAGCAAACTGCAGACGAATTGTTCATCCCTGTTTTCAAACTTATCACAAGAGCATTTTTTTCTGGGACTTCTGGCTTACCGTTTAAGAAAAAACAGAACCTATTGAAGACTTTAAAAACTATACTTTCTCAAAAATCTACCCTTTCTAGGTCTTTTCTTGATTTACCGACGTTAGATTATTCAGTGCTTGGCCTCCCTCTTCAGGACACCTTACTCAATGAATACATCTTACTTTTAAAATCCTTAATAGAAGAATGCGATCAAAAACAGCTGGCTATTATCATGCCTTTTATTTGTAAAATTCTTGATGGATTGTTACTCCGTTCTCGAATGCACCTTCTTGGCTGGAAAGGCTCGCATTTGAAGCCCTTTATTGAAACGGCACTATACAATAAGGATGGCTCCGGCCGTCGTCTTCCAAGGTTTATTGAGAATAATTTAGCCACCTTTCAGTTCTCCCACGGTCTTTGTGAAAAAGTCACTTCGTTGCTTTCTGATTTTGACTCTCTTGATAAAGATCATTTAGATTATTATAAGAAACTAAACGCCCTCCTATCACGAAAAGATACGTCTGAACGAATCCGTGATCTTGAAAAATGTAGAGTCAATTTAATTGTGGCCCCATGCAGCAACAACCACATATTGGCTTCACTCCTCTTTATGGATCAGAATAAAGATGAGATAGAATCGCATGAAGACGCTGTGGACCGCGAACCAGTGTTTGACGTCAAGAGAATTGAAGCACTTTTTAGCATACTCAATGGTAAGATTAGATCATGTTCAAAATTTAGAATGGAATTGCTTGAGACACGGCTCCTGCCACTAATTGAAGACATCACATCAGCACTGGAAAAAAGAGCGGCCACAGAAAACACAAGCACATCAAGCACAGCTCATGAAGATGGCGTTGGCTCACTTGAGGGCGCGCAAGAAGATGATCCTGAAGCAAGACTGCTGAGTTCTAGTAGTGCGACACTATTTGCTGAAGACTCATCAAATGCTACCGCATCTACAGCCGCAGGCGAACCTCAAGGAGGAGAAGAAAAATCACGGACAACAAGTCCAACTAACACCGTTTAGTTGTTATTTTTCATAGAATTGATGCTGTCTTTTCTTCTGATTGGCAGCATCGGGTTTTTTATCTATACTTTTCTAGTTTATAATCATGATAAAATGATCATAAAACAATTGATAACCATTCATTTATCTCTCAACCATCTTGGATATATTTTGAAATTGTGTTAGTATTTCAGTCCATAGAATCGATGCTACAAAAACTATGTCTGAAAATATACACTCCCCTGATCTAGAAACCATGCGCCACTCCTGCGCTCATGTGATGGCAAGCGCCATTCAATCCATTTGGCCTCAAGCCCAGTTTGGTGTTGGGCCCACCACCGAAAACGGTTTTTATTATGATGTGCTGGTTGAGGACAATATCACTGAAGAAGACCTGGCAAAGATAGAATCTGCCATGCGTAAAATTAAAAAAAAGAAACATCGATTTGAGCAGTCCACCGTGCCCACCGACGAGGCCATCAAACGCATGGAGCAGGACAATCAACCCTTTAAGGTTGATTTACTCTCTCTGCTAAAAACAAAAGGGTCTACTGCCATAGAAAAAACACTGGACGACGATAAAGCCGCCGCCATTGAAAAAAATGCTGCGGGTGTTGACACTGTTAGCCTCTACCAAACTGGTGATTTTCTTGACCTATGCCGAGGCCCCCATGTGTCCCACTCAGGGCAAATTGGCCACTTCAAGCTGCATAAACTGGCAGGAGCCTATTGGCGCGGCGATGAAAAGCGTCCTCAATTACAGCGCATCTATGGGCTATGCTTTGAAGAAAAAGATCAGCTACTTGCAGAAGTTGATAGACTTGAGCAACTCAAACTCAGAGACCATAGAAGACTTGCCAAAATTCTTAAAATTTATCACTTGGATGATGCAGTGGGTAGAGGCTTGCCACTTTGGCTTCCAAATGGTATGGTCATTCGCCAAGAACTGGAACATCTGGCCAAACAATATGAACGTCAAGACGGCTATTTATCTGTGGCTTCTCCGCATATTGCCAAAGAAAGCTTATATTTAAAATCTGGACACCTTCCCTATTATAAAGAAGACATGTACAACCCCATAGAATTGGACAATGAAAACTATTATCTGCGCCCAATGAATTGCCCCCATCATCACATGATTTATAAATCCAGTCCGCACTCATATCGTGATTTGCCGCTCAGATTTACAGAATGGGGTCAGGTTTATCGCTATGAAAAATCTGGGGCTCTGAATGGTTTGATGCGCGTTCGTGGTTTTTGTATGAATGATGCACACATTTACTGCCGTTATGACCAAGTCAATGAAGAATTTCAGAAAGTGATACGCCTGCATGCCAAGTACTATGAACTGTTTGACATCAAAGATTTTAAAATGATCTTGGCCCTTCCTGACTTTGACAATGGCAGCAAATACAGTGACGACAAAGAAAACTGGGAGAAAACTGCCCAGTCCATTCGCCAAGCCATGGACAGTATGGGCTATCCTTATGTTGAAGAAGAGGGCGAGGCTGCTTTTTATGGCCCTAAAATTGACTTCATCATCAAAAGTGCCTTGGGCACAGAATATACCATTTCTACGTGTCAGCTTGACTTTATGGCCCCATCTCGTTTTGAACTGGACTATCGTGGTGAGTCTGGCGAGCAAGAGCCTGTATTGGTCATTCACCGAGCACCTCTGGGCACCCATGAAAGATTCATTGCTTTTTTACTTGAGCATTATGGTGGAAATTTCCCAACTTGGCTGTCTCCTTGTCATGTGAAAATCATCCCCATCAGTGATAGACATCTTGACTATGCAAAAGAGGTTCATACCGCTTTGTTCCAGGCCACAGTCCACTGCGCATCTGGTGGTATTCGAGTGGAAATTGACCAAAGCAGTGAGCGCATGCAGAAAAAAATTCGCAATGCCCAAGTTGAGAAAGTGCCTTATATGCTGGTCATTGGCGATAAGGAAGTGGAGAGTAATACTGTCAACGTCAGACATCGATCGGGTGAAATTCTAGAGTCCATGTCTTGCCAAGATCTCATAGATCGCCTAAAAAGTGAAATTGAAAACAGACAAGATCTCAAGATTTAAATCCGAAAATTTTTGTACAGAGGAAATGCCCATGACTGACAAACCCATAGACTTTGAATCCACCCTAAAGCAACTCCAACACACCGTCAATGAGTTGGAAACAGGCAATCTTCCCCTGGAAGAAGCACTTGATAAATTTCAAAAAGCCGTCTCTCTGTCTAAGCACTGCCAAGAAGTACTGGAAAAGGCTGAATTGAAAATATCAGAGATCACACAAGAGGGCAAGTTGATTGAGGATGTGAAACTGCCCAGCACACAAGATAACGCCGAATAAGCCCTTAGCACACCGGTCAGGATTGTTCTCTTAATCGTGTTTTTTGACTCTTCTTTTCACTTCATTCTATATGCGCTTATTATGTGAGCCCCTTTCATTTTATTTTTGATTGAATTTTTATATTTACTTTGATTTTACTCAATTCATCACCTTCTGATCGCAGTTACATCCGCCATTTTCATCTCTTTATTGAGCTTCTATGATTGCTGATAAAGCCCATTTTTCCTGATTATTTAATGAAATTTTGATAGCAATACCAGATTCTATATGCACGAACAACACATCCAATCCTTCAGTAAATTATGTCAATGGTCATATGATTCTATTTTATATGCATTGATCACATTAAACTGCTTTCTAGTTCATGTCATGATTTTTATTTGTAATACACAGCATTTAAATGCCTCAATATTCCAAAATTCATGGCATAAAATATAAAAAAAACAGAATCTTGAGCAAAAATGTCCTATATAATCATTAGACTTAATAATAAGGATTTGATATGCCAGAATTCGGAGAAGATGGGTACTGGAAGGAAGAAGAAAAAGATACTCCAAACGATAAATCTTTAAATGATTCTGAATATGAGGCAAATAAAGCGTACCAGGAAGCCGCGGCGAGGAATGTAAAAACCATCGAAAGCTACGTAAAGGCGTATGTCAACGTGCAGCATATCCTTAAAAAACCAAGCCTAAGCATCGATGATGTTGATGCCTTATTGCGTTTTTTTAAACAGGACAGGAGCCTTGAACAACTGAAGAGGCCTAAAGATATGAAGGAAGACGACTACGTTGTAAATCTTGTACAACCTTGTATAAATGCTATAGGTGAGGGTTACCCTGATGAGGAGCAGTTGAAAAATTGTTTTGATATTGGTCAACCTGCTACCGAAGATACCTCTACAACATATACAACATATCTACAAATCGAAGCGCCTCTCGAAACATCCCAAACGAAGCCTCAAGGCATATCGATTTATCAAAAAATTTGGGATAAATTAAACTCTGATAAGGTTAAAGATTTATGGAATGCCCCACTACTTACTTCGGACGTCAGTCAGAAAGATAAAAATAAAGTGCAACGATGTCGTCAATTCTTTGATATTATCAATGGTAATTCACCATCTCTCCTGGAATCCCGTGATTTTGATCTTGTAAAACTATTAAATGATCGCTTAGAACCCGAAAATCCATTTAAGTACAGTCGCGGTAGGAATCCTCCGTCTATTTATAAGGGTCTAGATGACTTTAATCGTTCTCGGTCTCGATATCTAGTGGCCTTTGAAGAAACAGAAGCACATTTAAAAGATCTTATCCTTAAGTTCGCTCCTATCCTCACTGCAACAAGAGAAAAGAAGAAAAACAAAATAAACTTAAAAATTCCCTTGGTAGTCTTTACACAAGTTTCGTAAGTACAAAAGATAAAACCGAAAAGAGAAATCAACTGAAAGGGGAAACTGAGCAATTATGTACAAGAATACAAGTCGCTCTTTCAAATATAGAACGTGTGACATCGCAGCTTAATGATATGCAGTACAAAGAAGATATGAGTATTGAAGCTTTCAATACTGCAGCCAAGATATTTACAGGAACAGGAGGAGCGGATGGAATATACTCTGATTTGAAATACGCTGGTGAATATCTATCTGAAATATCGACCAAATCCACTCAAGAGATCATCAACTATTTCGCATCTTTTGATGAAGAAACTTTAAAACCTCTCGAGCAATCACTTATCATAATGGAGGTACTCGTCCAAGCACAAATTATGAAGGAACGTCCAAAAGAACTAATTTATTTATCAAACATCAATGATTTTTTGAGTAAAGAAATATCAGACGGCAGAAAACAATTTGCCAAAGGTAAATTTAAAGCATTCACATCTAGGCTCCTTAAATTACTACAAGATGAGAATGCTGATCAAGGCGAAATAAAGCAAATGCTGGAAAAAATCGGTGAAATTAATAATCTAATTACTCCTGATGGTGAGAATGATGAAAATGTCATTTCTGCTATCATACGTGCTGGTAGTATATCTCAAATCACACAAATATCTAAATTTTTGAATCCTAACGGAACTCCAGTAGAAACAGAAACAAAAACAAAAACAGAAAGTCATCTGCAAAAACTAGAGAGTATTAAAGATCATCTGATTACTAGTCCCCATAATACTATCCATCGACTACATACAATGCATAAGGCATTGGATGATGTTCATAGAGCAGTTGAGCGTGCCGAAAATGCAAGCAATGCACAGCAATCTGATGGAAAACATGGGGTTGACAAGGTCTATGAAGCGCTTGGTAAAGTTCCCGGTTTGTCTGGACAAACCGGCTAATAAAATAGACTTTATATATTGATCAAATCAATTCGTTAAATCACTTGTGGTTAATCCATTTATAATCAAAATTAGAGAATGAGAACACCCAACCCAATGAAAATGGTGCCATGCTTCCTTTAATATGGCGCTGGTATTGAATGCCACAGAAGCATCACTTGACGACTCTGTGAATGAGCAATGCCCACTTAAGCTCATAATCACTTCTTGCTCTCTACTATCCAGTGAATTCTGATTTATGTTCACATTCTGGTTTGCACTGATGCAGCCTGTAATCAAGCTCAGGATCTGGCCCTAAAGGGACTTCCAGATGGCCTAGAGGATCTATATATCCCAAAGAGACCAGAAAGCACAGAAGCAAATTGAGGACCACAATCCCACCCGGGCTACTCGATCATCTTAATCATAGTATGTTTTTATCAATAACAGTTGCTATGATTCTATTTTTATATGGATTGATCACATTAAACTGCTTTCTAGGTCATATCATGACTTTTATTTGTAATACACAGCATTTAAATGCCTCAATATGCCAAATCTAATGGCATAAAATATAAAAAAAACAGAATCTTGAGCAAAAATGTACTATACAATAATTAGACTTAATAATCAGGACTTGATATGGAAG